>NZ_JAMYPH010000039.1:0-23673 GCF_040320265.1 Mesorhizobium sp. M0751
GCACCCTGGTCGTTCGCATCTTCCCCAACCCGCGGAGCTGTCTGCGGCTGGTTCGGGCATTGGCGGTGGAGATCCACGAGAACTGGCTCGAGGCGACCCGCTATCTCAACATGGATCATCTGCGCGAGCACAAGAAGGAGAGCCTGAGGGCGGCCTTGGCCGCCTGAGCACCGCCGTGTGTCCGCCGCTCCGCTAAACACGGGGGCTGAGCGGCCGACACGCCGACGTCACCGCGATGCCACGCCATTTTGCAGAACTTGACGCACACAACTGATAACAACCTTCTTACGCGACATCAGACCTTTTGTAACCGGAAGAAAAAGTTGGCTCTTCAGTGACACCGTTGCCGGCGCCAAGGCCAGTGCTATCATCTACAGCCTGGTGCTGACCTGCCGTGCCTGTGAGGTCGATCCCTATGCCTGGCTAGGCCACGTGCTGACTGAATTACCCCAGCGAGCAACCGA
This sequence comes from Mesorhizobium sp. M0751, assembly GCF_040320265.1. NCBI lineage: Bacteria > Pseudomonadati > Pseudomonadota > Alphaproteobacteria > Hyphomicrobiales > Phyllobacteriaceae > Mesorhizobium > Mesorhizobium sp. M0751. The sequence goes on from NZ_JAMYPH010000039.1 coordinate 465, forward strand.
CGCCGACATCGAGGATCTGCTGCCCTTCAACTTCGGCGAACGTGCGCACCAAAATACCAGCTGACGCTCGAAACCCCAATCTTCAATGCGACAATCCAGACCCGCCGGACCGCGGTGCGCGCCCTAGTGTGCACTGAAAAGCGCGCTTACGGACATACGGTCTTACCGTGTATCTGACACGCAAGGCGATCATCACGAGGCAATGCTAGCGCATCCAGAGCTGCCAACAGCGGATGTCCCAAGATTGCTGAAGCGATATCCGCAATTGACGCTTATTTTAAGCCTTGTTGGCTGCGGAAGGTCCCTGAACTACGGCCTGCTTCGGCGGTAGACTGAGATGTGACGTGGGGATCGTTCGGTGAACGCACCTCTCGACCAATCTCCCCACCGCTCCGTCAGCTCCAGCCCCGCGCATTCGGCCATGGTATCGAGCTCCTGGTGGTAAACGTAACGAACGCGTTGCGGTAAACGTCTGACCGATGTACCAGAAAACCAGAGGACGGTTGAAATCAAGTTCTGGTTTAGTGGATCGTGGACAGAAACATCGACGATCGTATTCTCATGATCCACTAGCCGCGCCTTTGTAGTTTGCTGGCCGGTGACGAGAGGATACAAGCCTGGCACCCACAGTTCTATCACCAAAGACCCCTCATCATCTAGCGTCTCCGCGGCAGATCGGAGGCAAGCTATTTGCGCTTCGCGCGTGAAAAGCAACGGGAACGTGAAATAAACGCAATACACCAAATTGTAGCGTTGCTCTGAGCTGAAATGGGCAATATCTCCCTGCCAAGCCTTAATTAGATCGGTTCGCTTGGCGAGAAGTTTCAACATGCTGCATGAATTATCGATACCTTCGACCTTGACGCCACGCTCGCTCAACGGCACTGCCACGCGCCCGTCGCCTATACCCAGTTCGAGGGCACTGCCTCCGTTGCAATATCGCTCAAGAAAGGCGACCGTCTCGTCTACCTCAGCGACTTTACCTTGCACGGTGGTGTATTCTTCATAGATCGGGGCGTAAATTTCGCCATAAGTGAATTCATCAGACATGTTCGATTCTCCTACCACGTGGTTTAGCGATTTGCTTGACTCAACTTCATCCCGTACTATTCGAAAACTGATTTTCGTTGCCGTTACCGGATACGTCTATTCTCCCGCCGACCGCGAAACGTGTTCCGTGCCAGCACAGAAATTTGAAACGATGTCGCTCGCGAACGTGCGCCTGCGCCTCGCCGTGCAAAAAGCGGGTCGCCATAGGACTGAGCGCGCATATTAAGTGACCGCGCACTCCGGCTGCCGAAGACAGGAGATTCCAACGCGCCGATAATGTCTCCTGCATAGGCCCGTTCCGTCGCGAGCAACTGGTCGAGGGATAACTCTCTAGCGAAATCGTCGATACGGACATCGAACGGCTCCGTTGCTGGGTGAACGTCGCGGTTCAAAAAGCAAGAGGTGTGCCAACTCAAAAAACGGTGTCAATCCAATTCGTCGGCTTTTCGCGTCCGTTTCTGCCTGTTTGCTTTTTCACAACTTTGTCCGGCCTCCAACCATTGGGCAAGCGAAGCCGGTTGCGAAAAGTTTCGCGTCTCAGATCATGGTCGAGTAGCTCAGCCATTCGGCCTTCGCACTCACAGGTCGGGGCCACGTGTTTCGGCAATTCCCTGACACCCTTTTCGCTGAATCCCGGACAGTTTGGAGTGCATCAAGGCTGAAGGCGAGAGGGAACAGCTGCTTGGCGCGAGTGTGCAAAGCAGTCGGATTGGCTGGAACTGCACAGGGCCGGGGGTGGAGCTCAGAGACGACGGTTGTTCAGACTCTCATCCGCGGGTTGGGTACCGCCTTCCGTGTCTTCGTCTCGGGGCTGTCCTCGGTCTAGATGTTTGATCCCAGACTTGATGGGGCATCCTTACCTTCCGAATCAAAGGATGCGCTATACGCCTGCGCCAGGAACGACATCGACCACCGCACGACCAAGGCAAGGCATCCGTGGACCAACGGCCAGGTCGAGAGAATGAACCGGACCATCAAGGACGCCACCGTCAAGCGCTTCTACTACGAGAGCCATGACCAGCTACGCAGCCATCTCGCCGACTTCGTTGCCGCCTACAACTTCGCTCGTAGACTCAAGACCCTCAAGGGTCTCACGCCCTACGAGTTCATCTGCAAGGCGTGGGCGTCACAACCGGAACGCTTCACCCTCAATCCGCTCCAGCAAATGCCGGGACCGAACATCTAGGGGGCGGGCGTCGAGCACATTGGCTCGGCCACATAACTAGCGACGGGAATTCCCCACCGTGCCCCACCCCCGGCACTGTGCAGCGGGCTGGTCGAGACCTGTCTATGACGGTGCGACCTCCCGACCGATAGCCCACAAGAAGGCGGACATCTCGCGTGCGATCGCGGCCACGACCACCGGCGGCTTCTTGCCGGCGGCGCTGAGGCGACGATAGCGGGCGCAGAGTCTGATTTGTGCCTTCCAGGCTATGTCGCGGACAGCCTTCGGCAATCCCTCGAGCCGGAGCCTCAGCGCCTCGCTGACTCTGGCGGGATAGCGGTAAGTCCAGGCCGCTTCGACCAAAGCGCGGCGAGCGCGTCGATTGCCGGCGAGCGTAAGGCTTGACCGGTGGACGGTGTCGCCAGTCGAGCGCTCTCCCGGAACCAGACCGAGGAAGGCCATCAACTGCGGCGGCGTATCGAAGCGGCGCACATCCCCGATCTCGGCCGCGAAGGTCACTGCGCCCAGGAACGAGGCGCCGCGCATTGCCTGATAGGCCTCGACCACCCGCGCCATGGACCAGGTTGGCACGACGACGCGCAACTGCTCGTCCAGGCGGCGTAGCCGCGTCCTCGATCGCGTCGATCTTCTCCTGGCACACGATCTGCTGTGCCGTATGCTCGAAGCTCTGGCGGGCAAGCCAGCGCCTGTGCGCCAACGTCCAATGACCGCCGCTCTCGTAGATCCGGCCATGGCGCAGAAGGAAAGAGAGTAGCTGCTGGCGTTTGCGGCGCAGGTCGTCGGCTGCGCCTTCCCGGGACCGGACCAGATCGCAGACAGCCTCGTGGACCACGTCAGCCAACCATACCCCGGTCAGCTCGCCCGCTCGGTGCAGCCGCGCCAGCGTGACCGCGTCCCGCCGGTTCGTCTTGACACGCTCGCCCGGCCGCTTCGGGATCAGGGCGGGCGCCACACCATGCAGTCGTGACCAAGATCGCGAACCTGCCGGCACAGCCCATGACCCGTCCGGCTTCGAAGCAGACGTGCAGTCGATCATACTTTTCCCCAGCTTCTTGACCGTCCGCTCTGCCGGCCTGCGGGTTTCGCAAAGTCCCGGACAAGGAATTCAGTAAGTCGCGGACACGGATTTCAGTAAGTTCGGGACAGGGATTTCAGTAAGTCGCGGACAAAACAGGCGGCGGAATTAGGTCGATTTTCGTGAGCGCCGATCTGGCATTTTGCCCTCGTATTCGAAGCGAGGACATCAATGCCGAGACGGAAGCGAGCGAGACATTCGAGCGTGAAGGACATCCGATCGATACTGCGGCTGACGTTCGAGCAGGAACTCCCTGTGCGGGCCGTTTCGGAGCGTTTGAAGATCAGCAAGACGTCGGTATCGACGTATCTGCTGCGGGCACGGGAAGCCGGACTTGCGGTCTGGCCGCTGCCCCCTGGACTGGACGATGACGAGGTTCTGGAGCGACGGCTCTTTCGCCGGATGGGACGGCCGCCGCGTGACATCGATGAGCCGGACTGGCCGAAGATTGCCAGCGAGCTGAAGCGCAAGGGCGTGACGCTCAATCTGCTGTGGCAGGAATATCGTGAGAGCCATCTGGACGGCTATGGCTACACCTGGTTCTGCTGCCGTTTTGCCGAATACGAAAGCCGCGTCAAACCCAGCTATCGCAGCCGGCACGTTGCTGGCGTCGCCATGGAGTGCGACTATGCTGGCCACACGATCCCCGTCGTCGACCCGTCGACAGGAGAGATCCGCGCAGCGCAGATTTACGTCGCGGTGCTGAGCGCGTCTCAATTGACGTTCTCTTATGCGAGCTTCAGCCAGAAGCTGCCGGATTGGATCGAAGCGAACCAACGGGCCTTCAGTTACTTCGGCGGCGCGACGAAGAGGACGATCTGCGACAATCTCAAATCCGCGGTTGCCAAGGCTCTTTGGTTCGAGCCGACGTTAAATGCGACCTTCGCCGCCTTCGCCGAGCACTACGATACGACCATCCTGCCAGCGCGGCCAAAACGTCCTCGGGATAAGCCATCCGCCGAAGGTTCAGTTTTAATCGTCGAGAGGTGGGTGCTGGCCAGGCTTCGAAATGAACGCTTCTTCAGCCTTGCTGATCTCAATATCCGGATCAGCAGTTTGATCGAAGACCTCAACGGCCGGACCATGCGCCGTTATGGCAAATCCCGCCGTGCGTTGTTTGATGAGATCGAACGTACCCAGCTCAAGCCACTGCCGGCAACACCGTTTGAATATGCAGAATGGAAAGTCGCCAAGGTCCATCCCGACTATCATGTCGAAGTCGACAAGACCTTCTACTCCGTGCCGCACGGTCTGATCGGCAGGCGGGTCGATGTGAGACTGACCTACCGGGCGGTCGAGATCTTCTTTGACCATAAGCGGATCGCCAGCCACATCAGAAGCTCGCAGCGCTCGGGCCATATTACCGTCAATGAGCATATGCCGAAGTCCCACCAGCGCTATGCAAACACGACGCCTCACACGTTGCGCAAGGAAGCGGCAAAAGTCGGGAGCAATACGGCGATATTTATCGAGCGTCTGCTGAGTGACCGCCCGCATCCGGAACAAGGCTATCGATCCGCGCAGGGCGTCCTTTCCTTGGCGCGACGCTACAAATCCGATCGCCTGGAAATGGCGTGCGAGCGTGCCTTGACCATCAATGCAATGAGCTATTCGTCCGTCGCCAACATTCTCAAATCTGGTCTCGACCAAGCTGCGCCCGTGAGCGAGGCCGTCAAGCCGGCACCGCCGCACGGCAATATCCGCGGTAAAACCTACTATCAATGAGAAAGGAAAACACCCAGATGCTGACACATCCAACCCTTGATCAAATGCACACGCTCGGCCTTGCCGGAATGGTCGCGGCCTATCGCGAGCTTGCCGAGCAGGTCCATGGAAACGACCTCAGCTTTGACGAGCGGCTCGGCCTGATGCTCGACCGCGAGATCGCACTGAGAACAGACAAACGGCTGACCAATCGGTTGGCAACAGCAAAGCTGCGTTTTGCCAATGCCTCGATCGAAGACATCGATTTTAGCACTCACCGCGGCCTTGATCGCCGGAACGTCTTATCCTTGGCGCAGGGGGCATGGCTGAAGGCAAACGAGAACTTGATTCTGACAGGCCAAACGGGCACCGGAAAGACATGGATTGCCTGCGCCTTCGGACGACAGGCGCCACGGCTCTTCGAGGATCTCGCACTTGCAAGGCTCGACGGACGCTTCCCGCGCCTTATCGATAAACTCGCTCGCGTCCAGCTGCTGATCCTCGACGATTGGGGAACGCATACGCTGAGCGACAGGCAGCGCCTCGATCTGCTCGAAATCTTCGAGGAGCGATACCGGCGGAAATCGACGCTGATCACGGCTCAACTTCCTGTGGCCGCCTGGCATGAAATGATCGGAGAGGTCACTTTAGCCGATGCGATCCTGGACCGTATCGTTCACAATGCGCACCGCATAACGCTCGAAGGCGACAGCATGCGAAAGCGAAAATCATCGACGCTCTTGACCGGCAGCGAAATAACCGAAATCAATCACTCCTAACAGCAACAAGGCAACCGGAACTCGATCGCTTCCGTTGTCCGCGGCTTAGCGAAACGCTTGTCCGCGATTTACTGAAACGGCTGTCCCAATTTAGTGAAATCCGCAGCCGGCCTATTCTCGACCTCGCCGAGAAACCGGACCTCGCCCGCGTTTCACCACCGACGAGATGCCGTCACCTTACGCGGGCGTAGAGCTTGATGGTGGGATCCAACGCCCCGCAGTGCTTACTCAGCCACTTTGAAGTGAGTCACTAGTACTACAGTTGCAGGTGCCGATGCCGTTTCTAGTGACAGATGGTGGCCGCAGCCTGATGTCGTCGTCGCCATAACGACCAGGCGATGATGAAGGGCTTTTGTGTCGGTGGGAAGATGAGGATCCGGGCGAGGAGATAGCGGATCTCGGGGACGCTCGGGACGAGCGCAGCCATCCGGATCAGGCGGCGATTGGCTCCTTTGGACTCGTTTCGTTCGGTTTGCTCCATGCGCTGCGGCGAAGATCAGCCGATAGCTTCGAGAGGAATGCCAGGGCGGCCATGCACAGGCTCATGTGGCGATGCCATCCGTGCCAGGACCGAGCCTCGCAATGATCAAGTCCGAGATCATCCTTGGCGCGCTCAAAGCACTCCTCGATCGCCCAGCGCAGGCCGGCCACTGCCGCCAATTCGGCCAAGGAGGAACCGGGCGGGGCGAAGACCAGGTAGTAGGCTTTTTCTCCGGATGTCGATCGCTTGCGGCGGACGAGAAGCCAATGCTCGAAGCCGCCTTTTGACGTCCAAGGGCGGCGGATGCGTGCCCAGTCATAGAGCCGAGGCCCTTTGGCGCCTTCACCTGCCGCATGACAGACCCAGTCGTCGGGCTCGAACTCGCTGGCCAGTTCCTCGGGCGAGGTTTCCTCAAACAGACGATCCCCTCCCCGGCGCATGAAGTGAGCGCCTCGAACCGCCAAGACATAGGGCTGCTCGCGAGCTTCCAGCATCCGGCGAAGGCTGCTGTCCGCCCCGTAGACAGCGTCGCCCAGAACGTAAGCGCACGGGACGCCGGCATCGAGCGCCGCCTCGACCATGGCGCGCGCCATCTTTGGCTTGGTTGCAAACTCGACCGTCTCCGGGATCGACGCCCTGGCACATCGCGCCCGATCCTTTTTCCGGCAGATAAAGGCGACGATCAACCAGCGCTTGGCCGTAGCGGCTCGCGTAAGCCAAGAACACGCCGATCTGGCTGTTCTCGATCCGCCCCGCCGTTCCCGAGTACTGACGCGCGACACCGGCGGAACGATCGCCCTTCTTCACAAATCCCGTCTCGTCGACGATCAGGACGCCATCCTCATCGCCCAACGCCTCCACCACATAATCGCGAACCTCGTCTCGGAGCCGATCAGCGTCCCAGTGGCTGCGCCCCAACAGCGACTGCATCCGATACGGCCGCTCCGCTCCGGACTGCTCGGCCATCAGCCAGCCTGTCTTGCGCTCAATGCCGGAAAGAAGGCCGTCAAGGAAATCTGCGCCCGTCTCCCGCAACTCACGACGAGGAAGCACCCGCCCAACCCGTGCCTTCAGCGCCGTGAGCTCCTGCTCCCAAGCCAACAACGACCCTGACCACGAAGCGACAGACATGGTTCCCTCCATAACCTGTCGAAGTGAATCAGAAAATCAAATGATCCGCAACTGTAGTACTAGATGTTTGGTCCCGGCATTTGCTGGAGCGGATTGAGTTTGAAGCGTTCCGGTTGTGACGCCCACGCCTTGCAAATGAACTCGTAGGGCGTGAGGCCTTTGAGGGTCTTGAGCCTGCGAGCGAAGTTGTAGGCGGCGACGAAGTCGGCGAGATGGGTGCGGAGTTGGTCATGGCTCTCGTAGTAGAAGCGCTTGACGGTGGCGTCCTTGATAGTCCGGTTCATTCTCTCGACTTGGCCATTGGTCCACGGATGCCTGGCCTTGGTCGTGCGGTGCTCGATGTCGTTCCTGGCGCAGGCGTATTCGAAGGCGTGAGCGCGGAAGATCTCGCCATTGGCGATTGCCTCCTTGATCAGCGGCGCCGCCGAGCCACCGGCACCAGGGGGGGTGAACTGGATGCCGTTGTCGGTAAGCACGGTGTGGATCTTGTAGGGCACGGCCGCGATCAGCCGCAGTAGAAAGTCTCTTGATACGGCTGTGGGGGCCTTCTCGTGCAACTCGACGAAGGCGAACTTCGAGGTGCGGTCGATGGCGACGAACATGTGCAGCTTGCCCTGCTCGGTCCTGACCTCGGCAATGTCGATGTGGAAGTAGCCGATCGGGTAGCTCTTAAATTTCCTCTTCGTCGGTTTGTCGCCCTCGACATCCGGCAGCCGGCCGATGCCATGGCGTTGCAGGCAGCGATGCAATGAAGACCGCGTCAGGTGTGGAATGGTCGCCTGAAGCGCATAGAGGCAGTCGTCGAGCGGCAGCAGCGTATACCGGCGGAAAGCGACAATGACCGCCTCTTCCTCAATCGAGAGCACCGTCGATCTCGGTTCCTTGGGACCAGTCGGCAGATCGGCGACCGAAGCGCGCCTCTTCCACTTCGCAACCGTCTTCTGGTTGATCCCGTAGCGCCTGGCCAGCGTCCTCAGGCTCTCTTGACTATGCTGTATCGCTCGACGGACCGCCTCTGTCGTTGTGGCGCTCCCATGCAGAACCTGGCCCATAGCGCATCCTTTGATTCGGAAGATAAGGATGCCCCATCAAAGTCCGGGATCAAACATCTCGGCACGGCTCGGCACGCTGCAATGCAGTAGCGGCGAACTGGCAAACGCCGATTTCGACAAGGTACTGGCGAAAGAGCCTGGCGCCGAAGATGTGGTGGTCGCCCTCCCATGGCGCGCGGACATCGGCAAGTGCGCAAGTGCTCGCTGAACACCCCTAGATTTAGATTAGATGGGCGGCCGTAGCGACCATCGAGAATTTTCAGAAGATCGCGGCCGCTCGGCGGCACTGAGAACCAACCGCAATAAGAACTAGGGCCACATAGGACCCCCACGCCAACTCGGTAGATTTTTTTCACCCAGTGCAACGCCTAATGCATACTTGGCGAGCAACCGGGTTGAATCTAAAGTCGGGAGCGGAGCCTGCTCAGGCGAGATGAGAAGCGGAATCTCGGTACAGCCTAGAACGGCAGCGTCGCATCCCCTAGAAGCTAGATCCTCTATGATTCTAACGTGCTCCTTACGAGCTTCATCAGTGAAGATACCGTTGCAAAGTTCCGCAAAAATTATTTCGTTTATATAACTTCGATCCGGTTCATTAGGGGCTATAGCTGTCAGGCCTTTACTCTGTGCAGCCCTGAAGTACATAGGCTTCGCCATTGTCCACTTTGTACCTAGAATCCCGAGCTTCCGATAACCTCTTTCGACTGCCTCTTTCATAACCACATCCGCGATGTGCAGCCCCGGCAAGGCCAAATCAGGACCATCCAGTTCGAGGGCGAGATGAGCAGTGTTGTCAGGACAAACAAAGAAGTCGCAGTCTGCCGCAGTTAGTCGTCCAACTGACTTGGCAAGGGTCGCTCTTATCAGCGGAAGGTTTTCCCGTTCCCATTCAGGTATGCTAGTGCCCATCGAAATCGCGTCCATTGTTACATCGGGATGCAGGTGGTCCCCTAGTTTGGACGCACCTGCATGACAAAGTGCCAGATAGCAGAGTGAGGAGCCTTCGGCACTATGTGCAAGAATCCCTACATGCTTCATAAAGCGCGCCCCTGAACTAATGTACCATTGAACGCATCGGTGGACTGGAAGTCAGGATCGAGAGTTTCGAAGTGAATTCCAAGCCACTTCAGATTGGCAGATCAGTCTAAGCGCTGGGCCGGATTTATCGAATGTTGCGAGATCTGGCTCTGAAGCCAAGCGGTGTCGGCGGCCCGGCTGCCGAAGCGAGCGGGCGCGCAGTGAAATGTGTCGAAGCTCGGCTTGACACGGGTGACGAGCTCGGCGGTGAGGCGTCCCGCCATCGCCGACCAAGTGACGCCTTCGGAATTCATGGCCGTGCAAAGGAACAGTCCTTCGACATCCGGCCAGGGCCCGATCAAGGGTGAACCATCTGGGGTGAACGATTCGGGGCCATTGATGAAACGGCGGATGGGTGCGTCTGCCAAAACTGGGAAAATCTCCATCGCACTCTCGAAATAGGGCGCGATCTTGTCCCAGTCGGGATTAAGCAGGGTGAAGGCGAAAGGATCGGGGAGGGTGGCTGCATCAATCGTCTTGGCGTTCTCATCGAAGAAACCGACGAGCATGCCGCCCGCCTCCTCGCGACCGTACATCCGGCGCTCGGACATCGAGAAGGATGGAGTTGATGCGGCTAATCGCGGTGTTACGTCTGCGATGACGTAGAAATGCTCGCAGGACCATTGTGGTAGGGCGATACCGCTGGTCGCCAGCAGTAGCCGGGACCACAACCCACCCGCAACAACCACGGCATCTGCGGCAATGGGGCCAGTGGATGTGCGAAGACCGACAATGCGGCCGCTACGGATTTCCAGTCCGGTTGCCCGGCAATTCTCGACGATGCGAACCCCGCGTTGCCGAGCGCCGCGCGCATAAGCAGCGGTAAGATCGGCGGGATTGACGCGGCCGGAAAGAGGATTGAGCCAGAAGAACGCAGCCGATGCGGGATCGAGCAGAGGATGCAGGCGACCGGCTTCCTCGGGCGAGAGCATGCGCCCGGCGATGCCTCGCATTGTGGCTTCACGATGGTATGATTCACACTTGCGTATGGCATCGGCGTCTTGAGCGAGAAATAAGCGCCCAGTCTTCAGCCACCCCGTGCTTTGCCCGGTTTCCCGCTCAAGTCTCTCTATTGTATCGAAGGCGTAGAGCACACTTGAGTCATGAGTGGGTGCTGGGCTCCAAGTAATGTTACCAGCCGAATGCCAGGTTGTGCCGGAACCCAGTTGCTCGCGCTCCAGCAATACAATGTCGCCCGCGCCCGCATCCGCCAGGTGCCAGGCGACGCTGCAACCGACAACTCCGCCGCCGACAATCACAATACGACGACTCATGACTTGTTCCCATCACTGACATTTTGTTCGTAGAACCCGCGCAACGTTAAGGTCGCGATCCCGTATATGGACATCAAATTGCAAAGGCCCATGAAACAAATGGGTCATAATCCATCCGTGTTTTATCGAAATGCGCGGAGCAAAGTGGCAGTGAAAATTCTGCACGAAGCATTTACGAGGGCCTCACCGGGCGTTCCCTCAGGCAATGCCCCGCCTGTCGTCAAGGGCAGATGATCATCATCGAAATCTTCGACGGCGTCACCACACCCCCGCCATACCGGGATACGTCGTGAAACAAGCGCTCCGCTATCGCCGTCATCGCATCGCACGAGCCGCTCGGCCGGAAACCCGCGCCGTCCCGCGAAACTCCGCGCCATCGCCCCCACCGGCCCCTCCCGACGGAACAATAGTCGCCCATGCTGAAGCCGGAATGTTCTCGTCCAAAAAGCTGGACGCTCCTATAAACCTCGCCGTTCCTGTCGAATTGTGATTCCATCGGGTACTGATGGCGATGGGAGATTTTCGATGGGGACTGCGCCTGGGTTCTTCGATGTCGATGATCGGCTTCGGCGGTTGAGCGACCTTGGCGATCAGCTCGAAGCCTATGGGCGGGTTGTGGACTTCGAGGCGTTCCGGCGAGATCTGGAAAAGGCGCTTGCCTATACGGGCGGGCCGCAGGGTGGGCGCCCGCCCTACGATCCCGTCATGATGCTGAAGGTGCTGATCATCCAGACTGTCAACAACCTGTCGGACGAACGTACCGAATTCCTGATCAAATGGCCGGCTGTCGTTCATGCGGTTCCTTGGGCTGGGGCTTTCGGACCGGGTTCCCGATGCGCGCGCGATCTGGGTGTTTCGGGAAAGGCTTACGAGGACCGGAGCGATCAAAGCCTTGTTTGAACGCTTCGATGCGATGCTGCGCGAGGCCGGCTACATTGCCATGTCGGGCCAGATTGTGGATTCGAGCCTTATTGCCGCGCCGAAGCAGAGGAACACGAAGGAGGGGAAGGACGACATTGGTAGGACAAGCCGGCGAAACTACCCCGGAAAGAATGCGACGCGCACTGCACGGTCAAGTTCACCAAGGCCAAGCCGCAGGCGGACGGCACGATGCCACCGTCGATATCGCCATTCCCGCTTTCGGCTATCAGAAAGTGTTCGTGCCGTCAGCAGCTTACGTGTTCGCGTTCCAGTCATCTGGGCTTGCCGAGAAGGGCACGTTTAGCCAACGAGTCCGTGCCAGGCTTCAGAAGGCTGCCGAGCCAGTTTGGCGACAAAGTGTAGAGGATAGAGTTGCCGTTCTTGTAGCTGGCGAGCATATCGGCCAATAGAACGAAATACTCACCCTGAGAATGGCGGCGCTCGTGAAGGCAATTCACGCGAGATCCATTTGGTGATATTAGATGCGCAATTATAATCGCATTGACACGTTCGGCCATTTTTGACATCTGCCGCCATATCGGCACGTGATGCTGCTGAACCCCACCTGCCGGTCCAGAATGTTGGGCGCCCCTTACTACAAACTGGTTGGTCGAGCTGCGGTCATCTATTTAGATCTGCCCATAAGGCAGGTAATGGGCGTCGCCCATTACCTGCCGCAACCGGCACTGTCCCAAGATCCTATGGGCTGATAGCGGCCTGCATTCAGGCAGAATGGCGTTGCTAGACCCACCATTCTGGAGACGACAATGCAACAGGTTGCAAATCGGCCGGAACAGGCCGCTATCCGCATCGATCTTGGCGCGATCTTTGTTTCGATGGAACTGTCTCGATCAAGTTGGCTGATCACCTCACTGTCGCCGGGTGGCGGGGAGAAGATGTCCAGGCGTTCTCTGCGGGGCGAGGACGTTGCGGGACTCCTGGAGCTGTTTGCGACGTTCAAGGAAAAGGCCCGGGCACGAACCGGCGAGCGCTTCCGGATTATTGTCATCCAGGAGGCTGGACTCTAGACGGCTTCTGGATCCATCGGGTGCTTCAAGGCGAAGCGATCGAGAGCCACGTGGTCGACGCCGCCTCGATCCTGGTGTCGCAGCGGCGCCGGCGGGCGAAGACCGATAAGATCGACGGCGAGACCCTGGTGCGGACCTTGCTGGCCTAGAAGCGCGGCGAGTCGCGGGTCTGCTGCATGGTCAAGCCGCCGACCCCCGCCGAATCTGCCGGGAGCGCAAGACGCTGATCGCCGAGCGGGTGGAGCACGTCAACCGGATCAAGGGGCTGCTGTTCGCCCAGGGCGTCGGTGACTGAGCCGCTGCGTCGCGATCGACGCGCCAGGCTCGAGGACCTGGAAACGGTGATGGTCGCGCCTTGCCTTTCCACCTGAAGGCACAGGTCGTGCGTGAGCTCGACCGGCTTGAGCTGATACTGGAGCAGTTGCAAAAGGTCGAGGCGGTGCGCGACGATCTGCTGTTGGATCGGGCCAAGGCGAACGACCCGCGCCGGTGGTGAGACTGCTGCAGCTGAAGGAGGTTTGGCGCTGAGTTCGCCAACGTACTCTGGTCTGAAGGTCATTATCGTCACTTCGATAATCGAAGGCAGCTTGCCGCCTACGCCGGGCTTGCGCCAACGCCCTGGCACAGCGGTTCTGTCGATCACGAGCAGGGCGTCTCAAAAGCGGGCTATCCGCGGCTGAGAGGAACGATGGTGCAGATGGCCTGGCTGTGGCTGCGACACCAACCAGACTCGACCCTCAGCCAGTGGTTCCAACAGCGGGTCGAGCGCAACGGCGGGCGAGGCGGGCGGCTGCGTAAGCCGCTGATCGTCGACTTGGCGCGTAAACTGCTGGTCGCACTGTGGCAGTATGCGACCGCCGGCGTGGTTATGGAGGGCGCCATCATAAAGCCGGCCTGATCTGAAGCCAACCAAACCCCTTTCGCCATCTGACGGGGCCTGATCAGCCCCGGCGAATCCAGGTGGACGAACCGGCCTGGCATATGGTCTCAACAACCGCTCCTAAGAATGGTTACGTCCCCCTGAGCCTAGCCGCCGTATGCGGGATAAGGGTGCAGCCGCCCCGGGGCGGCGACCGTATGTGAGTTTCAACGAGCCAGAAATGCTCGAATTGGAAAGACAGGCTCAACTTCGGATCCGTAACAACACGAAGAGATAATCCATGAAGCCGTAAGCCGTACACATTCCGGTTGACCCGAGTTCGCCCATGTGAGTGCCAGGGAAAGGCATGCCGGGAATGGCTCGCCGCACGGCAGGACGAGCTTCTGCCGGTTGCCTATTTCCAGGTAGTGTTCACGCTGCCGGCCGATATCGCCGCGGTCACCTCCAGAACAAGACGGCGGTGTACACGATCCTGTTCAAGGCGGCCGCCGAGACTCTGCGCACGATCGCCGCAGATCCCAGACATCTCGGCGCCGGGATCGGTCTCATCGCGGTGCTGCACAGTGGGGCCAGAACCTCACCTACCATCCCCACCTCCATTGCATCGTGCCGGGCGGCGGCATCTCTTTCGATGGAGGGCGTTGGTTCGCTTGCCGACCGGGGTTCTTCCTGCCCGTACGCATGCTGTCGCGCCCGCTCCGCAGTCTCTTTCTGGAGGAACTCCGAGCGGCCTACGCCAGGGTCGGCTGGGCGTCTTCGGCGATCTCGCCTACCTGGCAAAGCCTGGTGCCTTCGTCTGCTTGCTTGCGGAGGCTCGTCGCCGGCAATGGGTCGTCTACGCCAACCCGCCCTTCGGCGGGCCGAAGCAGGTGCTGGCCTATCTCGGCCGCTACACCCATCGCGTCGCGATCGCCAACTCCCGACTGATCAGCACGGCCGACGATCGGGTCGCGTTCCGCTGGCGGGACTATCGCCATCGCGGCAAGTCGAAGGTCATGACGCTCGACGCGCACGAGTTCATTCGTCGCTTTCTCCTGCACACATTGCCCGACGGTTTCCATCGCATCCGCCACTACGGCTTCCTCGCCAACGGCAATCGCGCCACTAAGCTCGACCTGTGCCGCAAGCTGCTGGCCGGATCGCAGCAGAACAATCTCGAACCGGATGCCGAAAGCGCCGCTGTCGCCGCCGAGCGCGTTGCGGTGGCGGACGCCGTCGCACCGGAATGAGTTCGGCGGTGCGCCGATCGGTTCCGATCGCACCTTCTGGGACTGGAACGACCCGCCGCCTGGTCATGTCGAGGTTGACTTCGTGGCCCATTCCGGCACCTCCTCGTCCGGTAGCTTTGTGCAGACGATGGTTCTTACCGATATCGCTACGGGCTGGACCGAGTGCGTGCCGGTCCGGACCTGGGAAAGCGGTCTTGTGATCGCTGCCATCAAGCGGGCCAGATCGCTGTTTCCCTTTCCGCTGCTGGGCGTCTTTCGACAATGACAGCGCCTTCATGAATGAAGTCGTGGTCTACTGGTGTCGAAGTCAAGGATTGGAAGTGACCGGTTCCCGCGCATGTCGGAAGAATGATCAGGCTTGGGTCGAGCAGAAGAACGGCGCCATCGTCCGGAGGCTGGTAGGCTACGGAAGATTCGTCGGTGCAGAGGCGACGGCAACGCTCGTTCGCCTCCACGAAACTGCGTCTTTACGCCAATCTGTTCCAGCCGTCCTTCAAGTTGCGGGAGAAGACCCGGATCCACGCCCGTGTGATCAAGCGCTATCACCCGCCAGCGCCGCCCGTCGAGCGCGTGCTGGCCCATCCTGGCGTGGCCGAAACAGACAAGGAACGCCTACAGGCCATGCTGGAAACTGCGGATCCGGTGATGCTGTTTGCCGGCATTCGTGCGGCACAGGAAGACCTTGGAAGGCGGGTCGATGGTCGCGGTCTGAATGCAAAGCCCGAGGAACCTGTCGCCATCGGTCTTAAGCGCTTCGCCGCGAGCCTGAGGATGGCCTGGCAGGCTGGGAGACACGCCTCACGTATCGAAGGCCGTATCGGCGGATCAAACCCTACCCGAAGAGGCGCAGCCGCAAACACCTGAATCAATAAACAGGTCGGTCGAAGCGGCCGCTCATGATCGCGTGAAATAGCTGCTTCACGATCAAATGAAATGAGCGCTCACCATCGCGTGAAATGCCGGCTCACAATCAGCGAAATGCGCATGCTGTTCACCCGAACCACCGATCTCGTCCAGAAGCTTCAGGTCGCACGGCGTGAGCTGCAGCTCGAATCCGCCATCGCAAAGCTCGACAAGTTCGATCTGCTGATCCTCGACGATCTGGCCTACGTCACCAAGGACCAGGCCGAAACGAGCGTGCTCTTCGAACTCATCTGCGCAAGATATGAGCGGCGTTCCATCATGATCACCGCCAATCAGCCCTTTGGAGAATGGAACAGGGTCTCTCCGGATCCCGCCATGACCCTCGCCGCGGTCGACCGGCTTGTTCATCACGCAACGATCTTCGAGATGAATGTCGAAAGCTACCAGCGCAGATCCGCCATCGAAGCTAAACGTCAGCGCGGCAGGCCTGCCTCCTACGCGACAATCAAAAACGCCCACCAACTTGTCGCGGAGCGACAATCAGAAAACGACGAAAGCCTTGCCAGCGACAATCAGCATGATAATTTCCCCGTGACCGCGCTCTGAGAGTCTCATCCAGATTGTTGTCGCGCAGGTCTCTCCCAGATCGCCGCGCTATACCGAGCCGACACTCTCGGCCGTCACGGTGCTCCAGCGCCTCATGAGTGCCGATCCGTCGCGCTTTACGAAGAAGAGCCTGAGGACAGTGCAACTGGCTGTGAAGGCATGGCGCGTGGAAGCGGCGGAGCGGATCGTTCCTGGACGACGACTGGACGAATCGCGCGGGTCATGTCGGCACCACCACGCTCGGTAACATTCTCCGGTGAGGCAATAGGGGGGTCAAATCCTCACTTCGCTTGACACAGGCTACAATCCCCATAACGCCAGACCGCGTCAGGCGGCTTCGTTCAATCCGGCTTGCAATGAGGTCCGAAGACCAGCGGGTGTGCTCCATCGAACATGCGGACCTCACAGAAGCCTCCAGTAGATCGCACGCCGCCATTTGCGCTGGGCGATCGTCTCGGGGTCGCGCTCGTTGGCGATGATGCCGCAGAAAATCTGGGCGCGGATGAGGTCGACCGCCTCCTGGTCGAAGCGCGGGCTGTTGACGGCGAGCCTTAGCAGATCGATAGCAGCATCCTGTTGTTCGGAAAGCATGCGCATCGACCCATTGATGCCGTCGCGTTGCGCGCCGAAGCTCATCTCGACGCCGGCATGGTCGAGCTTGACCTGGAAGGGGTCGCTGTCGAGATGGCCGGCGCCCTCGTGGAACAGGCCGGTCATTAAATTGGCGAGGCCTTCCTTGCCGGCCGGGTCCTGCGCGGAACCGCCGTCGAAGACGAAGCGGATGGCGATGATCGGCACCGTATGATCCTCGACCAGCCAGGCGGTGGTGCCCTTTGCCGATTGACTTCCTGGATATTCATCGCGCGGGCGGCGAGCGCCGGCACGATGAGGAAGAGGATGGAGAGGAACAGGGTGGCGAAGGCGCGCCAGGTCTTCCCTTCTCCCACAAGGGGCCTGTTGCGTAATTCGCTGATTGTGATTCTCTGAGGTGGACGGTCTGAGGGAATCGCGATGGCAGTGAAGCAGACGGGCCAGTTGAGCTTGGCGGAGGCTTTTCTAGGCACCAAGCTTGTGGGCGGCACTTCGCCGCTCGACCGATTGTCGGGTCTTGTGAAGTGGTATCGGTTTGAGAAACTGCTCAACCCGCTGCGTGATGGCGGTCCGGGTCGGGCGGCTTGGCCACCGCTGGTCCTGTTCAAGGCGCTTTTGTTGCAATCGCTCTACGGGCTTTCGGACCGTGAGTTGGAAGAGGCGCTTGGCGACCGGCTGTCGTTCCGGCGCTTTGCCGGGCTCGGGCTGGAGGAGAGCATTCCCGATCACACGGTGCTTTCGCGCTTTCGCAATCTGCTTGTCGGCGAAGGTCTGCTCGATAAGTTGTTTGGCGAACTGGACCGGCAGTTGGAGAAGGCCGGCGTGATCCTGAAGCGTGGCACGATGCTGGATGCCACGCTGATCAATGCGGTCTCGTCACCGCCGACGCTTGAGCGGCCGTCGAAGGATCCAGATGCCCGCATTACCGCGCGGCAGGGCAAGGGCGGCTTCACCTTCGGCTACAAGGCTCATGTCGGGGTCGATGAGGGCTCTGGCCTGATCCGCACGGTGATCACCACCCCAGCCAACGTCAACGACACGGTCGTGGCTGACACCTTGATCTGCGGCGACGAGAAGACGGTTTGGGCGGACGCCGCCTACGACACCCATGCCCGCCGCGCCCGGCTCAAGGCCGAAGGCAAGAAGGTGCGCATCGCGCGCCGCCCCAACAAGCATCATCCGCAGCTGCCGGCGCGTCTCAAGCACTACAATCGCTTGATCGCCAGACGCCGGGCGGCGGTGGAGACCACCTTTGCTACCCTCAAGTGCCGCATGAAGCTGACCACGATCCGCTATGTCGGGCTGGCCAAGGCGACCGCCCAGGTGACGATGGCGGCGATCGCCTTCAACATGCGCCGATGGGCCGCTATCGCGGGATAGGTGCGCCTGAGTTCCGCCCATACAGGGTCGGACGACCGCCTGAAACCCCAAACAAGACGTCAAATCCCCCGCAAACAAGCGAACAACCGCCGCAACCCCGCCGCCGCAAGCTTTGCTCATGACTGCCCAACAGGTCCACAAGGGGTGAAGGGAAGACCGGGCGGCGCATGCGCATGGCCATGGAGCTCATGATCAATTCCCCGCCTGTTGCTGCGGCAAAAGATAGCCCGTGGTCGAATGGTCGAGCACCAGATAACGCGCGGCGACCGCCTTGACCTCGTCGGTGGTGACCTTACGGACGCGGTCCGGCCTCTCGAGCACGTCCTTCACATTGCCACCGGTGGTGAGCGTCTTGCCATAAATGTTGGCGATGTGGTCCAGCTCGTCGTGCGCAAAGATCACCGAGCGGATATAGCGGTCTTTGGCCTTGTCCAGCTCGTCGTTGGTCACGCCATCCTTGGCGATCCGGGCGACTTCGGCAACGGCCGCCGCTTCGAGATCGACGAGCTTTGCATCGCCGCGCGGCGAGCCGGAGATGGTGAAATTGGTGTCGTCTAGCATGGTGCCCTGGAAGGAGGCGCCGGCCGCCGAGGCTATGCCTTGCTTGACGACAAGCTCCTGATATAGCCGGCTGCGGTTACCGCCGCCGAGGATCTCGGCCAGCAGGTCGAGCGCCTCGGCCTCGCCGGGCTCTGCCGTATGATAGGACGGCACCACCCATTGAGTGGAAAAGCTCGGCACCGAAACGCGCGCATCGGTCAGCGTCACTGTGCGCCTGGTGTTCTGCTCCGGCTCGACCGGGCGGTTGCGCGGGGGCAGGTCCGGCCCGCGCACAACCTTGCCATAGGTCTTCTCGGCCAGCGCCTTCACCGTCTCCGGCTCTACGTCGCCGGCCACCACCAGCACGGCGTTGTTCGGTCGGTAGTATTTGTTGTAGATGGTGAATGCGTCGGTTTTCAGCTTCTCCATCTCCTGCATCCAGCCGATGACCGGAATGCGGTAGGGCTGGTTCTGCCGCAACGTCGCGTTGACCTCCTCGTCCAGCAGAGCCTGCGGGTTCTCTCTGCGCCAACGGCGCTCCTCCAGGATCACGTCGCGCTCGGTCTTGATATCATCGTCGTTGAGGATGAGGTTGAACATGCGATCGGCCTCGAAGCCCATCATCTCACCCAACGCCAAGGGCGCCACCGTCTCGACGAAGGTGGTGTAGTCATAGGCGGTGAAGGCGTTGTTGTAGCCGCCGATGGCTGAGACGGCTCGGTCGAACTCGCCGGCGGCGTGGTTGGTCGTTGCCTTGAACATCAGATGCTTGAGGATATGGGCAAGGCCTGATTTGCCGGGTGGCTCGTCGGCGCTGCCGATCTTGTACCAGACCATATGAGTGACGATCGGCGCGCGGTGATCGGGGATGACGACCACTTCCATGCCGTTGTCGAGCAGGAAATCCGTCACCTTGCCGCCGGCGGTGGCGGCCAGAGCCGGAGCGGTCGTCACCAGGGCCAGCGCGGTGGCAATGAACGCGTTGCGCAGCCAGGCGGACGATCGATGGCTCCGGTTGTGGTGGCTGGTCGAAAGGCAAGGTTCAAGGCAAAGTGATTTGTTCCTCATTTTGATGAACGCGCTGCGTCCCCGTCTCTCCCCGTGGGAGGATCGGCGGGCAGCGCCGAGGCAGATGAATAAGCTCTTCATGGTGCCAGGCCTTACTCGAGCCTCATCTTTGGATGGACCCAGGAGACCTGCGGCGGTATTTCTTGGTGAGGTGATCATGGGACGGATTCTCCTTGGTCCGCGACGCCTTGCGGATGACCAAGCATGCACCGTGCCAGATCAGAAAACCGTTCGAGGCAGTGGACAAATCGGGCTCTGCCATGTTGCGCATCCGACATTGTCGGACGTCGGACAGGGCCGAACGCGACTTGCGCGCGGCTGAGAATATCTTCTTCGTTCGGAAGACGATTGGGCGCGCTGCCGGGGAGGGGTACAGGATGCGCTTCGAATGGCCGCTGCACTGACGGTGAGAATGGAGATGTTGGTCACCCCAGCGGAACCCTGTCCTCGACAGCCAGACCGGGTCGATGCTGAAGGGCAGAGGCGTGAGCAGCCCAGCCAACTCGAGCGCGGAGCCTGCTCGTGCGCTAGGACGGATCTGATCCAAAAATCGGCGAGTTGGGCGATATACGCGAGGCGCTGGAAAACGAAGACCGTAGGACTCGGAGGGGAAAAAACGATGCGGTTGCGCGATTCTGGCGTAATGCGCCTGCCGCGAGGCCGTTGAGCCTGATGAGTGGCCGCGGGAAAGGGGAGTGTTTGCGCGGGACCTTGGTCAAACGTAAGAAACAACCGTCGAGCTCGCCGTGGATGGGGGCATGCAGGCACGTTTGTCGCTGGAGGACAGCAGCACGGAAGCTGTCCGCGCTTGCCGTCGTGGCTGGGTACCAAACAGGAGAATTTGGCGGTCGCGATCGAATTCATCTGCGTAAATACCGCCTGGCTGTGCTCGGTTTGCCGGCGAACAGATTTTGCCTTCTTTGCGGCTGCAAACGCATCGCTGGCGGCGTGGTCCCCTAGCTAGGTCAAGAGCATCGGGTGAGTAACAGCCTGATCCTGCTCAATCTGATACGCGTCAACCGCCTCGCCGGATTGTGGAACCGCTCGCGGGTAACTTCTACCACAAACAGCAAGGTCATGAAATCAAGTAGGTCGATCGCTTGGGCGATTGTTTCTGACTTGCCCTTGAATGGTCCAGCAAAACGCGCGCGTTATCGATCGCTTCCACGCTGGTGGCATCGATCAACCCCTCGACCCTCTTGAAACAATCCAATTCGAAACTCCTTCAAGCGCTTGCCAAGCCGTTATGCACGAAGGTAGCGCCGTGAACTACCCGGCCTTTGACCTGGCGGCACGAGCAGCGGTCGGCCTTACGTCCCGTGCCTCCAAGCACCAGCCATAGACGTGGCGCTGAGGAGCGTTGGAAGGATCGGGCGCTTCCGGCCATGCTCTAGCGGTAGTGTAGGACAGTGCTTGCTGGCGACTACGGCCAAAATGGAGTGCGCCAGCTGATCGGGGCTTAACAATTTTTCGCTTTTTGCTGCGCCCAAGTCTCGGCTATGAGTCGGGCAGGCCTGATGGCCTGCCACGTTGCAATTGTTAAGGAGGAACACGTATATGCCGACTGGAACGGTAAAGTGGTTCAACAGCACCAAGGGGTTTGGATTTATCCAGCCCGACAATGGCGGTCCGGATGTTTTCGTCCACATTTCCGCTGTCGAACGCGCGGGCCTCTCGACCCTCGCTGACGGCCAGAAGATCAACTATGAGATCGAGCAGGATCGCCGCACCGGCAAGTCCTCCGCTGGCAGCCTCAGCAAAGCTGGTTGAAATTTTCTCCTGCGTCCTGGCAAGAGTGGGCGCGTAGGTCCGGAGGTCCTCACGGCCGCTCGATAGGAGCGAGCAAAAACTGAGGGCAGCAGATTGCTGCAGGCGTCGCGAATTCCTCATGAAACAAAGTTGTTTGAAAGGAAGGCGGGGTTGGCCCCGCCTTTTTATATGACGCGCAGATTAAGCCGATGGCTGCAACGCTCCAGAACGAATCTCGATTGCCGAAATCAAGCCGCGACCTTCTTGCGGGTTCGCTTCGTCGGCTCCGGTGCTTCCGGCGCTTTCGGTTTGCGGCCGAGCCCCATCGTCTTGGCCAATGACGAGCGCGCCGCGGCGTAGTTCGGCGCGACCATGGGATAATCCGCCGGCAGGCCCCATTTGGCCCGATATCCATCCGGCGTCAGCCCATAGTGGGTCGACAGATGGCGCTTTAGCGATTTGAATTTCTTCCCGTCCTCAAGGGAGATGATGTAGTCCGGTGTCACCGACTTCCTGATCGGGACTGCAGGCGTAAGGGCAACCGGCTCTTCTGCAGAGACACCTCCGGCCGTCCCTTTCAGAGCCGCGTGCACTTGGCCGATGAGGGCAGGGAGATCCCCCACCGGGATCGGATTGTTGGAGACATAGGCTGAGACGACATCGGCCGTGAGCTCGATGAGGGTGTCGATGTTTTTTTCGGCTTCTTCTGTCATGAAACTCTCCAGGCGGCGTGAAACACAGTCGGCGAAGCGTCGCTTCATAGTGGCGGTCGCCGCTGAAAGCAACAAAGGTCTCGACATGATTATTGCGATGCTCGCCCAGCGAGATTCTATGGCGCGGTATCCGCCGTCGTGACCGTTGATCCGCCCGTTGTTGGCGACCTGCCGCGGTCCTTGCGCATTTTCAGGCGCGTCTCGGCCGTAAGCTTTGCGCCGAAATGACCAGTGATCTCGAAACGAAGCAGGCTATTTCTGTTTCGCCATCCTCTTTTTGGCTGTGAAATCGGTGGCAGAGCAGTGGCCGCTTCCTGGTGGCGCGGGAGGAACTATCAAGCGTTGGTTCGCAATGGTCGAAACGATGTAGATTCATCCGGTGAACCGCTCTCGCAGCAGGATGTTAGGGATTGGCCCGCTGGTAAACCGAGGACATCACGCCGCTGCATTGCCATTGAACCGCTATCGCTGTGACAACACATTCCGCAATGGTGCGCGGGTGTAGAGCAGGCGCCTGTTTACGCAAACTAGCGGTTCAGCAGGTCGGGAGGAACGAATGAGCTCAGGGACTTTCAGCAGTCCAGTTTTCGGAAGGCGTGCAGCGCACATCGTGCAAGAGATTGCCAGTCCTGCGGATGCTATCGATTTTCTCAATGAATGGCCAGAAGATGTAAGCGCCACGCCGCTCCCCTCGTGCGGGGCATGAGGTGAATGTGCGAAGAATCCCCCCGATCGCGAGAGACGGAGGGCCTACGTGGGAGCAGACGGCAAAATGGACGTCGATTTGGACGTCCCAACAGCTGGCTACGCAGGCCGGCTCGAGGTTCTGGA
>NZ_JAMYPH010000040.1:0-22215 GCF_040320265.1 Mesorhizobium sp. M0751
AAAATCCAGACCATCGACCTCAACGCAAGCCAAAGATAGGATGGCAAACTGTTCGCGATGTCCCCGCACACCTGTTCGCGATGTCCCCGGTCCAAACACCCCCCTTGAGGGGGAGATGTCCGGCAGGACAGAGGGGGGCGCTGTCCCGCCATCGTTCAGACGAACAGATCAACCTTCCGGAAAGTCGTCACGTCGATCAGGCCGACGTCGGAAATCCTGAGCTCGGGGATGACGACCAGCGCCAGCAGCGAGTGCTGCATGTAGGCGTTGTTCAGCGAGCAGCCCATCTGGCGCATGGCGTCGCTGAGTTGGTCCGCCTTTGCGGCGACGATTTCGGCGCGCTCGTCCGACATCAGTCCGGCGATCGGCATCTCGACCAGCGCCAGCTCCTTGCCCCTGGAGAACAGCACGACGCCGCCGCCGACCTCGCCCAGCCGGTTCACGGCCAGCGCCATGTCCTGCTTGTTGGTGCCGACGACGATGATGTGGTGGGCATCGTGCGCCACGCTGGAGGCCATGGCGCAGTCGCCGATATAGCCGAAGCCGGAGACGAAGGCATTGGTGACGCCGCCGGTGCCCTTGTGGCGCTCGACCAGCGCGATCTGGCAGACGTCGTTGCGGCGGTCCATGGCGACCAGCCCCTCTTCGACCGGCAGATCGGCCTCGAGCGCCCGCGTCGGCGCCTGGTTCTCGATGACGCCGATGACGCGCACCCGCACCTCGTTGGCGCCCAGGGGTGCCGCGATGTCGAAATCGCCGGGTTTGAGCTTCTTGCCGAGCTTGACGGTGTTCTTCGCCGTCTTCGGATAATTGTAGGCCGGAATGTCGATCTCGAGCTTGCCGCCCTTGGCCAGCCTGACGCCGCGGCCATAGACCTCGTCGATGGTCATTTCGGCCAGGTCGGAAACGATCAGCAGATCGGCGAGCCGACCCGGCGCGATCGAGCCGATCTCGCGCTCCAGCTTGAAATGCTGGGCGGTGTTGAGCGTCGCCATCTGGATCGCCGTCACCGGCTTCAAGCCCTGGCTGATGGCGTGGCGCACGACCCGGTCCATATGGCCTTCGTGCACCAGCGTACCGGAATGGCTGTCGTCGGTGCACAGGATGAAGTTGCGCGGGTCGAGGCCGCTCTCGGTCACCGCCTTGATCTGCGAGGCGACGTCATACCAGGCCGAGCCCAGCCGCAGCATCGCCTTCATGCCCTGGCGGACGCGGGCGATGGCGTCCTCGGCGCGCGTGCCTTCATGGTCATCCTCCGGGCCGCCGGCGACGTAGCCGTGGAACGGCAGGCCGAGATCGCGCGAGGCATAGTGCCCGCCAACCGTCTTGCCGGCCCTCACCGTCGCGGCGATCTCGCCCGACATCACCGGGTCATTGGCGGCGACACCCGGAAAATTCATCACCTCGCCGAGCCCGATGATGTTCTCCCAGGTCATCGCCTCGGCAACATCGGCAACGGTCAGCTCGGCGCCGGCATGTTCCAGCCCCGGCGCCGACGGCACGCAGGACGGCATCTGCACATGCACGTTGACCGGCATGGCGACCGCCTCGTCATGCATCAATCGCACGCCCGGCAGGCCGAGCACATTGGCGATCTCATGCGGATCGATGAACATCGAGGTGGTGCCATGCGGGATCACCGCGCGGCAGAATTCCGTCACCGTCACCATGCCGCTCTCGACATGCATATGCGCGTCGCAAAGCCCCGGCACCAGGTAGCGGCCGCCGGCATCGACCACCTTGGTGCCCTGGCCGATGGCATGGCCGGCATTCGGCCCGCAATAGGCAAAGCGGCCGCCGGCAATGGCGATGTCAGTGCCAGCTATGATCTCGCCCGAATGAACGTTGACCCAGCGCCCGTTGCGGATGACGAGATCGGCGGGTTTGCGGCCCATGGCGACATTGACCAGATGCGTCGCCATCTCGGCCCAGGGTTTTGGTTTCGTCGCATTCTTCGGCATCAACAGGCTCCTCTTTGCCCGACTGTGCCAAGCCGCGAGGATTTTGACCAGCGAGGAAGTAAGCGACGACGGCGAAACCGCCGATCTCCCCCCAAAAGGGGACCCAAAGTGGGGGAGATGTCGCCAAAGGCGACAGAGGGGGTCGGGACGTCCTGACGCGAACCTTTGCCCCGAACAAAAGGAGGCTGGCGCTTGACGCGCGACGACCCCCTCTGGCCTGCCGGCCATCTCCCCCTCAAGGAGGGAGATCGATGCCACCACGGCTTTCGCCAATCGACAACGCCGGGAAGGCAGGACAAAGGCTTTATGCTTTTGTGCCGGCCGCAGCAACTTTGTTCTTGCTTTGTGCCGGCAGCTATGCTACTAATTTGGGTATGGTGCCAATTGGCTCCAACGACCCGCCTACCGAGGCGGGTTTTTTGTTTCGGCGCCATTCACGGCAAAATGGCCAAGCGGAATAGGATTCCGTTGCGGCCAATCAGCTTTCGCCGCGTTAGCGGATCTTACTGATTCGACGGTCGCGGAGTTTGACGCACTCCATCATTCGAGCCTTCAGCCGGTTCAATCAATTCGATCCCCGAACTGTCACTTCTTGCTCGGATCGTCTGCCGGGTTGACGTAGGTGATCTTGAATGGCCCCTCGCCATGAACCTGGATGATCGTATCGCTTGTCGTCCAGGCGAAGTGATTCATTCCGGCCGGCGCGACGCCGAAGCCGCCAGCAGTCAGTTCGACACCTTTCGCCTCGTCGAGCTTATCGCCCATTCCAACATGGAAGTTGCCGGAAAGCACCGTTACGTATTCCGTGGTGGGATGATTATGTGCGGCAATTTTGTAGCCGGCGGGTGTCTTCAACCGCAGCACATAGGCGCCGTCCTTTGAGGGATCTCCAGAGATAACAGCCATTTCAGCGCCAGCGGGAATGACAGCAGGAGCAGGACCCCACCTGATGTCTTTGGCGTTCATCGGCATGTCATCGGCAAACAGAGGCGCCGTCCCAACAAGCAGCAGTGCCAAGGCAGAGGCAAGCTTGAGCATGACAATCTCCCGGTGTTCGTAGAGGACGGCGTCGAGTGCCGGCGCGCCGATCCACTTGCCAATTCGAGTCTATCAGGGCGGAGCGCCTCAACGCATCCTGCGAACGGGGGACGCGCATTCGCGATAGCCCCGGAAGCTGCCGCTAAAGATATCTCCAGGTGAAGGCGATTTGCTTGTATCTCTGTAGGTGATTAGCCCTCGCTAGCTTCCAGTATCGGATTTGTCGACGGCAGAAGACGGGCTTGACGGCCTTTGGCTGGCGGCTGAAAAGAGCTGGCCTGCGGACGTGGCGGAATTGGTAGACGCAAGGGACTTAAAATCCCTCGATCTCTGATCGTACGGGTTCGATTCCCGTCGTCCGCACCAAATTGGGTATTGATTTGATTTCCTAGCTGGTTGCTAGCCAAGAAGGCTTGGCTGCCCGACAGCCTTCTATCGCAAGCACGGCCTCTTGCCACCTCAGAGCCGTCCGTTGTCATCGCTTTTACCGATTGCAACGGCATTGAAGCTGCTCGGTTGAGCCTTAGGCTTGTGCCCTCTGAGTTATAGAACGCATTTCTATAACTCAAGCTAAGGCGAAAGGTTGGTGTTGTACGGATTGAATCCGTACTGTATAGTTAAACCGAAGGATATGCCCATGCCCCGCAATGTTAGTGACAATGGCCGAATCGATCTCCGGATTCCGCCCGAAGCAAAAGCCGTGATCGCACGTGCAGCGGCTTTGTCGAATGTCGGTCTAACCGAGTTCGTCACGCGTTCCGCGCTGCGTGACGCCCAAGCCACGATCCAACGCGCCGAACATCTCGCACTGTCAGAACGCGACAGCCTGCGCGTCCTCGACCTGCTCGAAAATCCGCCGGCGCCCACCGAACGTCTTATCCGTGCCGCCAAGGCCGGTCAGACCCTCGCGTGAACTCCTGGCAGGAAGTGCCGATCAGTAAACAGCATGACCGTGCCGCCTTCGACTGTGGCGACGCGGACCTCAATACCTATCTACAGCGCTTCGCGCGTCAAAACCACGAAAGCGGCGGCGCAAAAACCTTCGTCGCCGTGACGGCGGAAGATCCATCGCACATCCTCGGATTCTATTCCCTCAGTCCCGCCTCGATAGACTATGCCCGCACACCGACGATCGCCAGGCGTGGCCTGGGCCGCTACGACGTGCCGGTCTATCGCCTCGGTCGCCTCGCTGTGGATCGTGCGATGCAAGGCCGTGGCCTCGGTGGCGGCTTGCTGCTCGCCGCCGGGAAACGCTGCATAGCAGTTGCGCAGGAAGTCGGCGGCGTAGCCCTGTTGATCGACGCCAAAGGCGATCAGGCCGCACGCTGGTATGAGGGCTACGGTGCGGTCCGTCTCGATGACGCGCCGCTATCCCTGGTCCTGCCTTTCGCCGTGATCGCCAAGGCAATGGCTGCGATCTGAACGGTGCGGCATGTGGCCCTGCCCGTCGCTCTGCCGCACCGTGACGACGATATCCACCGACTTGCCCAGCCGCGACGACCGAGAGGGGCACGTTTCCGTGCATGCTTTGCGATGCGCAGGCATGGGCCATTTAGGAACTGCGCACAACAGCGATGCTAGCATAGCCGTCACGTCCTAATCCGCACCTAGCCCAGATCCACCACCTCACCCACCGATCGGGTTCAGCTTCAAATGCTGGATCAGGATGATGGTCTTCGCATCGACAATGCTGCCGTCGTAGATGCCGGCCAGCGCCTCGTCGAGCGGCATTTCCAAAACCTCGATGTCCTCGCCTTCGTCGTGGGCGCCGCCGCCGTCGGAGATGCGGTCGGCGGGCGAATAGCGGGCGACGAAGAACCAGAGTCGCTCGGTCACGCTGCCGGGGCTCATATAGGGTGAAAACAGCCGCTGCACGTCCTTCAGGCGGTAGCCGAGTTCCTCCTCGGCCTCCTTGCGAATGCAGGTTTCGGGATCGTCTTCGTCGAGCAGGCCGGCGCAGGCCTCGATCAGCGGCTCCTTGTGGCCGGTGACGTAGGCCGGATAGCGGAACTGCCGCACCAGCAGCACCGTCGAGCGGTCGGGATCGAAAGGCAGGATCACCGCGCCGTCGCCGCGATCGTAGGTCTGGCGGGTATGCGTTTCCCATTTGCCGTCGCGCCGGCGGTAGTCGAAGACGGTCTTTTTCAAAACCGCCCATTCGTCGGAAAGGACCTCCTCCGAGCGGATGCGAATGCGATCTTCCATGGTGGACTCCCTGCTGCCGCGGCAAAGGCGTAGCCGCGAACGGCGGTTCGCGCAATCCGGTCAGCTATTGGTCCAGAGCACCGGTTCACCGTCTCGTGTCTGGCGCTGGCACAGTCGGCTGCATAAATAGCGGCAACCCTTTCCGGAGTGTTTTTTATGACCTCATCGCTTTTCCAGCCGATCACCCTCGACGGCCTCACCTTCCCCAACCGCATCGCGGTCGCGCCGATGTGCCAGTATTCGGCCGAGGACGGCTCAGCCAGCGACTGGCACCTCTATCATTGGATGAACCTGGCCATGTCGGGCGCCGGCATGGTTACCGTCGAGATGACCGACGTCGAGCGGCGCGGCAGGATCTCGCATGGCTGCCTCGGCCTCTATTCCGAGGACAATGAGGCGGCGGCGCGACGCACGCTTGATGCCGCCAAGCGGGTCGCCGCGCCGGGCACGAAATTCGGCACCCAGCTTGCCCATGCCGGCCGCAAGGCGTCGAACCGGAAACCCTGGGAAGGCGGCGGACCGCTGCACGCCGATCAGGACCCGTGGCCGATCGTGTCGGCCTCAGCGATCGCCTACGACACCGGCTGGCAGGTGCCGCGGGCGCTGGAGGACGACGAGATCCTGCAAATCATCGAACGCTTCGCCGAAGCGGCAAAGCGGGCCGAGCGGGCCGGCTTCGACTTCATCGAGCTGCATGCCGCGCATGGCTATCTGATCTTCCAGTTCCTGTCGCCGCTCTCCAACCAGCGCACCGACCGCTGGGGCGGCTCCCTGGAAAACCGCATGCGTTTCGCCGTCGAGATCGCCAAGGCGGTGAAGAAGGCAGTGCCCGGGCTGATGCTGGGCGCGCGCCTGTCGATCAAGGAATGGGTCGATGGCGGCTTCGAGGTCGAGGATGCGATCGAAGTGGCAAAAGCGCTGAAGGAAGCCGGCGTCGCCTATCTCTGCTGCTCGAGCGGCGGCAATTCGCCGTTGCAGAAGCTGCCGTCCGGGCCTGGCTACCAGGTGCATCTGGCCGAAGCGGTCCGCAGGGCCGTCGGCATCCCGACGCGGGCCGTCGGCCTGATCGACGATCCGAAACAGGCCGAGGCGATCGTCGCCGACGGCCGCGCCGACATGGTGGCGCTGGCGCGCGCCTTCCTTGCCGATCCACGCTGGGGCTGGCGCGCCGCGGCCACCTTCGGCGAAAAAATCCACCCGGCGCCGCAGCTTGCCCGCTCGGTGACAACGATGCAGCATTGGATGAAGGCGGCGAACTGACGGCGGGTTCCGATGAGCCGCCCAAGGCAATCGCTTCAGACAGAAATGGCGCTCGGCCGGCCAATTGATGATGTCGCGCTGCCCCTCACCTGCCTGCCGGCATCCTCTCCCCGTATAGTGACGGGGAGAGGGGCGCTCTCGTCGACGGTTTCGCCAATCTCCAGCGTTGCAGAACGGGAGCCGAGGTTGCGGTCAGCCCTCTTCTCCCCGTCACTATACGGGGAGAAGGTGCCGGCAGGCGGATGAGGGGCAGCGCAAACCTGAAGTGATTGCCCCGACTGCGGCTAGATTGTTGAGCTATATTCGCCTGAGCTAACATAGTACTTGCAACCAAATCGGCCGCTCCGCGTTGGCGGCGATGATGGACAGCAAGCCATTTGAAAAGCCGGTCGTGGTCGAACTCGGCCATGTCGGCAAGTATCGCCACATCCGCAGCGCCCAGGAGGCGGCGGAGTGCCTGATGACGGTCTGGCCACTCAATCGCGGGCCCCGTCATCGTGATGCCCTCGACACTTGCCTAAAAGTGCTGGAAGGTTATCGTTCGACGGCGGATGCGCGCCGGGCACTGATCGAAGCCGCCAGGGAATCGGACGTGCTGGTCACAGACGACAGGCTGCCAGACGACAGACTGGCCGACGACAGACTGGGCGACGACAGGCTGCATTGAGGCAACGGGCTTTCAACCGGAGGGTTTCATGGCGAAACTGACCTACAAGATCGTCGAGCATGACGGAGGCTGGGCCTACAAGGTCGGCTCGACATTCTCCGAAACGTTCCCCACCCATCAGGACGCCTTGCGCGCCGCCGAGATCGCTTCCGCCGAACAGCAGGTCGCCGGCAACACCGACGGCATCCAGTACGAGGACGCCGACGGCAAATGGCACGACGAGCTCGCCGACGGCCGCGACCGGCCGCAGACCGAGGTTTCCGATTAGGGTGTCTCGATATCCCAGTGATGCCGGTGTGCTTTACAGGTCGGTTTGGTAGCGCTACCGTCTCACATCGCGCGTGACCGGGGAGGAGTCTGGGCGCTGTCGCGGGCCAGGCAGGAAAGCGGTTTCCTTCGAAGTCGTTGCAGGAATCAATCGGGAGGAGATCGATGGCGTCTGTCGCAATCGGCGATGTCTACAAATCATTTGGAAACGTCGAGGTCCTGCACGGGGTCAGCGTCGATATAAACGACGGCGAGTTCGTCACGCTGGTCGGTCCTTCGGGTTGCGGAAAGTCGACCCTGCTCAGAATGATCGCCGGCCTGGAAAAGATCTCGCGCGGCCAGATTGCGATCGGCAAACGTGTCGTCAACAACGTTGCGCCAAAGGAGCGCGACGTCGCCATGGTCTTCCAGAACTATGCGCTCTACCCGCATATGACGGTCGCCGAGAACATGGCGTTCTCGCTGATGCTCAAGGGCGTTCCCAAGACGGAGAGCGATGCCGGCGTGCGGCGTGCGGCAGAGATCCTGGGACTGGTGCCGCTGCTCGACCGCTATCCGCGCCAGCTTTCCGGCGGCCAGCGCCAGCGCGTCGCCATGGGCCGGGCGATCGTGCGCGATCCGCAAGTCTTCCTGTTCGACGAGCCGCTCTCCAATCTCGATGCCAAGCTCCGGGTGCAGATGCGCGCCGAGATCAAGGAACTGCACCAGCGCCTGAAGACGACGACGGTCTACGTCACCCACGACCAGATCGAGGCGATGACCATGGCCGACAAGATCGTCGTCATGCATGACGGCATCGTTGAACAGATCGGGCCGCCGCTCGAACTCTACGACCGGCCGAACAACCTTTTTGTCGCCAGCTTCATCGGCTCGCCCGCCATGAACATGCTCAGGGGCGAGATCGTAAGCGACGGCTCGCCGTCGTTTCGGGGCGCCGGCGGGATTTCGGTCCCGTTGGCCTCGGCCCTTTCGATCGGCAATGGTGAGCCGGTCGTGCTGGGCATACGGCCCGAGCATTTACGGCTGTCCGACCATCTGGGCATTCCGGTCACTGTCGTGGTGGTCGAGCCGACAGGGTCCGAAGTGCAGCTGATCGGCCGCACCGCCGGCGGCGAGGAGATCGTCGCCAATTTCCGGGAACGCCATTCCTTCACGCCGGGCGAAACCATCCGGCTTACGGCCGAGCCTGGCCTCATCCATCTCTTTCACGGCAAAACCGGACAGCGGTTCGAAACACCCATCGAGCAGTAGGACGGCAAGGACAATAAGCAGGAGGAAGCGAGCATGAAATTCACCAGACGCGACGTGATCCGCACCACCGCCGGCGCGGCGGCGGGAGCCTTGGGAAGCCGGCTCATCGGCTCTCCCGCCTTTGCCCAGGAGGGATTGAAATACAAGCCCGAGGACGGCGCCAAGCTCAGGCTGCTGCGCTGGTCGCCCTTCGTGCAGGGCGACGAGGATCAATGGCTGGCCAACACCAAGCGCTTCACCGAAGCGACCGGCGTCGAGGTCCGCGTCGACAAGGAAAGCTGGGAGGACATCCGCCCCAAGGCGGCGGTCGCCGCCAATGTCGGCTCCGGCCCGGACCTGATGTTCGTCTGGTTCGACGATCCGCACCAATATCCCGACAAGCTGCACGACGTGTCGGAACTGGGCGAATATCTCGGCTCGAAATATGGCGGCTGGTACGACGGACCGCACCAATATGCGACACGGCAAGGCAAATTCCTCGGCCTGCCGCTGGCGACCATCGGCAATGCCATCGTCTATCGCGAAAGCTGGGTGAAGGAGGCCGGCTTCTCCGAGTTTCCGAAGGACACGGCAGGCTTGCTCGAGCTTTGCAAGGCATTGCAGGCAAAGGGGCACCCGGCCGGCTTCACGCACGGCCACGGCGTCGGCGACGGCAACAACTACGCCCACTGGCTGTTGTGGAGCCACGGCGGCAAAATGGTCGACGAGAGCAGCAAGGTGACGATCAACAGCCCCGAGACGCTGAAGGCGATCGAATACGCGCAGGAGCTCTACAAGACCTTCATTCCCGGTACCGAAAGCTGGCTCGACGTCAACAACAACCGCGCCTTCCTGGCCGGCGAATTGAGCGTCATCGCCAACGGCATTTCGGCCTACAACACCGCCAAGATCAACAAGGACAAGGATCCGAAACTGGCCGAGATGGCCAAGGACATCCGCACCACCAACCTGCCGATCGGTCCGGTCGGGAAATCCGTCGAGCTGTTCCAGGTGACCACGGCCGTGATCTTCGACTACACGCCCTACCCCAACGCGGCCAAGGCCTATCTGCAGTTCATGTTCGAGGAGCCGCAAATGGCCAAGTGGATCACGTCCTCGGCGGGCTATTGCTGCCAGACGCTCAAAGCCTTCGACAACAACCCGGTGTGGACGGCCGATCCGAACAATGCCGCCTACGCCAAGGCCTCGGCGACGCTGCGGCCCAACGGCTATGCCGGCCCGCTTGGCTATGCCTCGGCGGCGACCATGGCCGACTATGTGCTGGTCGATATGTTCGCCAAGGCGGTGACCGGCCAGGCGACGCCGCAAGAAGCGATGGAAGAAGCCGAGAAGCGCGCAAACCGCTACTATCGCGTTTGAGCCGGATTCAGCCGGGCGGCCATGCTGCCCGGCTTCGAATCGCGCATGGCCGCCCGGCCGTTCAATGAGACCCTAGAGGAGCCGACCCATGGCCGTGACCTCCGCTGCCGCTCAGCCACGCCGGTCGACGCTGTCGCGCATTTTGACGTTCGTGTCTGAAAGTCATAACGCGCTTGGCTTCGGCTTCATGCTGCCGGCGGCGGCACTGCTGCTGGTCTTCCTGACCTATCCGCTCGGGCTCGGCGTCTGGCTCGGCTTCACCGATGCCCGCATCGGCCGCCCCGGCATCTTCATCGGCATCGAGAACTACGAATATCTGTGGGACGACGCCGTCTTCTGGCTCTCCGTCTTCAACACATTGCTCTACACGATCAGCGCCTCGATCCTGAAGTTTGCGCTCGGCCTGTGGCTGGCGCTTATCCTCAACCAGAACCTGCCGTTCAAATCGTTCTTCCGGGCAATCGTCCTGCTGCCCTGGGTGGTGCCGACGGTGCTGTCGGCGATCGCCTTCTGGTGGATCTACGATTCGCAGTTCTCGATCCTGTCCTGGGCGCTGATGGAAATGGGCCTGATCGACCATCGCATCAATTTCCTCGGCGATCCCGAGAATGCGCGGGCTTCGGTCATCGCCGCCAATGTCTGGCGCGGCATTCCGTTCGTGGCGATAACGCTGCTTGCCGGCCTGCAGACGATTCCGCAGTCGCTCTACGAGGCCGCCACGCTCGACGGCGCCAGCCGCTGGCAATTGTTCCGCTATGTGACGCTGCCGCTGCTGACGCCGATCATAGCCATCACCATGACGTTTTCGGTGCTGTTCACCTTCACCGATTTCCAGCTGATCTATGTGCTGACGCGCGGCGGGCCGGTCAACGCCACCCATTTGATGGCGACGCTGTCGTTCCAGCGCGGCATTTCCGGAGGCCAGCTTGGCGAAGGCGCCGCGATCGCAGTCGCCATGATCCCGTTCCTGCTGGCGGCGATCCTGTTCAGCTATTTTGGCCTGCAACGCCGCAAATGGCAGCAGGGCGGCGGAGATTGACATGACCGCGATCGATACAAGCAAACGCCCGGAACTCGACGAAGGCGGCATGGGCTACCTGCAGAGCTTGCCGCGCCGCGTGGTGACGGTCTACCTGCCGTTGCTGATCTTCGTCATCGTGCTGTTGTTTCCGTTCTACTGGATGACGATCACGGCGGTTAAGCCCAACCTCGAGATGACCGACTACGCCAATTTCAATCCGTTCTGGGTGGTGCATCCGACGCTCGAGCATATCCGCTACCTGCTCTTCGAGACATCCTATCCGGGCTGGCTGCTCAACACGATCATCATTTCGACCGCCGCCACGTTCCTGTCGCTGCTGGCTGCGGTATTCGCTGCCTATGCGATCGAACGCTTGCGGTTCTCCGGGGCGCGGCAGGTCGGCCTCGCGGTGTTCCTCGCCTATCTCGTACCACCCTCGATCCTGTTCATTCCGCTGTCGGTGATGGTGTTCAACCTTGGGCTTTACGACACGCCTTTCGCGCTCATCCTCACCTATCCGACCTTCCTGATCCCGTTCTGCACGTGGCTGCTGATGGGTTACTTCCGCTCGATCCCGTTCGAGCTGGAAGAATGCGCGCTGATCGACGGGGCGAGCCGCTGGCAGATCCTCACCAAGATCGTGCTGCCGCTATCTGTGCCGGGCCTGATTTCCGCCGGCATCTTTGCATTCACGCTGTCATGGAACGAGTTCATCTACGCCTTGACCTTCATCCAGTCGTCCGAAAACAAGACCGTGCCAGTCGGGGTGCTCACCGAACTGGTCCGCTCGGACGTCTATGAATGGGGGGCGCTGATGGCGGGAGCGCTGATCGGCTCACTGCCGGTGGTGGTGCTCTATTCGTTCTTTGTCGAGCACTATGTTTCCTCGATGACCGGAGCCGTGAAGGAATAGGCGGCATGGTGAGGAATGCGTGAGCTTCCGGGAGGGTGTCAGCTGCTGGTGTCGGACTTCGGCGCAAATGCGCGGTCGGCAATGCGTTCGATGAAAGCGACGACCCGTTCCGGCTCGACGAATTGCGGCATGTGGCCAAGCCCCTCGACCGGCTCGAAATCGAGCCCGCTGATCTTTTCCATCAGCGGCCAGCCATGGATATCGATGCCCAGCACGATGTCGGAAGCACCAAACAGAATGCCGGCCGGCATGGCGATCTCACCATAGCGTTGCTCGATGCGGCCAAGGTCGTGCTCGATGGCCACGACGTCGGTCGACGTTGCGTAGAAATGGCTTGGCCTCAGCCCGCACCAGCCGCCGCCCTCGACCATATAGTCGGCCGGCGCCGTCTGCGGTGCAAAGATGAAGGCAAGCGTCGGTTCGGCATATTTGAGAGCCGCCGGGATCGCCACCGTCTGAGCCATGATCCGGCGCCGCAGCGGCGACTTGATGTATAGCGGGCCGAACTTCTCGCGCGCGTCCGGCTCCAGATGGGTCAGCGGCGCCAGCAAGGCGATACCGGAAATCGCCTCTGGATGCTCGACAGCCAGCGTCAGCGCGATGGCGCCACCCAGCGAATGGCCGACGACCAGAGGGTTTTCCAGCCCAAGCGCCTCGATAAAGCGCCGCACGATCT
Source organism: Mesorhizobium sp. M0751 (assembly GCF_040320265.1). NCBI lineage: Bacteria > Pseudomonadati > Pseudomonadota > Alphaproteobacteria > Hyphomicrobiales > Phyllobacteriaceae > Mesorhizobium > Mesorhizobium sp. M0751. The sequence continues at coordinate 12,619 of NZ_JAMYPH010000040.1, forward strand.
CGGCCTGCTCGGGCAGCCGTCCGCTGGCGCCCCTGGCCCGCACCGAATAGCCGGAGCCAGGACGGTCGAGCGCAATCAGCCGATAGTTCGGGCCGAACCGTCCGAACAGCGTGTGGCCGAACTGATGAAGCTGCGCGCCGAGGCCGTGCAGGAAGACGATCGGCCGCCCCTCGCCCGTCTCGACATAATGGATGCGATTGCCGTCGATCTCGATGAATTTTCCGCTGGCCGGCACCAGCCTTTCGGCCTTTGCCGCGATCCACAGCGTCGCCAGCATCGGATAGGCTGCCATGACGAGCGCCAGCAGAAGCAGCGCGCCGGGCAGCCATAGCAGAATCGGTACCGGCATATCTTGCTCAAGGCTCCAAACCGGCACGCAGCATCACCCGCCGAAGGGTCCACGGCAAGGGAGGTGGCACAGATGGATCCGTCGTTTGGCGGCATTGCCGCCGGCCGTCCGTCGCGCTATCTCAGGCGACCCGTTTGCCGGAGCCAGTCATGACCGAAATCGTCACCGCCGCCATGCTCGTCATCGGCGACGAGATTCTGTCCGGCCGCACCAAGGACAAGAACATCGGCCACCTCGCCGACATCATGACGGCGATCGGCATCGACCTGAAGGAAGTGCGCATCGTTGCGGACGAAGAAGACGAGATCGTCGCTGCGGTGAATGCGCTGCGCGCCCGCTACACTTATGTCTTCACCACCGGCGGCATCGGCCCGACGCATGACGACATCACCGCCGATTCGGTTGCCAAGGCCTTTGGCGTGCCATGCGAATACGACGCCAGGGCCTACGCCCTGCTGGAAGCAAGCTATGCTGCCCGCGGCATCGAATACACCGAAGCGCGCAAGCGCATGGCGCGGATGCCGCGCGGGGCAGACCACATCGATAATCCAGTGTCGGTTGCGCCGGGCTTTCGCATTGGCAACGTCCATGTCATGGCCGGCGTGCCGGCGATTTTCCAGGCGATGCTCGACAATGTCGTGCCGACATTGCGGGCCGGCACCAAAATGCTGTCGGCAACCGTGGAATGCCCGTTCGGTGAAGGCCTGATCGGCGGCCCGCTGGGCGACATCCAGAAGGCGCATCCGGACACGATCATCGGCTCCTACCCGAAATATGGCGACGGCAAATTCTGGACGGAACTGGTGGTGCGGGCCCGCAGCCAGCAGGCGCTGGACTCGGCACGCGCCGACGTAGAGGCTATGGTGGCGAGCTTGACCAGGGCAAGCCGGGTGGTCTGATCGGCCGGCCTGACGGAACCAGCATCGCGCAGTGACGTTTGTCACGAGTGGGATCGCCGTAAAACTGGGGGATTGCCATGCGCTTCAAGACCATCGTTGCCATATTGCAGAATGAACAGGATGCCGAGCGCGTCCTCGACTGCGCGATCCCGCTGGCCAGCCGATTCCAGAGCCATCTGATCGGCATTCATGCCGAGGCGTTGCCCGTGCCCTACACCTCGGCCACCGGCTTTCCGGACACCGAGTTCCTGCAGGTTTCCGCCGACATGAACCGGGAGCGCGCCGAGAAGTTGCAGGCCGCCTTTTACAAGCGCATCGAGAATTCCGGCCTGTCGTTCGAGTGGCGCAGCCTCGAGAGTTTTTCCGGCGACAGTGCGCTGACCGGCATCTCGACCGTTCGCACTGCGGACCTGATCATCGCCGCGCAGCGCGAATCCGGTAGCGACCCGAGCGCCGACGTCGACACGCTGGTCTACGATGCCGGCCGGCCGGTGCTGGTGGTGCCGCATTCGGGTCCGCTGGTGACCAGCTTCAAGCATGTGCTGCTCGCCTGGAACGGCAGCAAGGAAGCCGCGCGCGCGGCGTTCGATGCCCTGCCCTTCATCATCGAGGCCGAGAAGACGGATATCGTCGTCATCGACCCGCCGGATACGCTGGACGAGGCGCCGGAAACAGCCGGCGCGGAGATCGCCGCCTCGCTGTCCAGGCATGGCGCGACCGTCAGCGTCTCGGTGCTGAGGTCCGGCGGCGCCTCGGTCGACGACATCATCCAGACCAGGGTCGCCGAGTCGGGTGCGGACCTGCTCGTTCTCGGCGCCTACAGCCATTCCTGGCTACGCCAGCTGCTATTCGGCGGGGTGACGCGAACGGTGCTGCGCACCGCACCGGTGGCAGCTTTCCTGTCGCGGTAGAGCATGATCCCGAAAAGTGGAATCCGGTTTTCGGAAAGATCATGCTCAAGAAAAAAGAATAGAGCCCCATCCCGATTAGGTCGGGATGGAACAGGCTCTAGGTTCACAGGGATAGCTGGCCGCTCCCCTTGCCAAAGCCAAGCCTTTCCAGTTAATTCCGCGCGCATTCCATAGTGTCTGCGCGCGATGCGCGCTTTGCGGAGTGCGCGAAAGATGTCCCTGCCCGAAAAAGCCTTCCCGGTCTCCTGGGACCAGTTCCACCGCGATGCGCGCGCGCTCGCCTGGCGGCTTGCCGGCGCCAACAAGGGGCAATGGAAGGCGATCGTCTGCATCACGCGCGGCGGCCTGGTTCCGGCCGCCATTATTTCGCGCGAGCTTGGCATCCGCATCATCGAGACGGTCTGCGTTGCCTCATACCACGATTATACCAGCCAAGGGCAGTTGCAGGTGCTGAAGGAGATCACGCCGGCGCTGCTCGCCGATGACGGCGCCGGCGTGCTGATCATCGACGACCTCACCGACACCGGCAAGACGGCGGGCATCGTGCGCGCGATGATGCCCAAGGCGCATTTCGCCACCGTCTATGCCAAGCCGAAAGGCAGGCCGATGGTCGACACTTTCGTTACCGAGGTCAGCCAGGACACCTGGATCTATTTCCCCTGGGACATGGGCTTCACCTACCAGAAGCCGATCGCCGACGACCACGCCGGCTGATTCGCGGCAAGGCCGCTCATTGCAGCCGGTCGCCCAAGGCACCATCCGCGACCGACAAATGCCGGCGTGATGCTCGCGCGGCCGCGCCGTTTGGGCGAGACCGGCGCAATTGGCGCAATTTCGTTGGTCCATGAAAGATTTTTTACTTTTATTGCTCATGATTAGCCGTAAGATTCGTAAGACGGCAAACGATTCTGGAAGCTGGGGCAAGCTTCTCCGATGTTGACAAGGCCAACGACGCACAACCATCTGGCCGAAAAGGTCCGGCGACTCTTCGGCACGGTGCCGTCCCGCCTGCAGGTTGCAGCCCTGCCCTGGCGCGACAGCGACGACGGCGTCGAGATCATGTTGATCACCAGCCGCGATACCGGCCGCTGGGTGCTTCCCAAGGGTTGGCCGGAAGCAAAGGAGCCGCTTTGCGAAGCGGCGGCGCGCGAGGCCGGGGAAGAGGCCGGGCTGCGCGGCACGATCTCGCATCACGAGGCCGGCCGCTATTTCTATGCCAAGGTGCTGGATTCCGGCGAGGAAGTGCCGTGCGAAGTGCTGGTGTTCCCGCTACAGGTCGACAAGGTGGCCGACCGGTGGAAGGAAAAGCGGGCACGCACCCGCAAGTGGGTCAGCGCCGCCGAGGCCGTGGGCATGGTGCATGAACCGGATCTTCGCCAGATCATCGCCCATTTCTGCGCCGATCCACGCCGGTTCTCCTGAGCCCGAGCCGCGCATAGCCGCGGTCAGGTGCGGCGAATGCCGTGGCCGAAGCACCTTCGCGCCGAGCCGAACCTCCCTCGCTGCGCTCCGCTTCTATCCCCGTTATCCACATATGTGACACACAAGATGTTGGGGTCATAAAAGCTACGCAAACGAATCCTTGACGCCGCAAAACGAGTCGCCTTTTATAGGCCATGCGCTCCTGTTGAGAGTGCGACCGGAAAAGTTTCGAGGCCGGTCTTTTTCCCGGAATATGTGCGTTTTGACCCGCATTGCCGCCTGTTCACGAGGCCGGCGGAGGCGTGGGATTTCAAGCCTTGGGTGGCGAAAGGGGAGGATTGTCGGACTTGAATAAATTGTCTGTTAACACTATATTTAGTGTTTGCAGGCAGGTTCGACGCTAGATAATGTGAAGTTCCCTCGACCGAGGGCGTTACAAAAAGTTTTCAGTTTTGAGGGACCCACAGGGTCCGTGAGCGCGTTGGACAGCGGCCTCGCAAGAGGTTCGACCGGCAGGGCCGCGGAGACTGTGACGATGAGAGCCGGTGGGTTTTGAACGCCGGCAGACGGCGGCCATGCGCGTTTCGTCAAGAGGGCAGAAATCCTCTGGGAAAAGCGCTATATGTAGACAAAAGGGACCGGACCAATGCGCATCGAGCGTCGTTTCACCAAACAGGGACAATCAGCTTATGCGGAGATCGAATTCCGCAAGGCGCTTTCCGAGATCAAGAATCCGGATGGGTCGGTGGTGTTCCGCTTGGACAACATCGACGTGCCGGCGCAGTTCTCCCAGGTTGCCGCCGATATCCTGGCGCAGAAATATTTCCGCAAGGCGGGCGTCCCGGCACGGCTGAAGAAGGTCGAAGAGACGCAAGTCCCCTCCTTCCTGTGGCGCTCCGTCGCCGACGAAGCTGAACTGGCAAAGCTGCCGGAAGGCGAGCGCTACGGTTCCGAGACCGACGCCCGCCAGGTCTTCGACCGGCTTGCCGGCACCTGGACCTATTGGGGCTGGAAGGGCGGCTACTTCAAGTCGGAGGAAGACGCGCGCGCCTTCCGCGACGAGCTCGCCTATATGCTGGCCACCCAGCGCGTCGCGCCGAATTCGCCGCAATGGTTCAACACCGGCCTGCACTGGGCCTATGGCATCGACGGTCCGAGCCAGGGCCATTTCTATGTCGACCCGTTCACCGGCAAGCTGACCAAGTCGAAGTCTTCCTACGAGCATCCGCAGCCGCATGCCTGCTTCATCCAGGGCGTGCAGGACGATCTCGTCAACGAAGGCGGCATCATGGACCTGTGGGTGCGTGAGGCGCGCCTGTTCAAATACGGCTCCGGCACCGGCTCCAACTTCTCGTTCCTGCGCGGCGAAGGTGAAAAGCTGTCGGGCGGCGGCCGCTCGTCGGGGCTGATGAGCTTCCTCAAGATCGGCGACCGCGCGGCGGGCGCCATCAAGTCGGGCGGCACGACGCGTCGCGCCGCGAAAATGGTCATCGTCGACGCCGATCATCCCGACATCGAGGAATTCATCGACTGGAAGGTCAATGAGGAGCAGAAGGTCGCCTCGCTGGTCACCGGCTCGAAGATCGTCAAGAAGCATCTCGAAGCGATCATGAAGGCCTGCATCAACTGCGAAGGCAATGGCGAGGATTGCTTCGATCCGGCGGTCAACACCGCGCTAAAGCGCGAGATCAAGGCGGCCAAGAAGGACGCGGTGCCGGAGAACTACATCTACCGCGTCATCCAGTTCGCCAAGCAGGGCTACACCTCGATGTCGTTCAAGACCTACGACACCGACTGGGATTCGGACGCCTATCTCACCGTTTCCGGCCAGAACTCCAACAATTCGGTGTCGCTGAAGGACGATTTCCTGCGCGCCGTCGAGCAGGATGGCGACTGGCATCTCACCGCCCGCAAGGACGGCAAGGTGCTGAAGACGCTGAAGGCGCGCGATCTCTGGGAAAAGATCGGCTATGCCGCCTGGGCGTCGGCCGACCCCGGCCTGCACTTCAACACAACGATGAACGACTGGCATACCTGCGCCTCGGCCGGTGCGATCCGGGCGTCCAACCCGTGCTCGGAATACATGTTCCTCGACGACACCGCCTGCAATCTGGCGTCGATCAACCTCCTGCCCTACCGCAATGCGGACGGCACGATCGACATTGCCGCCTACGAGCACACGGTGCGGCTGTGGACCATGGTCCTGGAAATCTCGGTCATGATGGCGCAGTTCCCGTCGAAGGAGATCGCTAAGCTTTCCTACGAGTACCGCACGCTCGGCCTCGGCTACGCCAATATCGGCGGCCTGCTGATGACCTCGGGTATTCCCTATGATTCCGACGAGGGCCGCGCCATCTGCGCCGCCCTCACCGCGATCATGACCGGCACGGCCTATGCCACTTCGGCTGAAATGGCCGCCGAGCTCGGCGCCTTCCCCGACTACGACCGCAATGCGCAGAACATGCTGCGCGTCATGCGCAACCACCGCCGCGCTGCCTATGGCGAAAGGGACGGCTACGAGAAGCTTGCCGTCAACCCGGTGCCGCTGGTCGCGTCAGACCTCAAGCAGCAAGAGCTTGCCGACCATGCCAAGGCCGCCTGGGACCGCGCCATCGAGCTCGGCGAGGAGCATGGCTACCGCAATGCGCAGGCAACCGTGATCGCGCCGACCGGCACGATCGGCCTGGTCATGGATTGCGACACCACCGGCATCGAGCCCGACTTCGCGCTGGTAAAATTCAAGAAGCTCGCCGGCGGCGGCTATTTCAAGATCATCAACCGCGCCGTGCCGGAAGCGCTGCGCACGCTTGGCTATTCCGAGAGCCAGATCGCCGAGATCGAGGCCTATGCCGTCGGCCACGGCAATCTCAACCAGGCGCCGGGCATCAACCCCGGCTCGCTCAAGGCAAAAGGCTTTACCGACGAAAAGATCGCAGCACTCAATGCCGCGCTGAAGTCGGCCTTCGACATCAAGTTCGTCTTCAACCAGTGGACGCTGGGCGCCGACTGGGTGAAGGAGACGTTCGGCTTCACCGACGAGCAGCTCAATGATTTCTCGTTCGAGATGCTGCCGGCGCTTGGTTTTTCGAAGAAAGACATCGAAGCCGCCAACATCCATGTCTGCGGGGCGATGACGCTGGAAGGCGCGCCGTTCCTGAAGGCCGAACACCTGCCGGTGTTCGACTGCGCCAGCCCGTGCGGCAAGATCGGCAAGCGTTCGCTGTCGATCAACAGCCACATCATGATGATGGCAGCGGCGCAGCCCTTCATCTCCGGCGCCATCTCCAAGACCATCAACATGCCGAACGACGCGACGGTGGAAGACGCCAAGGGTGCCTACATGCTGTCGTGGAAGCTGGCGCTGAAGGCCAACGCGCTCTATCGCGACGGCTCGAAGCTGTCGCAGCCGCTCAACGCCTCGCTGCTCGCCGATGGCGAGGAGGACGAGGACGAAGCCGTCGAGCAGCTGATCGTGGCACCGGCCGCACAGCGCGCCGTGCAGGTGACCGAGAAGATCGTCGAGCGCGTCGTCGAGCGTCTCTACCGCGACCGCGAAAAATTGCCGAACCGCCGCAAGGGCTATACCCAGAAGGCGGTCGTCGGCGGCCACAAGGTCTATCTCAGGACCGGCGAGTTCGACGACGGCCGTATCGGCGAGATCTTCATCGACATGCATAAGGAAGGTGCCGCCTTCCGGGCGATGATGAACAACTTCGCCATCGCCATCTCGCTCGGCCTGCAATACGGCGTGCCGCTCGAGGAATTCGTCGAAGCCTTCACCTTCACCAAATTCGAGCCGGCCGGCATGGTGCAAGGCAACGACGCCATCAAGAACGCCACGTCGATCCTCGACTATGTGTTCCGCGAACTCGCCGTCTCCTATCTCGGCCGCCACGACCTCGCCCATGTCGACCAGTCGGATTTCGACAAGACCGCACTCGGGCGCGGCATCAACGAAGGCAAGGCGACGCCCTTCTCCAAGGGCCTGACCCGCGGCGCCTCGCCGGTCAAGCTGGTGTCGGGCATGGGCGCCGAGCCGAAAGGCTTTGCCGGTGCGGGCTCCGGAACTCCAGCCCGTACCGCCCCGACCGCCTTCTCCGGCTCCAACGTGCTGACGCTGAAACCGGCCAGTGACGAAGCCATCGCCTACAAGCGCGACTACGAGGAGCGCGCCAGGGAACTGGTCGAAGACATCGTCTACGCGGAAGCCTCCGACCCGACGGAGCTGTTCACCGACGAGGCGGCGAAAGAAGCAGCCGAAGCCAAAGCGCTCGCCGCCAACCGGCGCCAGCAATCGCTGATGCAGGGCTACACCGGCAACGAATGCTCGGAGTGCCACAATTTCACGATGGTGCGGAACGGGACTTGCGAGAAGTGCGATACGTGTGGGGCGACGAGCGGGTGTAGCTGAATTAGCTGTGAAAAACTAAATCGATGCGTGCAAGGCATATTGCCTTGCACGCAAATAGACCCAAGAACAAAACGAAAACATCCCTGTTTGAGATATAACTATGGCCGAGATGAAACCAAAACCAAAGCAGCCATAGCCCGACAATATAAACAGGGCGCTCGATGGCCTCGCCGCCGACAACTTGGAAGCTGTTCGCACGGCCGTTGAATCTGAAATAGCTGCGATCCTCGTCAAACATGGTCTTCAAAGTTATAGATTTTCTAATATTACACGATGAAGTTGACAGCATAACCAGCTATCATACAGATAAACTTTACGCCGAAGCAACCTTGGATGGAGAACAAAAGGATGTTCTTCTTTTGGTTAATAGCGGTGGAGGTCGGATTGAACCCGCCTACCTCATTAGCAAAGCACTTAAAAGACTTGCAAAGAACAAGTTCGTTGCGGTCGTTCCGCGCCGAGCGAAATCAGCTGCAACGCTGATTGCGCTTGGAGCCGATGAGATTCACATGGGCATGATGAGTGAGTTGGGACCTATAGATCCCCAAATAAACGGATTGCCAGCTCTGTCGCTTGGAAATGCTTTGGATGTAATTGCAGAGCTTGTGTGCAAGTTTCCGGATTCGGCAGCGTTGCTTGGGACGTACATCTCGGAAAATGTTCCCGTCCGTGTATTGGGGTATTATCAACGAGTCAATGAGAGCGCCGTGCAATATGCGGAGCGTCTCCTAAATGGGAAAAATCTTGGTGGATTAGCGACCCCTCAAGATACAGCAAATAGACTCGTTAACCATTATAAAGATCATTCCTTTGTTATTGACTTTGAGGAGGCAGTCTCGCTCTTGGGGGAAATGGTTAGAGAAAAAACCCCGGAATATTTCGCTGCTGATGAAATATTTAAATTTCTTGATGTGGTTGGTTACTTTTGCAGGCGAAACAAGAAGAAAATCTGGGTCGTGGGCGGTAGCAAGGGGTTTTATTGGGCTGATGTCAGAGACGATGGATAAGACGATACCACAGCGAGGTCGATGCGGCCCCTTACCCGGTGCGACAGGCCGAAGTCGGAATATTGCCAGAACAGCCATTTTTGCAGCTGGGATAGATCTTTGACACATGCGCCAGAAACAGCATCCTCAAGCAGTCCGGTCTGAAGGAGCGATGACATGCGGTACGCGGTGGTGATTGAAAAAGCCGGAAACAATTTTTCCGCTTACGTGCCGGATCTGCCCGGCTGCGTCGCGACCGGCGCGACCGTACCTGAGGTTGAAGCCGAAATTCGTGACGCAATACGCTTTCATATCGAAGGCCTGCGGGCCGATGGGCTGGATGTGCCCAAAGGGGTCAGCCTGGCGGAATATGTAGAGGCGTAAAAGCTGCGCCTTCCCTTCTCCCCTTGTGGGAGAAGGTGGCCGAGCGAAGCTCGGTCGGATGAGGGGTGTTCCAGCTTGGCACCGACGCACTTCGTCCAGCACCCCTCAACCGTCTCGGCGCTACGCGCCGATCCACCTTCTCCCACAAGGAGGCCTTTGCAGAGAAGGCGCATAGATATGCGATTTGAGAGATATATGCTTTTTTGAGCGCCGAGAGCGCTGCCTGGGCGTTCAG
>NZ_JAMYPH010000041.1:0-21405 GCF_040320265.1 Mesorhizobium sp. M0751
CAACAGATTGAGACGCCTCGCTCTCCTGACCCCATCATGCGGCGGCTCCGCGCCGACCGCGAAGAGAAGCGAGTGACCCGCGGGGCGACATGGTCCGGAAAAAAGACAGGAAACGCTTGACCTCACCGACCCCAATCAGAGAAGCCTGCTAGTGCGGGTTACGCATCCGTTTCACCCCTTGTTCGCACTGCAGTTGCCCTGCGTCGGCCGGCGCTACAACCGCCAGGGCGAACGCGTTTTACTGCAAACCGACGACAACACTATCTGGTCTGTTCCTCCGCAATGGACTGACCTCGTGAGCCCTGATCCGGAAGTCGTCATGGGGAACGGGCGGGCTCTGCTGCGGGCCTGCGATCTGATGGAGCTGGCCGATCTTGTGGCTCGCCTTTCCGGCAAACCGACGACGGGATCGCGAGACAATCTGTAAGGACAATTATACCGCACATGTAAAGCAGATTGCGCCGCAAGAGGAACTTTTATGGGTGACTTTCTTTATAATACGGCCGATGCAGCGCGTAACAGCAACATTGATAGGCTTGACGTGGAAACAGTTAGCGGCGTAATTATTATTACGTTAATGCTGATTCGCGCGGTTGGAGCGAGCGATGTCCGCAAAGCACGACAGCCAGCGGTCAAAGACGGATGCCCTCATCGAAGAAGGCACCTTCAATCCAACCCCGGACAAGGTGCGCGATCCGAAGTTCCGGGCCAGCGAGTTCTTCGATACGTGCGATGCTGTGCAGGTCAAGTACGAGATGCTACGGCGCGTCTCCGTCGACCAGGTGTCGGTGACGGACGCCTCCGACGAGTACGGCGTTTCGAGACCGACCTACTACCAGGCCAAGACGAACTTCGACACCGCCGGAATAGCTGGCCTGGTGCCGGCAAAGCCGGGCCCCCGCGGTCCGCACAAGGTCGACGGCGAGGTCCTGGCATTCCTGCAGACGCGGCTGGTCCCGGGCGAACCCGTTCGCGCTCGGGAGCTGGCGAAGCTGCTCCGCCGCGAACTCGATATCGAGTTGCATCCAAGGACGATCGAGCGGGTATTAAAAAAAAGCGGCAGGTGAACGGTGCCGTCTCGTCGGCATGTTCGATCCTGTCGTCAGCGATGACGGACCAGTACGAGTCGCCAAGGAACGTGAGCGGAGAACTGCTGTATGAACTTTGTAGAAGACTGCTCATAGACTCGCTCAAAAACAGAGGAATCGGAAGATCGGTTCAGGATCGCGTACAAACAAAGTGATATAGGTCTAGCCACCCCCTGCGGTCAAGTTCGGTTATAAGCAAAAAAGTTAAGGCACAGCATGAAATCAAACAGCGATGCATCAATTCGGCAAGAAGCGAACTGCAATACCCGGCTATCCGGCCCCCACTGATAGGTGCGTCTTAACAACTCAACGAGAATAGCCTCTGAAACGGGGCTCGCCATCAAAGCCGGTGCCGAAATGCGCGTTCTTCAGGTCGACTACTTCACAGCCGCCGCGTGGACTTACTTGAATGCCCGATGCTCTAAGGTGATCAATGCCAATTTACTTGTACGCGACAACCACCAGGCGGGGGCCATACGGTGTGAACTCTCCCCCTTCCTGCCCATAGGCTTCAACAGTCTCAAACCCCGCGCCGCGTAACATGCGAACATATTCAGAAAATCCATAGTGTCTGACGGAAAAACGCGTTCGCCTGACGCACCCGTTGCGGACAACAATCCTTTCAGAGTTTCTGCGGTCAGTTAAAGCGTCATAGCTTATGATATCGATTCTTACATCGCCATTGTGCTGCACGAACTCGTAAGTAGGTGACTTGTCGCGTAGCAAAGCGAAGCGATTGAGCTGATCGATGAGCAGGCGGCCGCCCTTTCGAAGCGAAGAAGCAGCCTCATGAAGAACCTTCTCGTTATCGGCTTCATCGAAATAACCAAACGTTGTGTACCAAAGATAAGCCGCGTCAAAGCGATCTTGCCACGGAAGCGAGCACATATCACCGGGAACATACTCAACATCTACCAACAGTTCGGAAGCATCCGCTTTCGCCTTTTCTAAGAGGATCGGCGAGGCGTCTAGTCCGGTTACCTGCGCTCCTTTTTTGGCTAATAGGTTAGAAATCCGCCCATAACCGCATCCGAGTTCAAGAACTGAGCTGCCTTGTCCAAGCGAAAGAAGATCCCAAATAACCACCGCTTCTCTGTTGCTCTTTTCGGGCGGATTGACGACATGGCTAAAATACAAATAGTCATCGCCAAAATATTCGTTAAGCTCCGTCGAGGTGATAGGGCCAATTGTTTCGTTTCTCACGTAACTCTCCGATCGTGCTATCTGCGTTGGGCGTGCGATGATTATGTGCAGACGTGAAGCGTTTTGAAAGTTAACATTATGCAAATTTATGTTATAAGTCTTTGAATATCGAGTAACAGTCAATGAACTCTCAAACTACCGGCGTTTCGCGGACCGTAGGGCACGCGCAGCTCGACTGGTGGATTGTATTCGCTAGGGCTTTCTTGCCCGAGTCCGTCGACCTTTCAGCCCGGTTCCCCGTCGCAGGCAATCAGCTTCGCCAAGGCTCCTGCACCGCTTGGGCCGTCGGGTATGCGGCGCGATCCTACTACATAGGGGTCGGGGAAAACCTTTCGCTGGCGGACCGCCACAACATACCAAGCCCCACTTACATCTACGCGTCGATCAAGGACCCGCACGATGGCTGCGACTGGGGGTCTTCGATCGGCTCTGACGCATTCCCGCTGCGACCACAGCCTAAGTTGCACCGATGAGGCGCGCCTGGAGAGATCAATCTTGGCGCGGCCATACATTTGCCGCTTGATGAGTTTGAGCTTGGTGATCTGGCCTTCGGTCTGGCCATTCGACCACGGAGAGACAATGGCGTTGCGGACTGCGGCGATGTCCTTTTCGACCCCGTTCGCAAAGGAGCCAACGAGGCTTGCCTTCGCACCCTCGAGCCAAGCGTCCAGTTTGGCAACCGCGTTTGATCGGATCATCGTCTGAAAGTCGTCGATCAACGTTCGCGCGATGGTCAGGTCAGGCACATTGCTCTCGATTGCCGCGACTAGCCCGTCTTATTCATGACGCATCTGGGTTTGTTTGGCGCTGAGTGGCGGACGGGTGGCAGCGCGGCGTCTTTTTCACCGCGGCTGTGTCTGGACTTGTGTACGCGCTGGAGGTGGACGCTGCCTGGTTCGACGGGGCTGCTGCCCCGGCGGTCATGGTCCAGCCGGCTGCAGATTGCTGGCGAGCGTCCGGAACAGGCTGGCCTCGGGACAGGCGGCGGCGAAGGCCAGGCGGACGCGCGAGACGGTTTCGATGACGCGGGCGACGAGCTTGAGGAGCCTGAGCCGCAACGTGGCGAACTCGGCTTGCACAGATGATGGGATGCGGGCACCGCGTCGCGCAGGGTGATCATCAGCCAGTATGCGGCGGTGTGCAGGACGGGGCGGACCTGGTTGGGGATCGGCGAACGGCAGCTGGTGCGGTCGGAGGCGAGTTGGCTCTTGTGCATCTTGATCAGGTTTTCGGCCTGGCCGCGGGCGCAGTAGATCACGTCGTAGAGGTGCTCGGCCGAGCCGCTGTCGAGATTGGTGCCGACGAAGCGGATGTCGAGGCCCATCGCAGTCGCCTCGATGCGGGCGCAGACGCGACGCTCAAGCTTCCAGGACTTCGCCTTGTAGCGGGTCTCGGCATAGCCGCGCAGCACAGGCTTGCGCTCGAGCGCGCGGCGGGTGCGGACGTCGTCGGCGCTCTCGTCGACGAGCCGCTGGAGAACCGTGTTGCCGGGCAGTCCGAAGATATAGTCGATGCCGTTGTCCTCGCACCATGCCATGACTTGCGCCCGGCCGTAATGGCCATCGCCGCGCACCAGGATACGGGTGGTCGGCCAGCGGGCGCGGATGCGCCGCACGAGACGGCGCAGATGGCCGCGGATCTCCTTGCCCGTCGGCGTCTTGCCGGGGCGGAGGATCATGGCGACCGGGCGTCCTGTCGCGGCGTCATAGACATGGATCGGCAGGAAGCAGCGCTCGTCGTAGTGGGCGTTGAAGAGCGACAGCTGCTGATGGCCGTGAACGACATCGAGCGTATCGTCGATGTCGAGCGTCACCATCTTGGGCGGCGCGGCATAGCTCGACAGCCACAGGTCGACCAGCACATCGCCGAGCCGGATGACGGTCTTGAGGTCGGGCAGGTTCTCCAGGCGCGAGCATGTCGGCTGCGAGCACAGGTCGAGCGCGCTGTCGGGCAACCGTCCGCAGGCGAGCTTGAAGGCCGGGTCTGTGCGCAGCCGGTCGAGATCGTTGCCATCCTCGTAGCCGCACGCGATCGCAAAGATGCGGGCGCGCAGAATGTCGGCCATGGCGTGCCTCACCCGCTGCCGGTGACGCGGATCGTGGATCGCAGCCGCAAGCCGGTCGGCCAGTCGCAAACGCCGCTCGGCGGCGGCCAGAAGCATGACGCCGCCATCCGATGTGATGCGTCCGCCATCAAACGCAGCTATGATCTTCTTGCGTCCGACGGCTGGAAAACACAACGGCGGCAACATATCGTCGGTCATGGCGGGTGTGGCTCGCGAGATCTGGTGGAAGGGTTGGCTTCAGCAACAGAATCCTACGCCAAATCGACCACTTAAGCTACATCCGCCAGCCGCTCCAACACGCCGTCATGCATGAGACGGGCTAGCAGGGCGTCGGATTTGGACAGGTCGTCGCGCGCCAGCGTCATGAGCCTGGCGATGGTTCGCGCCGAGGGCGTGCGGGCAAGCGCGCTTTGATCGGTCTTTTCGGCCAGCCGTCGGCGCCGCGCCCATTCAGAGACAACGCCGATCTGGCCGCGGAAGCCCTTCTCGCGCATTTCGCGCCAGAGCGCCGATGCATTGCGCGCGCCTTTCCCCAACGGCTGTCCAGCCAGGGGAGCCATTCCTCGAGCGAGCTTTGTCGGACGCGGAACACATCGCAACGCTGGCCGCGCAGGACGCTACGGACGAGCTTGCGACTATGCCCGGTCCGCTTGACGATCTGCTTGATCGGAATGCCCTGTTTCGACAATTCCAGAATGGCCTCGTTGGTTTCCTGCCGGCGCTGATATCCCTCATACTGTAGTCGTTCGGCATAGGTGAGAAGCCTCGGATCTATGATTGTGCTACCGACGGCCCTTCGGATTTGCCGCATGGATTTGCTAACGGCGTCGAGAAAGGCTCGGCTGGCGTTTTCCATCAGGTGCCAGCGGTCGGCCACCTGATCGGCATGCGGCAACGCCTTGGCGATCGCCTCGCTATATCCACCACCTCGGCCACGCGCGACGGTCGTGATGGACGGATGGCCCATGAGCCATGCCTGCGATGTCGCCTGCTCGCGATCAGGCAGCAATGTCACTGGCCTGCGACGTTCGAGATCGCAGACAATCGTTCCGTATCGCTGACCGCGCAAAGGCCGCAGCCGGCCTGCCGCCAAGCGCGAGCCCCAAGTGATGAACGATCGTCTCAAGACGTCCGGTCCTTCGCGACAACGGAGCCAGAATATCGGGGCCAAACGGTCCGGCAAAAATGCGGCGGCGGCAAAGAACGGCGTCGCACCAGAAACGGCGAACCGTCACCCGCAGGAAAACCCGCCGACCGGCGATCGGCAAATCGGCGGCTTGCCGCAGATATCGGCTCTGGGTCCGGAGTGAACTGGTCCCGCAGCACGGGCACGTTGCCGAAAGCGCCGTAGCCCGCACGTCAAGAAATACGCAATCCGTGTCGATCTCCGCATGCTCGACGACGAAGCCCGCCGGTGCCAGTTTCGTCGACCCAGATCTCCGTTCCATCGCGCTGATTCCCCCTCGGAAAAATCGCGACTTCAGCCTTCACATGCAGCGAGATTGAGTCTGACCCCAATTTTGACCCCCTGCCTTGGCGCGACGAGCAGCGCTCGCCGGGCGAAGCTGGTCGGGGTTGCGCAGCCCAGGGGGGAGCGCGGATCGGCTTTGCCGTGTCGATCAGGCGCGGTTCTTGAAGCGCCAGGACTCATTGCCGGTCTCGATGATCTCGCAGTGATGGGTGAGCCGGTCGAGCAGCGCGGTGGTCATCTTGGCGTCGCCGAAGGCGGACGGCCATTCGCCGAAGGCCAGGTTGGTGGTGACGATGATCGAGATGCGTTCGTAGAGCCGGCTGATCAGGTGGAACAGCAACTGTCCCCCGGCCTGGGCGAAGGGTAGATAGCCGAGTTCATCGAGCACGACGAAGTCGAGCCGGGTGAGATAGTCGGCGATGCGGCCCTGTTTGCCGCCGCGGTGTTCGGTCTCGAGCCGATTGACCAGATCGACGACGTTGAAGTAGCGGCCCCGAGAACCGTTGCGGATAAGAGCACGGGCGATGCCGATAGCGAGATGCGATTTGCCGGTCCCGGTGCCGGCGATCAGCACGGCATTGCGCTGGTCGGCAACGAAGGTGCCATTCGCGAGATCGCGGATCAGCGCCTCGTTGACCGGAGTTCCGTCGAAGTCGAACTCCTCGATATCCTTGGCCAGCGGCAGCTTGGCGACGGTGAGCTGGTATTTGA
This sequence comes from Mesorhizobium sp. M0751, assembly GCF_040320265.1. Taxonomy (NCBI): domain Bacteria; kingdom Pseudomonadati; phylum Pseudomonadota; class Alphaproteobacteria; order Hyphomicrobiales; family Phyllobacteriaceae; genus Mesorhizobium; species Mesorhizobium sp. M0751. The sequence goes on from NZ_JAMYPH010000041.1 coordinate 6,539, forward strand.
TCGAGCGGGCCTGCTTCTCGGAGATGTCGGCCGAGAGCAGGTCGCCGACGATCCGTGGCGGTTCGTGCTGGCGCTTGATGGCGGTCGCCATGACCTCGTCATAGGCGCTTCGCATGCCATAGAGCTTCAGCGTTCCTATCAAGTCGAGAACCTGGGTGCGTTCCATCAGCTTGCCCTCCTTAGGCTGTCGTAGCGGGCGCAGTCGGCCTGCGGCTCGTGCTGCAGGCGGAGTGCGTCCGGGGTGAGGATGGTGATTGCCGGCGCCGGATCGCGCCGGCGGGCCAGGATGTTGAGGATGACGGCCGCCGAGCAGACGTTCTGGTCGAGCGCTTCCTGGCAGGCCGCCACCACCACGTCGATGCCGTCGCTGAGAACCGCGGTCAGGATCGCCACCATCTGCCGATCGCCGTCATGGGCCGGCTTCAATTTGCGCCGTATCCGCTCCATCGCCGAGGGCAGCGTCCAGCCGTGGAACGGCGCACCGTTGCGCAGCGCGCCGGGCTTGCGGGCCAGCACCGGAACGTAGTGCCAGGGATCGTAGACCGTCTCGTTGCGGCCGAAGCAGCGTGAATGCTCGGCGACGTTCACGCCATCCTGGCGGATGACGATCCGATCGGCTGCGAGGCCCTGAGGGTCCGCCTCGAGGGGCTGCCGAAGGCTGTGCGCGACATCGCCTGGAAGGCGCAGGTGCGGCTCTGCGCCCGCTATCGTCGCCTCAGTGCCAGCGGCAAGAAGCCGCCGGTGGTCGTGGCTGCGATCGCGCGTGAGGTGGCCGCCTTCCTGTGGGCCATCGGCAGGGAGGTCGCACCGTCGTAGCGGTCTCGACCCAACCCGCTGCACAGCGTTGGGGGTGGGGCCACGGTGGGGAACTCCCGTCGCTAGTCATGTGGCCGAGCCGATGCGCCCGACGCCCGCCCTTTAGACCAAGGACAGCCCCGAGACGAAGACACGGAAGGCGGTATCCAACCCGCGGATGAGAGTCTGATCAACCGTCGTCTCTGAGCTCCACCCCCAGCCCTGTGCAGCTTCAGCCGGTCCGACTGCTTCGCAGAACCTGCCAAACAGCCGATCTCCTCTTGCCTCAAGCTTGACAGGGAACATGAGAGACTAGAGGTTGTGCTCTTTCATCTTGTGATAAAAGGTCGATCTGGGCATTCTTAACAAATTTGCCGCGATGGTCTTGTCGTTTTCCGACAAAGCGAGCGCCCGCCGCATCAACGTCGATTCAAGCGTGGCCACGGCGGATGCGAGGGGTGGAAGATCATTTTCTCCGGTGCTGACCAAACGCTCGATGATGGTCGGCCGGGGAAGAGCGGCCTTCAGCTGTGCAAGTTCAAGGTCTGCCCCACCGCTTTCAACTACGGCACGTTCGAGGCAATTTCTCAGCTCCCGGACATTGCCGGGCCAACTATGGCGCGTCAGATACTCCAGCCCTTCGGCACTGATGTTGATGCTTCCCCAGCCATCACGGTGGGCAATTTCCTCGACGATTGATTCAGCTATCGCGCCCAGGTCGTCAAGGCGCTCGCGCAGTGGCGGTACGTGGATCGAGTAGGTAGCGATGCGATAGTAGAGGTCGGCCCGGAACTTTCCCTCGCGCACGAGCTGCTCCAGATCTTGACTAGTTGCGCATATCAGCCTGAGATCGACCTTTTTGATGGTATTACCGCCCAGTGGTTCAATTTCTCGTTCCTGAAGAACGCGCAACAACTTCGTTTGAAGATTGAGCGGCATGTCCGCAACTTCATCAAGAAACAATGTGCCGCCGTCGGCAAGCTGCATCTTTCCAATCCGCCCGCCCTTGCCAAGTCCTGTATAGGCGCCGGGCGCCGCTCCGAAGAACTCTGCTTCCAGCAGAGACTCCGGAACCGCAGCGACGTTGATGGCAACAAAGCTGGCCGCGGCGCGGTCGGAACCCGCGTGTATCGACTGAGCGAGAATCTCCTTGCCAGTCCCCGTTTCCCCAGTCAGCACCACTGCGAGTGCCCCCCTCGCCGCTGCCCGTGCCTTGCGTTTGACTTCGAGCGCGCCAGGCGTGGTCCCTATGAACTGCCCGAATGAGTAGCGCGCGCGCCGTTCTGATTTCAGACTCGATTCCGCCTTGGCCAACGCCGAACGCAGACGCCGCACTTTTTGAAAGAGCGGTAGGACGTCATCGATGTTGTCGTAAAGGACAAATCCGAAGGCTCCGATGATCTCGCCAGCGTCATCAAACAGAGGAAAACGCGAAACAATACACCAACGCTGATCATACTCCATGATGTCCAGCAGGATCGGGCGACCGGTGTCGAGAACGTAGGGGATCTGGCTTGTCGGAATCACGTCCGCGATATAGCAGCCGATCAAATCCTCTTCGTCCGGTATATTGAGGAACCGTTGGTACTTCCGGTTGATCCACACGATTCGCGCGTTCTTGTCTGTTGCAAGCGCCCCTTCGGCGAGTTCCTCGAAAATCTCGAAAAACGAGTTGCCCGCGCGACGACGAAGCTCGTGAACGTCAAATTGAGTCATCGCTGGTCCAGATTCTAGAAATTGGACAAAAGGAATAATCCAATATTTGCAGGCATTTTCTGATGAGTCGATCCAAATTTTGGATTCGCAACCCTGCAAGAGCAGATCGGCGCGGAGTTGATTTTCAACTAAGTAATTGAATCGAATATGTAATTGTCCTCTTAAGGTCAATTGGCAAGAAACGTGCTTGTCAGTTTGGAGGCGTCTCGATCAGGACCTGCCGGGTTACGAATTCGGACAACGAGGGAGGATAAAAAGAAATGGCCGTGATCAGGTCGCAAATTGCCGCGACTTCACAAGCATTCAAAGACAATGCGCGAGCCCACCATGCCCTGCTTGCGCCGATTGCGGCAGCCGCGGAACTGGCGGCAGCCGGCGGCGGCGCTGCAGCGCGGGAGCGTCATGCTTTGCGGGGAAAGATCCTTCCCAGGGATCGCGTGGCACGATTGCTGGATCCGGGATCGCCATTCCTGGAGATCGGCGCCTTCGCAGCGCATGGGCTCTATGATGGTGCTTCGCCCTGCGCCGGGCTGATCACCGGAATCGGACGTGTGTGTGGGATGGAAACGATGATCGTATGCAATGATGCCACCGTCAAAGGCGGCACATACTACCCTCTCACAGTGAAAAAGCATCTACGGGCTCAGACGATCGCTTCCCAGAACCAACTGCCTTGCATGTATCTGGTGGATTCGGGCGGCGCGAACCTGCCCAACCAGGATGAAGTTTTTCCAGACCAGGATCACTTCGGTCGCATTTTCTACAACCAGGCGAACATGTCCGCGCGCGGTATTCCGCAGATCGCCGTGGTGATGGGCTCCTGCACGGCCGGCGGTGCATATGTGCCAGCCATGTCGGATGTCAGCATCATCGTCGCCAGTCAGGGCACAATCTTTCTGGCCGGCCCACCGCTCGTGAAGGCGGCGACCGGCGAAGTTGTTACGGCGGAAGATCTCGGCGGCGGTGATGTCCACACCCGCTTGTCCGGTGTCGCCGACTATTTGGCACGCGATGATGCGCATGCCATTACCCTCGCACGGAGAGCGATCGCGAATCTCAATCGAACCAAGACCGCGCCCGTGGCACTTATTGCGCCCGAAGACCCGAAGTACGATCCGGATGAAATCCCGGGCGTGGTCCCAGCCGACCCGAAGACACCTTACGACATTCGGGAGGTCATAGCCCGGCTGGTAGACAGATCCTTTCTCGATGAATTCAAGTCCCGCTACGGGCCCACTTTGGTATGCGGGTTCGCCCATGTCATGGGGATTCCTATCGGCATCATTGCCAACAACGGCGTCCTCTTTTCCGAAGCCGCCGTCAAGGGGGCTCACTTTGTCGAGCTTTGCTCCCAGCGCAACATACCACTTATCTTTCTGCAAAACATCACCGGTTTCATGGTCGGACGGAGGTACGAGACCGGTGGCATCGCAAAAGATGGCGCCAAGCTCGTGACGGCAGTGGCCACGACGTCCGTCCCCAAGATAACCTTGCTGGTGGGGGCCTCGTTTGGCGCTGGCAACTACGGAATGTGCGGCCGCGCCTATTCGCCGCGTTTCCTTTGGACCTGGCCCAACAGCCGTATAGCGGTCATGGGCGGTGAACAGGCCGCGGGAGTGCTTGCAACGGTGCGTCGAGATGCAATCGAACGGTCCGGGCAAAGCTGGAGCGCTGAGCAGGAAGCGGCATTCAAGCAGCCGACGATCAGCATGTTCGAGACGCAAAGCCATCCACTTTACGCTTCAGCCAGACTTTGGGACGACGGCATAATCGATCCGCGCAAGTCCCGCGATGTGCTCGCGCTTAGCCTTTCGGCCGCAATGAACGCGCCGATTGAGCCAACGCGGTTTGGCGTATTCCGGATGTGAGGGCGGCCTGATGTTCAGAAAAATCCTCATAGCCAATCGCGGCGAGATTGCCTGCCGGGTCATTACTTCCTGTCGAAAGCTGGGAATATCGACTGTCGTTGTCTACTCGGATGCGGACGCCGACGCGAAACATGTGGCAATGGGGGATGAGGCGGTCCGTCTGGGGCCTGCGCCGGTCTCGGAAAGCTATTTGCGGGCCGATCGCATTGTCGAGGCTGCTGTCGCGAGGGGCGCGGAAGCCATCCATCCCGGTTACGGATTCTTGTCCGAGAATCCCGAGTTCGTGGAGGCGGTCGAAGCCGCCGGTATCGTTTTCATCGGACCGCCGCCGTCCGCAATTCGTGCCATGGGATTGAAAGACGCCGCCAAGCAACTCATGGCCGAAGCCGGCGTTCCGATCGTTCCCGGTTATCATGGCGGCGAACAGGCCCCTGATTTCCTGGCCGCGCAGGCGCAGGCGATCGGCTATCCGATCCTGATCAAGGCCCGCGCCGGTGGTGGCGGCAAAGGCATGCGCCTTGTCGAGCATCCCGACGATTTCCATACGTCGTTGAGCAGTGCTCAGCGTGAAGCCGCCGCAAGCTTTGGCGATCCGAACTGCCTGATCGAGAAGTACGTCGCCAAGCCGCGCCATGTCGAAATTCAGGTGTTTGCCGACGCCCATGGCAACGTCGTCCACCTGTTCGAGCGCGACTGCTCGTTGCAGCGGCGACATCAAAAGGTGATCGAGGAAGCTCCCGCGCCGGGAATGACAGAGGCGGTACGCGCCGCCATGGGGCGCGCTGCGGTGGAGGTCGCGAGAGCGATTGGCTATCGCGGTGCCGGAACGGTCGAGTTCATCGCCGACGGCTCGCGGGGCCTGCGCGAGGACGGCTTCTGGTTCATGGAAATGAACACCCGGCTGCAAGTGGAGCATCCGGTTTCGGAAGCCATAACCGGCCTCGATTTTGTAGCCCTGCAGCTGGCCGTGGCATCTGGCGAACCGCTGCCGTTTGCCCAGCAGGATCTCAAGATCAATGGCTGGGCGGTCGAAGCCCGGCTTTACGCCGAGGATGTCGACAAAGGCTTCCTGCCTGCAACGGGCCGCCTTGAGTACTTATCGTTTCCGCCGTCCACGCAATTCGACCGGGGCCCAGTGCGCGTCGATAGCGGTGTACGCCAAGGCGACACTATCACGCCCTTCTACGACCCAATGGTCGCAAAGATCATTGCCCACGGGCCGGATAGAAGCGCGGCACTGCGCTTGCTGTCGACCGCACTCGCGAATTGCTGGATCTCTGGCGCGACAACCAACGTCGAGTTCCTCTCGAAGCTTGTCGATCACGAGGTCTTTCGCGCCGGGGCCGTGGACACCGGAGTCATCGCCCGACATCTCGATGACCTGACAAGCGCGGCCGAGACCTCCGAGCTTTGCGTCGCGTTGGCAGGCCTCGTCGGCTTCGGGCTGATTGGCATACGGCTGGGTGATGATCCCTGGGAGCGCCTGCCAGGATGGAGCCAGTGGCAGCCGACCCATCTGTTCACGGAAGTTGAACGCGACGGGAAGATCTTCGCGCGAAACATTACCATTCTCGGCCCTGGAAAGTATCGCGTTGAGGGTGGGACCGAGGCTCTGGTGATACTGATCCGCCAATCCGGGCAAGAAACCTATCTTGCCGACACCGGAGGCGGGCGCACTCGCTTTGCGTTCTCCCGTTCTGACAAGGACGTTCTGATCTTTCAGGACGGCAGGACCGTTCGCTTCAATTTGCCTGACCGGCTGCTATCATCTGACGATGACCCGACGGGCGGCGACGCAATCGTCGCCCTGATGCCTGGAGTCGTCACCAAAGTGGCGGTCAAGTCCGGCGACATTGTTGCAAGAGGCGACCCGCTCATCGTCATGGAGGCCATGAAAATGGAGCAGACTTTGCCAGCGCCGAGAGACGGTGTTGTGGCCGAGGTCCTCGTGTCATCCGGCGAACAGGTCCAGGATGGCGCCGTTCTTCTCAAGCTTGAGCCGGAGGAAAAGTAATGCTTGAGCACGGGAAAACATTTGATCAGGTACGAAGCTCGTTTCAGTGGCAAATTCCTGAGTATTATAACATTGGCGTTGACGTATGCGATCGATGGGTGGATCTGGAGCCTGCTCGATTGGCAGTGATCGACGTCGAACCCGGAGGGGCAAGCCGCAGGTACAGTTTCGCAGATCTGAAAACGATGTCGAATCGACTGGCCAACGCACTTTCGGTACGTGGCGTTGGTCGGCTCAAGGAAATCGGCGATCGGGTGGGCGTTCTCCTGCCACAGCGCATCGAAACGGCGGTGGCCCATATCGCATTGGCGAAGATGGGCTGCGTCTCGATCCCCCTCTTCACATTGTTTGGTCCGGACGCTCTCTTGCACCGCCTTGCAGATTCCGGTGCGAAGGCGGTGGTGACCGATGCTTCCGGAGTTGAAAAACTCAAGCCGTTGCTCGACCAGCTGCCGGCACTGGAATTGATCGTCTGCGTCGACGGCGCTCTCGGCCCGGCCGAGAGCTTTTCTGGCATATCTGACGCCGCGTCCGACGTCTTCACGCCGGTGCGGACACTGGCCGACGATCCGGCAATCCTGATCTATACCTCCGGTACCACCGGCAATCCCAAGGGCGCTCTTCATGCTCACAGGGTGTTGCTCGGACACTTGCCCGGCGTTGAGATCAGCCACGATTTCCTACCGCATGATGGAGATCGGTTCTGGACGCCGGCGGACTGGGCCTGGATCGGTGGTCTGCTCGACGTTCTGATGCCCGCGCTTCATCATGGCATCGCCGTTGTGGCATGCCGGTTCGCCAAGTTCACCCCCGAAGCAGCCTTTGATCTCATCAAGACCTTCCAGATCCGCAACGCCTTTCTACCGCCCACCGCCCTGAAAATGATGAAGCTCCTCCCAGGTGCCGAAAGGCTTGGCGTTCGGCTTCGTTCGGTGGCGAGCGGCGGCGAGACGCTGGGCGAACAGCTCATCGATTGGGGCAGAGAGGCCTTCGGCGTCACAATCAATGAGTTCTATGGCCAGACAGAATGCAACATGGTGGTCTCCTCCTGCGCGGCCATCGAGGCTCCCTTGCCGGGCACGATGGGCCGCCCGGTACCGGGTCACGTTGTGGACGTGGTCGATTCCATCTCAGGTATCCGGCAACCGGATGAGACCGAGGGTGCCATAGCGGTCCTTGCGCCAGACCCGGTGATGTTCATCGGCTATTGGAACAACGCGGACGCCACGCGCGAAAAATTTGTCGAAGGTCCTGATGGAAAATGGCTTCTGACTGGTGATCGCGGCATTCGCGATCGGAAAGGACGGCTTCGCTTTCTGGGACGCGACGACGATGTGATCGGCTCGGCCGGCTACCGGATCGGGCCGGCAGAAATTGAAGACTGCCTGCTCGCCCACCGTGCCGTGCGTCTTGCAGGCGTGGTTGGAAAACCCGATGCGCTTCGCGGTGCCATCGTGGCGGCATATGTGGTGCTCAAGGACGGGTACGCTCCCTCCGACGCGCTCGCCGAAGAAGTGGCAAATTTCGTCAAATCTCGCCTTGCGGCACATGAATATCCGCGTGTGGTTCGGTTCATTGACGAGATGCCGATGACTACAACCGGCAAGATAATCCGCCGAAGTCTGCGCAAGATGGCCGAGGATGAGGCAGCGAACGAGAGGGCAAAGATCAATGGGTGAGCGAGCGCTGATCTTCGAGGTCGGACCGCGCGACGGTCTGCAGAACGAGCCGCGGCTTGTTTCAACCGCCGACAAGATAAGACTAGTCGATCTTCTCTCCCAAGCCGGGCTTCGCAAGATCGAGGTGACAAGTTTCGTAAACCCGAAATGGGTTCCACAGATGGCCGATGCCATGGACGTATTGACGGGTATCGAGCGCAGGACTGGGGTCATCTACGCGGCACTTGTACCCAACAGGCAAGGCGTTGATGCGGCTCTTTCAGCCGGCGCCGATGAGATCGCAGTATTTGCGTCGGCGTCGGAGAGTTTCAGCCGGAGAAACATAAACTGCTCCATCGGCGAGAGCCTTGTCCGATTCCACCCTGTCATTCAGGCCGCGCAAGACGCAAAGGTGCCAGTCCGCGGCTATGTGTCATGCGTCACTGACTGTCCTTTTGAGGGCCCGGTCTCGCCCTCCCGTGTCGCCGGTGTCGTGGAAGGGCTTCTCGAACTTGGATGCTATCAAATCAGCTTAGGCGATACGATCGGCGCAGGACAACCGGAGACCGTCGACCGGATGCTTCAGGCGGTTCTCGCCGAAACGGCGCCGAGCATGCTCGCAGGGCATTTCCACGATACCAACGGCCGTGCACTGGACAACGTCGACGTCTGTTTGGATTACGGTGTGAGGACCTTCGATGCGGCCGTAGGCGGCATCGGTGGGTGTCCATTCGCTCCTGGAGCAAAGGGCAATGTTGCGACCGAGGCCGTGTTGCAGCGGCTTACGGAACGAGGCTTTGAAACAGACGTCGATGCCATCCAACTGCGAGAGGCAGCGCGCTTCGCTCGATCACTGCGGGAGGTAGCATGAGCACCTATTCTACTATTTCCGTCACTCGGGACGAACGCAACGTCGTTCGTCTCGACTTGAACAGACCCGACAAGCGAAACGCGATGTCTGGTGAGATGATTGCGGAGATTACCGATTTCTGTCGAAGGCTGGCTGACACACCCGATGTCCGCTCGGTGATCCTTTCCGGGGCAGGCAACGTATTTTGCGCCGGGGGCGATCTGGAGTGGATGAAGGCCCAGATTGCTGCAGATCGTGAGACGCGGATGCGAGAGGCGCGCACTCTGGCTCGGATGCTCCATGCCCTGAACACTTTGCCGGTGCCGCTGATCGGGCGAGTCCAAGGCGGAGCATTCGGCGGCGGCGTGGGTTTGCTTTGTGTTTGCGACGTCGTCGTTTCGGATGACGGGGCCAAATTCGGACTGACCGAGACCCGTCTGGGCTTGATCCCCGCAACAATTGGACCGTATGTCATCGCTCGCTTGGGCGAGGGCATGGCCAGGCGTTTTTTCATGTCGGGGCGAGTATTTGGAGCACAAGAGGCCACGGCGATCGGGCTCACCACAAGGGTCGTGCCGCCGTCCGAGCTCGATGCCGCAGTGGAATCCGAGGTGATCCCGTACCTTTCTGCCGCACCGGGTGCCGTGGCTGCTGCAAAGGCTCTGGCGCGAACGTTGGGACCGCCCATTGATGACAGCGTCATCGACGACACAATCCGCCGTCTTGCCGACATCTGGGAGGCCCGTGAGGCCATGCTCGGCATCGAGGCTTTCCTGACAAGGCGCCCCGCCCCTTGGGCGATTGGTACGACCTGAGCCGAGAAGCAGACGGGCCAGCAACGAGGCACTGCGCGGCCTACCCATAACCTGGACAGACCTGTGCAAGTTAGAGACCGACATTCCGCACAAGACGCCAGGGTTGTCGAACACCTCCACGAGAGCCGTATGCAAGTCGAACGGCCGTTATGGAAACCGACACCTCCGAACCACTTAGCGCTTTTGCCAAGAAGGCGCGTGCGGTTTCCGGAGGGCCAAAAGTGCCGCACAACCTGTTTCGACCGTTTCAAGAATGTCTGGTGTAGCCGAATGGAGTGTCCGCGGCGGCTTGATCATCCACGTCGCTTCGACGCAACGCTGAACCCGGGAGGTGCGCGCATCGGTACGGCCGAAATCCACAACCAGGTTGAACACATGCCGGAACTATCCGAGGGGCTCTGCATCGGCCAGACCTTTGACGACGACGTGCGCGTTGTGCTGATCGTGCGACTTGCTTCCAACGTGCTTACCGAAACCCTTGAAACGCGGATAGGGGCCAAGATTCGAGCCGGCTGCAGCCCGCGCCACGTACGATCGAAGATCGTTGCGGTGGCAGACATTCCACGCACAAGATCCGGCAAGATCGCCGAGCTGGCCGTGCTTGATGTCGTCCATGGGCGCCCAGTCAGCAACAAGGACGCACTCCCGAGTCTCTGGACGTGTTCAGAAACTTGCGTACTCGCAACATGGTTGATCGCCTTCGCCGCTCCGCGGCAGGGCGAACCGATTTTCAGCGCCGAGCGGCACCTCGGTGGAGTTTCGCGCAAATAAGAAAAGCCAATGAGGTAAGAGATGGATGATATGCCAAGCAGCGAGCCCGTTCTGTTCGAAGCACGTGGAAATGTTGCGGTAATTTCATTGAACAGGCCGGATCGACGTAATGCGGTCGACGCAAATACTTGTCAGCTTTTGCGCGGCGCGGTAAACCAACTTGAAAGCGATGCCGGACTCGCGGTCGGTGTCCTGCGCGGAAATGGCCCTGTCTTTTGTTCCGGCATGGATTTGCGGGCGTTCGTCAATGGGCAAGCGGAACAAATTCTTTTCGGCGAAGGTCGCTTTGGCGGCTTCGTCAGCAGGCAGCGAACGAAGCCACTCATTGCCGCCGTGCACGGCGCGGCTGTCGCGGGTGGGTTTGAGCTCATGTTGGCCTGCGATCTGGTTGTATCTGCTGAAGGCTGTTTGTTCGGTCTTCCGGAAGCAAAACGGGGGCTCGTGGCAGGCGGTGGAGGGGCAATCCGACTGGGCGAGATACTGCCACCCGCGATTGCCAACGAAATCTTGCTCACGGGCGAAATTTTTGACGCGAAACGAGCGCTGGGGCTGGGCCTCGTCAATCGCATGACAACTGAGTCTAATCTGATCGAGGCTGCGATGATCTTGGCCCAGGCGATTGGTCGAAACGCACCACTTTCAATTCAGAACGGCTTGACGTTGGCCAAGGCCGCGCGGCGCAATCAGCAAGACCTTTGGGCACTAAACGACAAGGTCTTGCGTGACATGATTGCATCCAGGGACGCCGCCGAAGGCGCGATTGCGTTTTCCGAGAAACGAAGCCCCATTTGGCGCGGAAACTAAGGCGACCGATTGAGCCAATTGGTGCCGTCAGCTTCATCAGCTGGAATGGTACCGATCCCGACATTTGATTGCTGATGCCGCTCCGCTTCGGTCCGAAGCGATCCTGGCGGCTACCAGCGAAAATGCAGCGGAAAAGCTATTGGGTTTGAAAAAGCAGACAATGGACGAATCCGCCGAGCAGCTTCTTGCCGGAACTAGATGGCTTCCCACCATGGTCAGCAGATTCCCGTCCGCAGTGCGCATGACCAACCCGACAAGACGGCTCTCCAGATATTGGTCGTTGACAGCTTCGTCCAGGCGCTCTGTCTCATCGCGCTATACTATCAGCGCCATAGCGATGAATCTAGGACGATTCGGTGCTTACCGCTCGCGGGTGTCCTTTGGCGTAGCTCCAAAACGGCGCTTGAAGGCGGTGCAGAAGTTGGAGGTGTGAGCGTATCCAATCTCGTAGGCGACCTGCTTGAGAGGCATTCCGCGCCCCTCCAGCATCATCATCGCCCGCTTCATTCTCCGCTCGGTAATGTATTGAACATAGCTAACGCCCATTTCGCTCCGAATGTCTTCCGACAGATCCTCAGCGGATACGCCTAACGCCGTCGCAAGCTCCGACAGCGGCGGCGGGTTCTTGAGGCTTGCGTCTACAATCGTCTTGACGTGTTCGACGCGACACGCAGCTAGGTCGGTACGGGAGAGAAACTCGCCGTCGGATAGCAGTGTGTTCAGGCCAAGGCAAAGTAGTTCCTGGGATTTGGCCGAAAGATAGCTCCTGGAGAGCAATGGATGAATGCCAGGATGAAGTACTTGCTCGGCCGCGGACATAAGTGAATAGGGAAGCGGACGAGAATACCAGAACGCCTCACCCTTGTCGCCGCCAAGGTCCGAGAAGCTCGGCAAGCAAATTGGATAAAAGCCAAACAGCTCCGTCAACCGCTCTGGCCAAATGCCGACGGACAATGACAATTCGTTGGCTCCGCGTTTCCAAACGCTTCGCTTGTCAAGTCCTATCGGCTGGTAAAACACGGCGAGCGTCGGCCTGGACAACTCATACTGGTGCGCGTAGCCAAGCTCGATCCGCCGCGACCCAGACAGGTGGAGTAGAAACACCAGACGCCCGAGGCCCGGCTCGTCGTCGAAGAACTCCTCCCTTGCCTGGACCTTCCGAATTGTCAGGCAGGGGTTTTGATAGTCAAAATAAGCGTCGATCTGTCCTGAGCCGTTCTCTGGTGGAGGCAGGACGCGATAGACATTAGGGGTGTCGCCTCTGTCATTATGCTGGATGCGAAATCGGCTCCCCTGATTTAGGCGGCGGACCAATTCATCGGTGCTTGTCAACGCGGTCCTCATTACGTCTAATCAGCGCAGCTAAGGCTGATCAGGACACGGACTATAGGAAGAACTCCATTTAGTATACGGCTAACCATCAAGAGCGTCAATCCAGCGGTCGCTGAATGTCGGTAGCACACGATATGTCCGGTTTAGGTAGCACACGATCTGTCCGGTAAGTCTTGACCTTTTAAACGGGGTCAGGATGCGCCGGTCGGAAGCCAATCAAGGTGTGCGAATGATCAAGTTCCGAGACGTATTGAGCCGCTATGAGGCTTTGGAGTTCAACCAGATGGAGGCTGCGCAGTTGCTGGGTCTGAGCGAGCGAACCTTCCGGCGCTGGTGCTGCCGGTATGAAGAGGCTGGGGAGGCCGGCTTATTGGACCGGCGTCTTGAAGGCGTCTGGCAAACGGGTTCCGCTGGACCGGGAGTTTGAGGTCGAGACACTCTACCGGACGCGCTACAGCGGGTTCACGGCCAAGCATTTCCACGAACTTCTGGTGCGCGATCATCGGTTCAGCTGGAGTTACACCTGGACGAAGGCGTTCCTGCATTCGAAAGGCCTTTTGACCAAGGCATCCCGGCGTGGAGCACACCGGCGCAAGCGGCCGCGCCGACCCTTGCCGGGGATGATGCTGCATCAGGATGGCTCGCGCCACATCTGGCTCGGCGGCCAACCGGCGCTCGACCTCATCGTCACGATGGACGATGCGACGAACACCATCTATTCGGGCTTTCTGACCGAGGAAGAAGGGACGGCTTCGACGTTTCGGGCTTTGGAGGAGGTGTTTGGCGGCCATGGTCTGGCGTTGAGCCTCTATACGGATCGAGGCAGCCACTATTTCTATACGCCGCAGGCTGGTGGAAAAATCGACAGGACAAACCTGACCCAGGTCGGTCGCGCGTTGGCTCACCTTGGCGTCGAGCATATCGCGGCCTATTCGCCGCAGGCACGCGGTCGTTCGGAGCGGGTTTTCCAAACCTTGCAAGACCGGCTGACGAAAGAGCTGGCGTTGGCCGGGATCGCCACCATAGAGGAGGCCAACAGCTTTCTGCGCGACGTTTATATTCCGGCCCACAACAAGCGCTTCGCCGTCAAGCCCGAACAGGAAGGCTCAGCCTTCGTCGCCATTCCCGGCGTCGATCTGGGCGAGATCCGGTGCATTCAGGAGGAGCGCCAGGTCGGCAACGACAATTATGTCTCGTTCAATCGGCTGAAGCTGCAAATTCCCGAAAGCCCGCTGCGCCCCATTTCGTCAAGGCGACAGTCAAGGTGCGCCGCTATCATGACGGCGCCTATGCAATCTTCCACGGGCCTCGCTGTCTGGGCCGCTACGACCACAATGGAATAGCCGTACAGACACGAAAAGCCGCTTGAACCCGCTCGGCGGCCAGCAGAACAAAACCAGAAGCAGCGGACAACTCGTGTGCTACCTAAACCGGACAACTTAATTCGCTATCGACATCCAGCGGTCGCTGAAAGAGCTAGCTCCAACGGCTGCTTCCGACAACGCTCGTTCGATTCCATATCTCTGACAAGGAGTGGGGCATACTCTGGGCGGCCGGCCCCTGTGGGTGACTGCGCTCGCACTTGCCGAGGCGTCAAACTCCGTATTGGCGACGCTGATCAATCACCCCCCCCGCGGCGAAAAATCAGCTAGCTCAGCATCGCCAAAGCTGGACTCACCCCGCTTGACACCAATTGGGTTTGTGGCGTCCGCTCCTGCAGGCGGCTCAGCGACGTCCATTCGGGGCCGGAATGGAGCGTCATGGCCGACCCGATCGCGTCGTCATCCGCGGGAGCCAGACCAACCACGAGGCGATCGTTTCCTGCGACACTACAAATCGCTTGCAGGATCGCGCCCGGCGCCGGTTGAAGCCGATCAGCATCCGCCGGAGCCAGTATTTGAACAATCGGATCGAGCAGGACCATCGGCGCATCAAGCGCCGAGTCCTGCCGATGCTCGGCTTCAAATCGATGGCCACCGCCACCACCATCCTTTCCGGCATCGAAATGATCCACATGATGCGCAAGCGAGTACGCCTTCAATCCGAATCAAACCCTGGCCGAGCAGTTCGAAATCCTCGCCGTCTTATTGACCTTCGCATCGGGCCTCTCTGCGCCCCTATTCAGCCGTTGCAACAAAACCCGATGTCACGGTCTGCCAATAACAAAAATCTTGCGAGCATAACCGCCACAGAACGTCTTTAGATTTGATTGGCTTAAGCTGAGGCGATCACGCTGAGACCAAA
>NZ_JAMYPH010000042.1:0-20978 GCF_040320265.1 Mesorhizobium sp. M0751
CCGCACGGGCTCGGACCTCGGGAGAGAACTTGTTGGTCGTCTTGCTTGTCATGGCTCCACCTTCTCAGGAGTTGGAGCCTCCGATCAACCCGGGGCGGTTCACCTCGAGTTCTCAAATGTGCTTCCATGAGGTGCTCAAGTGACCCATTTGTTGTTGCCGAAGAAAAAGGGGCATTCTTGGTTCGCGCGTTTCAGCGCGCCGTCAAAAAAGATGGACCTGTTTCACGAATGAGGGATAGCTGGGCGGCAACCGTCGTTGGACAGAGCTATAAACGGAACCGTTCAATATCGCAGTATGGGAGAGATCGGCACGCTGCCGACACCCAAGGAGCAACCCCCAAGGAAACACTCAGGTACAAGCGACCGTACTGCCGAACAATCTGGAGAGAGACGCCGTCAGCGTCCACCGAAGGGAAGCCGGGCCGCTCCGGTTAAACTCTCTACAGGGAACAGATTTGGGGAAGGAACACGGACCGACTGACCCGAACCCGTTGTCCTGTCTGGAGACTGAAATGCCTAAGATTGTTGTGATTGGTGCCGGCATTACCGGCGTGTCGACAGCCTATGCCCTATTGGAACACGGGTATGAGGTCACCGCGCTAGAGCGTCAGCGCTATGCCGCAATGGAGACCTCATTTGCAAACGGCGGCCAGCTGTCGGCAAGCAATGCGGAAGTCTGGAACCACTGGTCGACGATCTTAAAGGGCATCAAGTGGATGGTAAGGCGCGACGCGCCACTCCTCATGAACCCCGCGCCGACATGGCACAAATATAGCTGGCTTGCGGAATTTGTATCCCATATCGCCAAGTATCGCGAGAACACTGTTGCTACCACCCGGCTGGCGATAGCGGCGCGCAGGCACATGTTTGAGATCGCTGAGCGTGAGGGTATCGATTTCGATCACGTTCGCCGGGGAATCCTTCATGTCTATTGGGATAAGACGGGCTTCGACCACGCTACGAAAGTCAATCAACTCCTCGTCGAAGGAGGCCTGGACAGGCGACCGGTCACAGTGAGCGAGATCGCTTCCATTGAGCCGGCCTTGCGGGGCGCTTTCTATGGGGGGTTCTACACACCTTCGGACTCAACAGGCGACATCCACAAGTACACCACCGGATTAGCCCGCGCGTGCGAACGGCGTGGTGGAAGTTTTCACTATGACGCGTCGGTGACGAAGATTGAGCGACGCGACCGGTTGAGGCTGACCTACTCTAACCATGCTTCCCCGGCTCAGGTTATCGAGGCCGACGCGATCGTCGTTTGCGCGGGCTCGAATAGCCGTGACTTCGCGGCGATGTTGGGGGATCGCCTCAACATTTATCCCGTCAAGGGCTACTCAATCACGGTCCAGCTGGAAGACAACGCGGCCCAGGAAGCCGCTCCTTGGGTGAGCATCCTCGATGACCGTGCCAAAATCGTCACCAGCCGGCTTGGTGAAGCGCGCTTCCGAGTGGCCGGGACCGCAGAGTTCAATGGCCAGAACCGTGACATAAGGGAAGACCGCGTAAGGCCTCTGGTAGACTGGACGCGGCAGCTGTTCCCCGGCGTCAACACGAACCGCATCGTGCCGTGGGCTGGCCTCCGTCCAATGATGCCGAACATGATGCCGCGTGTCGGCAAAGGTAAGGCTCCGGGCGTCTACTATAACACCGGGCACGGGCACCTTGGCTGGACACTATCTGCCGCGACATCAGCCATGTTGGCTGAGACCGTCGCAAAGGATCTTCCTGTCCTCGATCATCTGGCGGCATAAGGGAGGATAAGGTGGACATTCAGCAGTTAAACGCCGGCCGCATCGAAGCCGCGGGGCTGAAGATCGACAGGAACCTCTACGACTTCGTGGTGGACGAGGCGCTGCCGGGAACCGGCATCCGCAAGTCGGAATTTTGGGCGGCCTTTTCGGCCATCGTGCACGATCTTGCACCCACAAACCGGGCATTGCTGCGCAAGCGCGACGAGATCCAAGAGGCCATAGACAAGTGGCATCGCCGCCACGGCTCCCATGCCGCTCTGCAATCCTACAAGGCTTTCCTCGAGGAGATCGGTTATCTCGTGAAGGAAGGACCGGACTTCCTAGTCGCCACAGCCAATGTGGACCCGGAGATCACCACGATCGCCGGACCGCAGCTCGTTGTGCCGGTGATGAACGCGCGCTACGCCCTGAACGCGGCCAATGCGCGATGGGGCTCGCTCTACGATGCGCTCTACGGCACCGACGCCGTTTCAGGGGCGCAAGGCGCCGAGCGCGGGCCGCGCTACAATCCCGCGCGCGGCGAGCGGGTAATCGGCTGGGCGCGCAAGCTGCTGGACGATGCCGTACCGCTCGCCGGAGCAAGCTGGAGCGACGCCCGCAGCTTTTCCGTCGAGGAAGCGGTGCTGCGCGTCAAGACCGCGCATGGCAGCATGATCGGCCTGAAGCGGCCGGATCAGTTTGCCGGCTATCTCGGCGCGCCGCATAAGCCCACGCACTTCCTGCTGCGCAACAACGGCATCCATATCGAGGTGCGGATCGACCCGACGTCTGCCATCGGCCAGTCGGACGTTGCCGATATTTCGGACGTCTGGCTGGAATCGGCGATCACAACGATCATGGATTGCGAGGACTCGGTCGCGGCGGTCGACGCCGAGGACAAGGTGATGGTTTATCGAAACTGGCTGGGCCTGATGAACGGCGACCTGTTGGAGGAGATTTCCAAGGGAGGCAAGACCTTTGTACGCAGCCTCAA
Organism: Mesorhizobium sp. M0751; assembly: GCF_040320265.1. Lineage (NCBI taxonomy): Bacteria > Pseudomonadati > Pseudomonadota > Alphaproteobacteria > Hyphomicrobiales > Phyllobacteriaceae > Mesorhizobium > Mesorhizobium sp. M0751. The sequence goes on from NZ_JAMYPH010000042.1 coordinate 2,728, forward strand.
CCCCGACAGAGAGTTCATCGCGCCCGACGGATCGATCTTTCGCCTGCGCGCCCGCGCGCTGATGCTTGTGAGAAATGTGGGGCACGTGATGACCAGTCCGGCGATCCTCGACCGCGACGGCAATGAGGTGCCGGAAGGCATCATGGATGCCATGATCACCGCGATGATCGCGCTGCACGATGTTGGCCTGAATGGCCGGCGGGCAAATTCGCCAGCGGGCTCAGTCTATATCGTGAAGCCGAAGATGCACGGACCCGAGGAGGTCGCCTTCGCGGTCGTCCTCTTCCGCCGGGTCGAGCTGGCGCTTGGGCTTCCGGCCAACACGCTCAAAATGGGCATCATGGACGAGGAGCGCCGCACCACGGTGAACCTCAAGGAGTGCATCCGCGCCGCCCGCGAACGCGTGGTGTTCATTAATACCGGCTTCCTGGACCGCACCGGCGACGAGATCCACACTTCCATGGAAGCGGGGCCGATGATCCGCAAGGGCGACATGAAGCAGTCGACCTGGATCGCGGCCTACGAGAACTGGAATGTGGACGTCGGCCTGGCCTGCGGGCTCGCGGGGCGCGCTCAAATCGGCAAGGGCATGTGGGCGATGCCCGAACTGATGGCGGCCATGCTGGAGCAGAAGATCGGGCATCCGAAGGCCGGCGCCAACACGGCGTGGGTGCCGTCGCCGACGGCGGCGACTCTCCACGCCACGCATTATCACCGCGTCGATGTACATGCGGTGCAGGAGAGCGTGAAGAGCCGTCCGCACGCCAGTCTGGACGATATCCTTTCCATCCCGGTAGCGGTGCGGCCCAATTGGGCACCGGAAGATATGCAGAAGGAGCTCGACAACAACTGCCAGGGCATCCTCGGCTATGTTGTGCGCTGGATCGACCAGGGCGTCGGCTGCTCCAAGGTGCCCGACATCGACGACGTCGCGCTGATGGAGGACCGCGCCACGCTACGCACTTCCTCGCAGCACATCGCGAACTGGCTGCATCACGGGGTTTGCGCGCGCGACCAGGTGATGGAGACGTTGAAGCGCATGGCTGCGGTCGTCGATCAGCAGAACGCCGGCGACCCGCTCTACCGGCCGATGGCATCGGACTTCGACAATTCTATCGCGTTCGCTGCGGCGAGGGATCTGATCTTCACGGGGCGCAAGCAGCCGAGCGGGTATACGGAGCCAGTGCTGCATGCCAGGAGGCGGGAGTTGAAGGCGAGCCTCAACCGATCCAACCAATAGCAAACGATGAATATGAATGCGCTTACCTCGCCCTCGCTAGTCCACGCCAGTGATTGAAGCCGCACCGGCGAGCCACAACATGAAAACCGATGTCCCGCTTCGGCCTCCTGGAAGCGCGGGTTTCGCCGCGGCCTCGCTCGTGCTTGCCGCCGCCTTTGGCGCGAGCCTGCCCTCGGGCTGGTCATCCTATCTTGACGGCACCCCACAGTGAAGCAGAGGCCCCGCATGTCCAGAAATACTATCACCCGTGTATGCGCCAAGGGCGATGCCTTCTCCATAGGCTTCGCGCTCGGGCGGGCCAGCGCCTCCGGCTTCAGCGAAGGGGTCCTGCGCACAGAATATTATCGGGCGCTGAACGCACGCTGGCGCGGATCCGACCATCTGAAGACATTGGAATCCGCGGCGCGCGCCGCGTATCCGCGCTATGTGCGCGAGATCGAGGGGATCGCCCAGGGTGCAGGGCAGGATTTTGAAGACGTCTTCCTTTGGAACTGCCGTGGCGACCTACGCCTACCCGAAGGCATCTCCCCGGCAACGAAAGCTCTCGCTGCCACAGGCTGCACCTCGCTCATGATTCCCGGGGAAGGTGATGGCCCGGCGATTATTGCCCACAATGACGACGGCGCGGCAGAAATTCTCGGCGCCTGTCTCTGGGTCGAAGTCGAGCCGGATGAGGGCCCGGCATGGAGTTGCTTCATGTACCCCGGCATGGTGCAGGGGCACACGTTCGGACTGAACGAGGCTGGGATCGTCCAGACCGTCAACAATATCAGCGCCCACGATCTTCAGCCTGGCGTGCCGCGGCAGATCATCTGCCGCGCGATCCTCGATGCGAGAAGTCTTGACGAAGCGGTTGACATCCTGAAGCGCAAGGACCGCGCGAGTGGCTTCCATCACAATCTCGGCGAGGCGAAGACACGCCGGCTCCTCTCGGTGGAGGCGCCCGCCTCCGGTTTTGCTGTTCGAGAGGTCGCGTCGCCTCGAGCCCATGCCAACCACCTGCTCTTCAGTGAATTCGACGGGCTGGAGCAGACGATTACCCAGTCATCTCGTAACCGGCAGGAAACGGCAGACCGGATGATTGCGGAAGGTGCGCTCGTGGGTGGCGCGGAGGCGGTGCTCTTCGAAGAGAGCGCCCCGATCTACCGCGACACAGACCGGAAATGCGACGACAACATCCATACCCTCGCTACGGGCGTCTTCGCGCTTTTCCCTGATCGCATCGAATGGCGCGCGCACGCTGCACCAGACGAGCGCGACGCACTCAGCGGAACGATGCGCGTCACCTAGCCCACTCTGGCTGCTCCAGTCTAAGTGTTCTAACTCGAGGGTGACCCTCTGGCCACTGCTGGCGCGACGTCTGAAGGAGCAGGGTCTGGCCGTTCGCATTCTCAAGTGTGCTCATTTTAACGGGGGGCTTTGCGGTGCCGATAGATGGGCTCCCTTGACGGGTCCGGTGGACGGCAGTTGATTCTCGCCACTTGCAAGTGGATATTGATTTCCGCATTTCAATCTTTACGGCAAAATGCAATCGAATATAGCGCAGCTCACGACGATAATTGAAATTGCAATCACTGCAGACATGATTCCATGGATGACCTAGATCGAAGGATCCTGACGGCTCTACAGAAGAACAATCGGCTTTCCTTTGCGGAACTGGCGGAATTGGTTGGTTCTTCGGCTGCGTCGTGCATGCGACGAGTGAACAAACTGCGTAACGATGGCGTGATTGTTGCGGACATCTCACTGGTGGATCCCAAGGCTCTTGGCAAATCGCTTACCGTTGTGGTCACGGTAGAGCTTGATCGTGAGCGTCTTGACCTTGTCGATGAATTCAAGCGCGCGATGCGCGCGGCCAAAGAGGTTACCCAGTGCTACATGGTTACGGGCGACGCCGATTTTGTACTGATTGTCGCCGTTGAGGACGTCGAAGCCTTTGACGTTTTCGTCAAGACGAAGCTCTACACTAACCCCAATGTCCGAAAATTCCGGAGCATGATTTCGCTTGATCGTGTCAAGTTCGAACCTCGGGTTATGACTTAGTGTCGGGTGGGTCGCGGTTAAACCGTCAATCCAAGCGGTTTTTTGAAACCACCATTGCGCGTCCAGCATCAAATTGAGCTTTTTTGCCTGATCAACTGTGCAATCTAGAGGGACGCAATCGATCCCGCGTCAGGACGGCGTGAGTAGCCAACCCTTCGACGCGGGGAAAGCAAAGTATATCAGTTTAAAGAAAAAAGAATGGCGCCCACTATGACACAGCTTTCATCTGCGCTTCCAACTATCGACGCGCATTACGTTGATCGACGGCGCTATCCGCACGGGATTGCGTTCATGGACGGGCAATACCTGCCGATGTCCGAGGCCAAGATCTCCGTACTTGATTGGGGTTTCCTGCACTCCGACGCAACCTACGACACGGTGCATGTCTGGAATGGCAGGTTCTTCCGGTTGGATTTGCATCTTGACCGTTTTTTTGGGGGCATTGAACGGCTGCGAATGAAGCTTCCCTACGATCGCGAGAAGATCGCTTCGATCCTTGAAGATTGCGTCGTTCTGTCGGGCCACAAGTCGGCGTACGTGGAGATGATTTGCACGCGCGGTTCCTCCCCGACCTTCAGCCGCGATCCCCGCCAGGCTGAGAACCGCTTCATCGCGTTTGCTGTCCCATTTGGATCGGTTGCCAACAAGGAACAGCTGGAAAGAGGCTTGCACGTCGCGATCAGCGAGACTGTTCGCATTCCGCCCAAATCGATCGATCCCGCGATCAAGAACTATCATTGGCTCGATCTTGTGAAGGGCCTGTTTGACGCCTATGACGTCGGAGCGGAGACGGCGCTGATCCTGGATACCAACGGGCACATCGCGGAGGGCCCTGGCTTCAATGTGTTCGTTGTCAAGGACGGTTCCTTGAGGACGCCCGCTTTTGGCATATTGCCAGGCATCACCCGGCGCACTGTCTTCGATCTTTGCGCCGAGATTGGGCTGTCCGCCACGGCCGCTGACATCAGCCGTGCTGAGATCAAAGCGGCTTGCGAGGTGTTCATCACGTCGACTGCCGGCGGCATCATGCCCGTGACGCGTATCGATGACGCCGCAATCGCTAGCGGGCAGGTCGGACCCATCACCCGCCGGCTGACGGATCTCTATTGGCAAAAGCACGATGATCCCGCATGGTCGACTGCTGTCATTTATCCGTGATCAGAAGCCATGCGGCAGCAGCTTGGCGGATTCGTTCGCGGAGCTCTCACTGAGCTTTGTCATACAAGCTCCCGAATGAAGTGGGCCGTTCGGCGGATGTCCTCCTCGATTTGGCGGACTTCCGACCCACATACCCGACTCCTTCCACCGCTTCACCGCCGCCAGCTGTCGGCAAAAGAGCGCCCGTCCGCGATGGTACGGCGAACGTTGCGGTACCAGGATGCCTACCTGAAAGGTGACTGGACCGTCGCTTTTTCTAGAGATGATGCTGCCGGTTTGCTCGTGGTCACAAATCTCTGTTGGGGTTAAGACGGCCTCGGCTCTGGCTACGTTCGCGACGACCTACTGTTGAAGGAATCGGCAGCGGTTACAACTCGAATTGAGCATGTGGTTGCGTAGGCCGTCTTCCATACCATTCCTGCGGAGGTGCCGATGAAGAATGCATTCATTGCCCATTTGTCGGCGGAACTGGCTGTTTTGAAGTCCGCGGGACTCTACAAGTCCGAGCGGGTGATCACCTCGATGCAGTCTGCCGAAATCCAGGTTGCCGGTCAGAGAGTGTTGAATTTCTGCGCCAACAACTATCTCGGCCTCGCCGACAGCGAGGAACTTCGCGAGGCAGCCAAGGTCGCGCTCGATCGCTACGGTTACGGTATGGCTTCGGTGCGCTTTATCTGCGGCACGCAGGAGGAGCACAAGCAGCTCGAGACGCGGATCTCATCCTTCCTCGGCATGGAGGAGACGATCCTCTACGGCTCTTGTTTCGACGCCAATGGCGGGCTGTTCGAGACGCTGCTTTCCGAAGAGGACGCCGTCATTTCCGATGCGCTCAACCATGCCTCAATCATCGACGGCGTCCGGCTGTCGAAGGCAAAGCGCTTCCGCTACGCCAACAACGACATGACGGCGTTGGAAGAAGAATTGAAGAAGGCGGAAGGCAGCCGCTTCAAGCTGATCGCCACCGACGGCGTGTTCTCCATGGACGGCATCATCGCCAACCTGCGGGGCATCTGCGATCAGGCGGAAAAATACGATGCCATGGTGATGGTCGACGATAGCCACGCGGTGGGCTTCGTCGGCAAAAACGGCCGCGGTTCGGCCGAGCATTGTGGCGTCGAGGGCAGGGTGGACATCATCACCGGAACGCTTGGCAAGGCACTCGGCGGCGCCTCTGGCGGCTATACCAGCGGCAAGAGACAGGTGGTGGACTGGCTGCGACAGCGCTCGCGCCCCTATCTGTTCTCCAACACGCTCATGCCGGCGATCGCCGCTGCCTCGCTCAAGGTATTGGAGCTGATCGCCGATGGCGACGAGTTGCGTCGGCGCCTATTTGGCAATGCAGAGCGTTTCCGGTCGAAAATGGGCCAACTCGGCTTTACGCTGGCCGGCGCCGACCACCCGATCATCCCGGTGATGCTGGGCGACGCGGCATCAGCGCAGGAGATGGCAACCCACATGCTGAAGCGCGGCATCTACGTAATCGGTTTTTCCTTCCCCGTGGTGCCGAAAGGCCAGGCGCGCATCCGTACGCAGATGTCGGCCGCGCATTCGACCGAGGATATCGACCGTGCGGTGGAGGCCTTTAGACAGGTAGGCAGGGAATTGGGGACCATCTGATGTTGAATATGGCTGAGCGCGTTTATGGCGCGCAAGGCTCATATTTTGGACTCCGCGGGGGAAGGAATATTTTCGATCATGTCTCTCGCCGCATTCTTCATCCATGGTGGGCAAGGCCATTTTGGCTCAAGATCGTCCCGGCCAAGGGGTAGCCCAACTGTCGAGATGCGACGGAGATCACTTCGGATGGCCTGTATGCCGCAACACGCAAAGGCAGATCGAATAGGGATTGTGGCACTCCCGTAAAGGTGCATTGTGCCTGTTCTTCGGCCTGGACCACGCCCGTAGCGCCATTGCCGAATGGCGGGAGGACTTCAATCCTGTTTCATAGCACCCTTTGCGCTCCAGATGATGCGACCCAATCTTCTCATGCATCATGATCCACGCCCTCCCGTTTTGCGGCACCCTGGCCGTCGACGTGTCCAAGCATCAGGCTGACCATCAGCATCGTCACTGATCGGCGCGCCTCGGCCAGCTTGCCATTGCGGCGTCTGCACCGTGTCGGCGCCGTTCGGCTTCGAGAACAGATCGAAAAGGTATGTCGTGGGTTGGCGCGGCATGGACATCTCCCCGATTCGCGTGACAGCCCGATGCTGCGCCCATCTCCGGTGATTGCGATGGCCCCCGTGTCGTGGAGCAGTTTCGCCAGGGTGCCCAGCGCGGCAGGGTAGACGTGCGGAGCAGTCGTGATGCGCCAGCTCGCGCTGAGGGCTCCTATCGACCGGGAATCTCCAGCCAACGACCTGATACCCGGCCACAAAGACTGCAGCGGAAAGCCTCGGCTTCGTTCTTGTCGATCATTTCATGAATACGGACCTCGCGACCCGCCCAAGGATGCCATGGATAGAGAAGCTCGCGCTCCGGGCTGGTTCCGTGGGTGTTCCGTCGCCGAGTTGCTCAACACCGCAAGGCCCCATTCCTCACTCGGCTACCAGACCCCGACAGCCTATGAGGTCATTACCGCAACGGGCTCCGACGCTGTGCCGATGGAAGGCTCCGCGCCTCCGCCGGTTGCTCAACCCGCGCCAAGAGGCGTAACAAAGCGGCCAAGGCTCTAATCGCCGCTGGATGACAGTTCAGTGGCAGGTCAACTACGGCCAGAAAAGTGCAGGGAATACAATCGACGCAGAAGAAATCCGTTGCGGCATCGGCCTTCTTTCTGGGCGAGAACCTGCAGCCTGGCCGGAAGCATGATCTCCGTGACAGCTTCATACCACCGTCTGCGCCCGGAAGATAAGCTTCCGCGCCAGGGAGCCGGAGATGTTTCATATCCCGCCGCTCTGTGGCGTCTCTATTTCAGCAGTCGCTGCATTTTGGCAAAAATTATGCTTGGCCCGGTGCTACCAATTCCAAATTGCACCACCCGATCAGGCGCTTGTTGAAAACGACAAGAAGTCCCTGGCTGATGGCACCCGCAAAAGCTCAAAAAACCGCGCGACTCAATCGCGTCTAGAACTCGAAAGGGGAACAGGAACATGGCAATCTCTCGACGCAATCTCATTAAAATGAGCATGGCCGCCGGAGCGGCGTTATCAAGCCCGTCTATCCTGCGGGCGCAGACAACCCCGCGCGACGCGCAAACAGTCCGTTTTGCCACGGGTGATCTCACCGTTTTCGATCCGATCTTTACGACGACTGACGGCACCCAAGCTCATGGCCTTGCCATCTACGACACCCTGTTCGCGCTTGACTCTGCGCTGAAGCCCCAGCCGCAAATGGTGGCGAAATGGGAAGTTTCCGCCGATAAGAAAACCTATACTTTTGAGCTTCGCGATGGACTGGGCTGGCACGATGGCACGCCTGTTACCGCAGCCGACTGCGTGGCCTCGATCCGCCGCTGGGGGCAGGCAGCTACCGGCGGACAAGTGCTCATGGAGCGGGCCAAGGATATTTCAAAGAAAGGCGACAAGAGCTTCACAATTATACTCCAGGAACCCTTAGGGATATTGATTGATATGCTGGGGGGAGTCGCTGCTCCGGTTCCGTTCATTATGCGTGAAAAGGATGCGGGCCACCCCGCAACCGAGCAGGTGACCACGAACATTGGGTCGGGACCGTTCAAGTTTAATGAAGCCCTTGCCAGACCGGGCGCGAGCTTCACCTATGATAGAAATGAAAAGTACGTACCGCGCAACGAGCCGTTTGACCGACTCGCCGGCGGAAAAATTGTCAAGGTCGATCGCGTCATTTGGAACAATATCGCCGATCAGCAGACTGCCTTAGCGGCGTTGCAAGCAGGCGAGGTTGATCTACAAACATACGCGCCTGCTGATCTTTACGGTGTAATTGAGAGTGACCCCAATCTGGTGCTGCAGGTTTTAAATAAGTCGGGCAACGACCTGGGTCTACGCATGAATCATCTGCAGAAGCCCTTCGACAACGTGAAGGCACGCCAAGCCATGCTTCACCTCATCGACCAGGACGCTTTCTTGGGCGTTATGGCTCCCGATCCGAGGTTCGGCCGTCCGGTCACTTCAATATTCGGGAACAGCACGCCCTATTCCAACGACGAAAACACCGGCTGGTTCAAGAAGGGCGGCGACCCGGAAAAAGCCAAGCAACTGTTCAAGGAGGCGGGATACGCCGGTGAGAAGGTCGTCATTCTCGATCCCACGAGCTGGGCGCAAGGCCACGCCGCGTCCCAGCTTTTGGCGATCACGCTGCAGAAGATTGGTATCAATGCCGAACTTGCACCGAGCGACTGGGGCGGGGTTGTCGCCCGCCGGGCCAACAAAGGTCCCGTTGAAAGCGGCGGCTGGAACATTTTCATCACGGACGATCCTGACTACGTCCAAGGCGACCCGATTACGGCGGTCTTCCCCAACGCGGGCGATCATGCCTGGTTCGGATGGCCGAAGAGCGACGAGTATGAAGCGCTTAGAGCCAAGTGGCCGGATGTGACGACCCTGGAGGAACGGAAGGCCTTGGCCCGCCAAATGCAACGTGTTTGGTGGGATTTCGTCGGCGATGTCAGACTAGGCCAGATTGTGAGCCCAATTGCGCGTCGCAAGACGCTAACTGGCCTCATCGAGGTACCGACGATATATTTCCCGATGTGGAACATGCAGAAAGCCTCCGCTTAATGGTAGCGTACATCCTGCGTAGAATGGTTTCGACCATCGCCGTCATGGCGATGGTCGGGATCTTTGTTTTCCTGCTTCTCAGGTTGGCGCCCGGAGACCCGGCGGCAATCATGGCCGGCAAGTCGGCCACGGCGGAGATGATCGCCGGCATTCGGGAAAAGCTGGGCCTAAACGATCCTCTGCCAGTTCAGTTCATACGCTGGGTGCGCGACATGCTTCGTGGTGATTTCGGCAATTCGATCTTTGCCGGGCGACCGGTTCTCGATCTCATCTCGCAGCGGCTGGAGCCGACGCTTTCTCTGTCGAGCCTGACGATGATCCTTGCAGTGACGATCGGGGTCTCCTTCGGCGTCCTTGCCGCGTGGCGAACTGGTGGGCTCGTTGACCGCCTCCTCGCGGCCTTTTCGGCACTCGGTTATTCCGTCCCCGTCTTTGTTATCGGCTATTTCCTGATATATTTCTTCGCCGTCAGGACACACTGGCTACCGGTCCAGGGCTATGCGCCGATCAATGGCGGCCTCGGGCCTTGGTTTGTGCACCTGATCCTTCCCACCGTGGCTCTTAGTCTTGCCTACATTGCATTCATTGCCCGAGTTACGCGGGCGAGCATGATCGAGGTGCTGTCGGAAGACTATATGCGAACGGCCGCTGCCAAGGGCGCTTCGTCCTATGCCATGCTTTTCCACCATGCCTTGAAGAATGCCGGCGTCCCCATCCTGACCGTCATCGGCATAAGCTTCGCCTATCTGATCGGCGGCGTCGTCCTCACTGAAACGGTGTTCAACATCCCCGGTATCGGTCGTCTGGTCGTCGATGCGATCAACAATCGCGACTATCCCATCATCCAGAGCGTGCTCATCCTGACTTCAGGTCTGTACGTCCTGATCAACCTCGCGGTCGATCTGGCCTATACGCTGATCGATCCCCGGATCCGGTACTGATATGACGCTCATCTCCGCACCAGTTGAAGCCGTGCCGATGGGTCGGCTGCAGCTATCCGATCTTCCCCGTCTCGCAAGGCGGAACCCGCTGGTCCTGGTCGGCGGCGGCCTCCTAGCACTTCTGATTATTTTGGCGCTCCTTGCCCCGCATTACGCTGGGGATCCCGTGAACATGGACCCGTTCAAGCGTCTGCAGCCGCCGTCGGCCGAAATGTGGTTTGGGAGCGACAATCTGGGCCGTGACGTGTTTGCCCGAACGATCTTCGGCGCCCGCATCTCCCTGATGGTTGGATTGCTTTCGGCGGCATGCGCGGCTCTTGCCGGGCTCCTGATCGGTGTTGTCGCAGGTTATAGCCGCGGCTTCGACAACATCATTATGCGGGTCATGGATGGCCTGATGTCGATACCGACGGTTCTGTTGGCCATTGCGCTCATTTCTCTGACAGGGCCCGGGATCGGCATTCTCATCGTCGCCATCGCGATCCCAGAGACTCCAGCCGTCGCGCGGCTGGTTCGTTCGGTGGTTCTGGGTGTTCGCGAGCGTCCTTATGTGGAGGCCGCGCTCTGCGGCGGGGCGCGCCTGCCCAAGGTGCTGTGGCGTCATATCCTGCCGAGCACAGTTCCGGCACTGATGGTCCAAAGCGCCACAGTCTGCGCCAGCGCGATCCTGACGGAAGCGGGGCTGAGCTTCCTCGGCGTAGGCGTGCCGTCCGAGATTCCGAGCTGGGGCAACATGATCGCCAGTTCGCGCCTGTATCTTGCAATCGCGCCTATGACGATCTTCGCGCCCGGTATCTGCCTTGCCGTGACGGTCCTTGCCGTCAACCTGCTCGGGGACGGTTTGCGCGATATGTTCGATCCCCGCTCAAAGGGGAGACGCTGACATGCTGATGAGAGAATCTGCAAAGGATGATGTGCTTCTCGACGTTCACGATCTTGAGACACACTTTTACGGCGAGGAAAGCGTCACCCGCGCCTTAGGCGGCATCAGCTTCCAGGTGAAGAAAGGCGAGACGCTCGGCGTCGTCGGCGAATCCGGATGCGGGAAAAGCGTCACCGCTCTTTCCATCCTTCGCCTGCTGCCGAAGCTGACCGCCAAGACCATCGGCGGCGAGGTCCGCTTTCACGGACGCGACATCCTTGAGCTGTCCGATCGGGAGATGCGACATATCCGCGGCGCCCAGATCGCCATGATCTTCCAGGAGCCGATGACGAGCTTGAACCCGGTCTATACGGTTGGCCACCAGATTGCCGAGGCGGTGCAGATCCACACGAAAGCGTCCCGCTCGGTGGCCATCACAAAGGCCGAAGAGATGCTCCGTCTCGTCCGCATCGCGGACCCCGAACGGCGCGTCAGCAACTATCCTCACGAACTGTCCGGCGGGATGCGCCAGCGCGCCATGATTGCCATGGCTCTTGCCTGCTCACCGGAGCTGTTGATCGCCGACGAGCCGACGACTGCGCTCGACGTCACGATCCAGGCACAGATCTTGCGACTCATCGTCGATATGAAAGAGCGCACGGGAACAGCCGTCATGTTCATCACGCACGATCTGGGTGTTGTAGCCGAGACATGCCAACGCGTGATTGTCATGTATGCTGGCCAGATTGTAGAACAAGCGGACGTGATGGATCTGTTTGCGCGTCCGGCGCACCCCTACACTCAGGGTCTCATGCGATCGGTGCCTGATCGGCGACGCGGCCGCCAGCGTCGCCTTCCGGAAATTCCCGGCATCGTGCCAAGTCTGCGCGAACCTATTGTCGGCTGCAGTTTTGCCCCTCGCTGCCCGTTCGCGATCGATATCTGCCGCGAAAAGACACCCGCTCTGCGCTATGTCGACTCGGGCCACACCGCAGCTTGCTGGCGCGCCGAAGAGGTGATGGGCGCATGAACGGTCCTCTGCTGAAAGTCGAGAATCTGACTAAGCATTATCCGCTCGCTGCTGGATTTCTGAAGAAGACCATTCCGGTGATCAGGGCGGTGGAGGATGTTTCCTTTTCCGTCGAAGCGGGCGAGACACTTTGCATCGTCGGTGAATCCGGTTGCGGCAAATCCACCGTGGCGCGGCTCCTGATGCGACTAACGGAGCCAACGGCCGGACGCGTGCTGATCGACGGGACCGACATTGCGGGCCTCAAGAAGGATGCCCTTCACGCGTGGCGCCGTCGGATGCAGATGGTTTTCCAGGATCCTTACTCATCGCTCAATCCTCGGCTTACCGCTGGACAGATCATCACCGAACCCGTCGAGAACTTTGAGCGCCTCAACCGGAAGCAGCGCAACGCGCTTGCTGCGGACCTTCTTCGAAAAGTCGGAATGTCGCCCGAGATGATGCACAGGCTCCCGTCCGAATTGTCAGGCGGTCAGCGCCAGCGGCTCGGCATTGCACGTGCCCTGTCGCTCAACCCCTCTCTTATCATCGCCGACGAAGCGGTTTCAGCCCTTGATGTCTCCGTGCAGGCGCAGATTCTGAATCTGCTTCTGGACCTCCAGCAGCAGATGGGCATCGCCTTCGTCTTCATCTCGCACGACCTTGGCGTCGTGGAGCATATCGCGCATCGCGTTGCCGTCATGTACCTGGGGCGGATCGTGGAGCTCGCCCCGAGCGAGGCGCTATTCGCGAAACCGGTCCATCCCTACACCGAGGCGCTGATCGCGGCAGCTCCGGTGCCTGACCCGACGCGAGTGCGGCTGGAGGTACCCGTCGAAGGCGAGGTGCCGAGCCCGATCAGTCCGCCGACCGGATGCGCATTTCACCCGCGCTGCCCGCTTGCAGTCGAGCGTTGCCGCATCGAGGTCCCGCCCTTGGTGCCGATGGAGGACGGGCGGGTGGTGGCCTGTCATGTGCGCGCTCCGGCCGCGGGCATTCCGGGACAGCCGGATATGGTGGGCAGCGCTCGACTCGCACAAGTGGTAGAGCCACACGGTTCGGCGTTCTAGGCATCGGAAAAACGCAGATACGGCGACAGCCAAAATCGCAGTTGTGAAAAGTAGGGGATCATGGAGAGAGAGTCACACCAGAACAGACACCATCCAATCCATCAGGATGGAGGCTTTGATACCATCGGTTCAATTGCCACAAACGTCGAAGACGGCTTTACGATCGCTGCAGTTGGCGACCTTCTGTACGCGCGTCCAGTAACTAATGGCCATTATCCGGGCTTGGCCGATGTTCTCAAGATATTTCAGGGAGCCGATGTTACTTTTGGCAACTTGGAAACCAACATCTTAGATGTTCAATCCAGAGGATGCCCGCAGGCGGAGTACGGCGGGGCCTATTGCATCAGCCACCCGGAGCTGGGATTTGACTTGAGGGCCATGGGCTTCAACATGGTCAGTCGTGCAAACAACCACACGCTCGACTGGGGCGTTGAAGGCATGCGTGAGACGAGCCGCGCGCTTGATAGGAACGGAATCATCCATGCGGGCGCCGGCGAGAATCTCGCACAAGCCGGCGCCGCTCGCTTCATGGAGACGCCACGCGGGCGTGTGGCGATGATGTCATTTGCCTCGACGTTCGGACGCATCGCTCGTGCATGCGATCCGGCAGGCGAGGCACACGGCAGGCCAGGTCTAAACCCCCTTCGTCTCACGAAGAGCATCATAGTTCCGCCGGAGATGCTCGAGACCTTGAGACAGGTGCGCGAAATGCTACCAGGCGACAAACCCGCCGTGATGGATCCAAGCCGGGTGGTACTCGGCGGCGTCACCTACAAAGCAGGTAACAAAGCCCACTACAGCTTCGAACCTAATCCGCTTGATGTCGCCAACATCCTGCGGAACGTTCGTCAGGGTAAGCAGTTCTCCGACTTCTGCATCGCCACGAACCACGGACACGAACCGGGGGAATGGAGCTTGGAGCCAGCTGACTACGAACAATCTTTTGCCCGCAACCTTATTGATGCCGGAGCGGACTCATACATCGTGCACGGACCGCATGTATTGCGAGGCATCGAGATCTACAAAGGACGACCTATTTTTTACAGCCTGGGGAATTTTTTCTGTCAGGACCTACGGACGCCAGTAGGCGCTGACATGTATGAGGTTTACGGCAAGGATCCGCGGGTCGATACGGACGCCGAGGTGACGGTCGACGAGGTGGCAAAAGGATACCCGACGGCAGAAGGATTAGTCGGGCCCCAATCTGGCCAAGAATTTTATGAAAGCATTGTTGCCGTCAGCCGCTTTGAGCAGAATCAGCTTGCTGAATTGAAGTTGATTCCGATCGAGCTCCGTCGCTCGATGCGGTTTGCCAACCGGGGAGTACCGCGCCTCGCTTCCCCTGCGCTGGCAGTGACCATCCTGGAGCGCCTACGGAAGCTCTCGAAGCCATTTGGGACCCAGATCGAGATTGAGAACGGCGTTGGATTCATCCGACCGCCGCTCGGCTAGATGTTTGATCCCGGAGTTGCTCAATGAGCGAGCCATTGGAGTTTGGTGACTTAGGAAGGCAACAACGGTCGAAGGAGTCTCCCATCACATGGAGCCGCAAGGGACGCACAAGCTATACGCGCAATCGCTCCAAAACGTTGGGAGCAGGAGAATTTGGTCCCCATACGGGCAAGGCTTGTTAAGTCTGCCGAGCGCTTAAGTGCGGCAGGATGTGATTTCTTCGTATGTCCGGACAATACTGCCCATCTCGCTCTTGAATCGAACGGTCCAGAATTACAGCTGCCAGGACTTCACATCGCCGATGTTGTCACCACAGAGGCAAGAAGACAGGGATATCGGAAGCTTGGGATTTTGGGTACGAAATGGACGATGACTAAGCCAATGTATCTCGAGGCTGCACAGAGAAAGGGACTTCAGGCTGTAGCTCCCAATGAGATGGATAGGGGTTATATCAACGAGGTTATCTTCTCGGAACTTTGTAATGGAGTGTTCACAGACGTGGCCCGAGCGAAGCATGTACGGATCATCGACAGTCTCAAGGCGTCCGGATGTGAGGCAATCGTCCTAGGATGCACTGAATTTCCATTACTTATATCACTTATATCGTCTGAGTCGTCGCCACTTCCAACGCTAGATTCTACGCGTCTGCTTGCCCATTACGCACTTGAGGTCGCGCTCGGCACACAAGATCTTCCGAATTGGCGCGGCGGTCCGGCGAACTGATGTTCTTGGGCGTTTACCCTTCGCTCACCCCCGGCGGGGGGATCGGCTTTGGCCCATGCGCAGAGTAAGGCCAGCCAGCTCATACAGTAAGCACTTCGCGCTTGCCTGTATGCTCTACCGCCGCATGTGTCGCAAACTTTTGGTAACTCGGCTGCGGCATGACAGCTCTTCGATGTTCGGGAAGCGCTCAATGTTCAAAGGAAGGCACTTCGATCGATCCGTGATCCTTCAGTGCGTGCGGTGGTATCTGACCTACAATCTGAGCTTGCGTGATCTGGAAGAGATGACGGCCGAGCGAGGCCTGAACGTCGACCACTCCACCGTGCATCGTTGGGTCGTTCACTTCTCGCCCCAGCTTCTGGAGCGTTTCGACAAACGCAAGCGGACCGTCACCGGTAAGTGGCATGTGGACGAGACCAATATCAAGGTTCGCGGCCGTTGCATGTACCTTTACCGCGCCATCGACAGCGGCGGTGACACGGTCGAATTCTTCTTCAGCGAACACCGTGATCTTCCGGCGGCCAAACGCTTCCTGCGCAAGGCGCTTGCCCACCATGGACGCCCGAACCGCATCGTCGTCGACGGCAGTCAGACCAATCGTGAGGCAATCATTTCCTGCGATACTGAAAGCCGTCTGCGGGAGCGATCACACAAACCACCGATCCATATCCGCAACAGCCAATACCTCAACAATCGGATCGAACAGGATCACCGGCGCATCAAGCGCCGCGTTCGATCCATGCTCGGCTTCAAGTCTATGGAGAATGCCCAGATCACCCTCTCCGGCATCGAGCTGGTCCATGATGCGAAAGCGACAGGCGAGGTTCGCCTACAATCCGAGTCCGTCAATTGCCAAGCAATTCGAAATGCTCACCGTCTGATCGATGCTCCCAGGCGACGCTCTTCCCGTCAACATCCCGGAATTGCGACAGAGCCGGAGCGGATGCATATATTGTACACGGGCCGCATATATTGCGAGGCATCGAAATCTACAAAGGCCGACCTATCTTTTACAGCCTGGGGAATTTCTTCTGCCAGGACCTTCGGACACCGGTCGGCGCTGACATGTTCGATGTGTACGACAAGGATCCAAGAGTTCACACGGACGCCGAGGTGACGTCGATGAGGTGGCAAAAGGGTATCCCACAGCAGAGGGACTCGTTGGCTCTTAATCCGATGCGGTTTTCTATGAGAGCGTTGTCGCCGTCAGCCGCTATGAAGACAATCAGCCTGCTGAGTTGCGGCTCTATCCTATCGAGCTCGGACGCTCGAAAAGATTTGCCAACCGAGGCGTGCCGCGGCTCGCCCCCGAACCGCAAGCAAAAGCTATCCTCGAGCGCTTGCAGACGCTTTCCAAGCCCTGTGGGGCCCAAATCGAGATTGACAACTGTGTTGGGTTCATCCGGCTGCAGCCGGGCTCGGCCTAACGGGACATGGAACATTTGTGCCCGTGGCTTGCTGGCGGCTCCCGGAACTCCGCGTCCCCTGATCCTGCTCCGGCTCGCCCGGGTAGCTTCATGATAACGTCACAGAGAACGAAGGCCAAATATGTCCAGAAACACGATTTCCCGCGTCCACGCTAAGGGCGACGCCTTCTCCATAGGCTTCGCGGTCGGGCGCGCCTGCGCCGCCGCTGGCTGCCTTGAACGCACTTTGGGCAGCGAGCTGTACCGCGCCCTGGACGCCCGCTGGCGCGGATCGGAATATCTGAAGACGCTAGAATCCGCCGCCCGTGGAGTATATCCCCGCTATGTGCGCGAGATCGAGGGAATCGCTGCAGGCCTTCATCAGGATTTTGAAACTGTCTTCCTCTGGAACTGCATGGGCGACCTGCGGCTTCCGGAGGGTGTCTCGCCGGCGACGAAAATCATCGCGGAGACGGGCTGCACCTCGCTCCTGATTCCGGCGAAAGGGAACGGCCCGGCGATACTCGCGCATAACGAGGATGGCGAGGCGGAGTTTCGCGGCGCCTGTCTCTGGGTCGAGGCCGAGCCCGACGAGGGCCCGGCTTGGAGCAGCTTCACGTATCCCGGCATGCTGTCGGGCGATTTCGGCCTGAACCAAGCCGGCATAGTCCAGGCTATGAACAACATCACACCTAACGATCTTCAGCCAGGCGTGCCGCGGCACATCATAATCCGCGCGACGATGGATGCGAAAGGGTTGGACGAAGCGATCGAAATCTTGAAACGTAAGGACCGCGCCAGCGGCTACCATCACAATCTCGGTGAGGCGAAAACGCGTCGGCTTGTATCTGTTGAGGCTCCGGCTTCAGGCTGCGCCGTTCGAGAGGTCTGGTTGCCCCGAGCCCACGCGAATCACATGCTTTACGGGGAATTCGACGGCCTGAAGCAGACGATCAACCCTTCTTCGCGTGACCGCCAGGAGGCGGCGGACCGAATGATCGCGGAAGGCGCGCTCGCGAACGGCGCGGAGGCTGTGCTCTTCGATGAGACCGCCCCGATCTATAAGAACCGACAAGACGAAGACTCCCAGACCCTCGCCATGGGCGTCTTCGAGCTTTTCCCTGACCGCGTTGAATGGCGCGTGCACGCCGCTCCCGAGGAGCGCAACGCGTTAAGCGGAACGATGCGGGTCGTGTAGTCCGCTGCCGCTGCGCCGCATCTTCTGCGCGACGTATTTAATTAGGTACCAACCGGTTCTGTCGCAGGGGCTCTCAGAGTTCCTTTGGGGGTAGGCTTCGAGACGACCACCCCCCCGAAGTCTCTTGCTCCACGAAATCGGCCATTGAACGATGCGCTTTTGTTAGGGAATGGTCATTGACAACGCACTGCCTGTAGGACCGTGGCTTCCACGCGCCGAGGCAAGTGCCAGTGGTGCGGTGAATTCACATTCCGGAGCAATGCGATGGGGCATGTGCCGACGTCGTGGCTAGTCCGCAGCGACTAAAAGCGCCTACTTCGAAAAGCTCTGTCGCTTTGCCAGCTTGACGTAAGCGGGTAGCTGATGCCGTTCAGCGATGGTAGTTCCAAGGCATGAGCGCCTCGATAGCGCTGTTTGGCCAGCCATTGGCGATGCGCTCGAGGGTCTGG
>NZ_JAMYPH010000043.1:0-16030 GCF_040320265.1 Mesorhizobium sp. M0751
CACCCTTACCAAGAATTCTAATGTCAAAGCGGTCGGATGCTGCAAGCATGACGCTGTCTGAAAGGGCAAAAGTGCCGACGTCCATACCCGGCATGTTGTGAAGGGTTTTGTTGCAACGGCTGAATAGGGGCACAGAGAGGCCCTGATGCGAGGTCAATCAGGCGGCGAGGATTTCGAACTGCTCGGCCAAGGACGGATTCAGATTGAAGGCGTACCTCGCCTGTCGCTTGCGCATCATGTGAATCATTTCGATGCCGGTCAGGATGGTGGCTGCGGTGGCCGTCGATTTGAAGCCGAGCATCGGCCGGATACGGCGCTTGATGCGCCGATGGTCCTGTTCGATCCGGTTATTCAGGTATCTACTCTTGCGGATCCGGATCGGCTTCAGCCGGCGCTGGGAGCGATCCTGCAAGCGATTTGTGGTGTCGCAGGAAACGATCGCCTCCCGATTGGTCTGGCTACCGTCGATGACGACGCGATCCGGTCGGCCATGACGCTCCAGCGCCTTTCTGAAGAAGCGTTTGGCCGACGGCAGGTCGCGCTGCTCGCTGAAATAGAATTCGATGGTGTCGCCGACACTGTCGATGGCGCGATAGAGATACATCCACTGGCCACGGACCTTGATGTAGGTCTCGTCGACATGCCATTTGCCGGTCACGCTACGCTTGCGCCGGTTGAAGCGCTCCAGCAACAAGGGCGCGAAACGGACCGTCCAGCGGTGGATGGTCGTGTGATCGACCGTAATGCCGCGCTCGGCCATCATTCTCCTCAAGATCACGCAGGCTCAGATTGTAGGCCAGGTACCAGCGCACGCAAAGCAGGATCACAGATTGGTCGAACTGGCGGCCTTTGAACATCGCAATCCTCCGAAATGGTTGAAGGATCGTTGCCACTCGCGAGTAACAAAATCGTTGCAACACATCCCTCCAACAGCGAGAACCCGAGACATCCTTCCAAGCCCGCTGCGCCGCTCAACTCGACGGCGTGATGCGAAGCGCTGAGATATGCGCCGGAAGCAGCGATGATGCGCGCGGCCTTTGCGTAACGGAGGTGTCAAAGCTCGATGTGCCAGCCTTCTGTTGGGATGAACGCGCTTCTCAAGGCCTCGGTTCGCGGCACGGCTGGGGCAAGCCCAAAATGAGTGCCGTGGGAAAAGCGCCCTGCCAGTTGGGAGGAACACCGGCAGGGCGCGCCGCGCAACGTCGCGGTCAATGGGAGAGACCGGACAGCAGCGGCAGGCTGTGCTTCTGCATTGAACTGTCGACCTAGTCCGATTGCTCCATAAGTAAGTATGCCGTTCCGTCGCTGCGCAGATCGTATGTCTCAGCCCAGGGCTCAGATGCCGATCGCCTCGTAGGCGTCGGCAACTTGCCGAATGGACGCCACATAGGCGGCTGTCCGGTAGTCACCCAGTTCAGGCTGCTCTTCCATGAGGTCCGCGATGCGTGCCCAAGTGCTGCGCATGACGTCTTCCAAACCAGATCGGACAAGGTCGATCTCCGCACCTCCTTCGAGGAACTCGTCGCGCATGTCGGCGGGGAATTCCTTGCCGGTCATATGTTCGAGTGCTGCGGCAATGGTTTCGTTGCGGCGCTCCCGTCGGCGCCTTTCCATCAGGCCGAATGGGATGTGCGTGAGGTTCTTCACCCATTCGAAATAGCTGACCACCACGCCGCCGGCATTGACATAGAGATCGGGAAGGATCACGACGCCGCGCGAACGCAAGATCTTGTCCGCCTCGAACGTGATCGGACCATTGGCAGCTTCTACAACAAGATGGGCTTTGATGCCCTCTGCATTTCCTGAATGGATGGCATTTTCCATTGCCGCGGGAATGAGAACGTCGCATCGCTCTTCGATCCCGGCCATGTCGTTGGCGTGCGACTTGCCTCCCTCAAAGCCAAGGATGCTGCCTGTGCGGAGCTGATGCTGCTTCAGCGCCTTGATGGCCAATCCTTCTGGATTGGAGACCCAGCCGTCCCGTTCAGCCACGACGGTCACGCGAGCACCATCGCCTTCGGACAGGAACTTGGCTGCGTGATAGCCGACATTGCCGAAGCCCTGGACGATGACCGACGCCTCCTTGAGATCGCGCCGGCCTTTCAGGCCTGCAGTACGCGGATCGCGAAGGAAGCTCTGGATGGCGAACTGCACGCCGCGCCCGGTGGCCTCCGTGCGACCGGCGATGCCGCCCTTCGACAATGGCTTGCCCGTGACGCAGGCGCGCGCGTTGACCACATCGGTCGGATTGGCGCGGCGGAACTCGTCCACCATCCAGGCCATTTCCCGCTCGCCGGTGCCGATATCGGGGGCAGGAACATTGACGCCGGGGCCGATCAGGCCACGCTTGTTCAGTTCCTGGGTGAACCGGCGGGTGATGCGCTCAAGTTCATGTGCCGTCCAATCGCGCGGGTCGATCTTGAGCGCGCCCTTCGAGCCACCGAACGGAACGTCGACCAGCGAGCATTTGAGCGTCATCAGCGCGGCAAGCGCCTCCACCTCCTCGGCATCGGCATTGGGTGCATAGCGAATGCCGCCTTTCACCGGCTCGCAGTGCTCGCTGTGAACCGATCGCCAACCGATAAAGCTGTACATGCGGCCGCGCAGTCTGACACCGAAGCGCACCGTGTAGGTCGAGTTGCATTGGATGATCCGTTCTGCCAATCCATCCGGTAGATCGAGGAACGTCATGGCATGACGGAAGTTCTGGTCGACGCTCTCCAGAAAGCCGGCAGAATTATCCTCCATCATCGATACCTCGCCGCCAGACCGTTGGCGCTGACATTCATGCGCTTGCTGCCGGAGTTCGTCTTGCGATGCTCGAGACAAAGCGACTGGAGCGAATTCTCATCCGGCAGTTCAGTTTGGAGTTTTGACCTTGCAGGCAACGAACATTTTTCCTTCTGTTCGTGGTTGGCTGAGTGTCAGCCCACCAACCCTCTTGATCCATGTGCGGCTTGCAAAGCCGCGGGCGTAAACCAACTCTCGGCACTCTTTGAGCGGGGCTTTGTTCGCGCATCACCTTCAGCTCGACTGACTCCGCCGAGAAGTATTTCGCGCGAGCAGAGCGTAGATCAGCGTGAACAGCCGCCGAGCGGTGTCGTTGTCGACGCTCACTTTCGATGCGAGACGTTCTTTCAGAAGCTCGGAGGCCTCATTGTGGATGCCGCGCCGGCCCATATCGATTGCCTCCAGCCGTTCTGGACCAGGATGCCGGAGAGCGTCGTAGTAGTTCTCGCAAATGCGCGTGTAGTCCCTAAACAGCCGGCGGAACGGAGTAAGCGAGAGTTGGTGACTTGCAACATGGACGCCGTTTTCGTCAGAGATATGGAGAGCCAGGCGTTCGTCCGCCACTTCGAGCTTAAGAGGATAAGGACCGCCGCTGTGCTCTGCAGGAATGAACGTATTGCATGCCAGCAGGGCACCAATCGCAAGGTCGTGCTCACGATCTGTGCCGGCATCTCGACCGCTGAAAGATCGGTCAAGCGAAACATCGCAGAGGCGGAATTCTCCGGCGGTCATCACACCGTCCTCGCCTCACATCGCTTCCACGCACATGGCGACGCCCATGCCGCCGCCGATGCAGAGCGTGGCCAGGCCCTTCTTGGCGCCGCGGCGACGCATCTCGAACACCAGCGTGTTGAAGACGCGGGCGCCCGAGGCGCCGATCGGATGGCCGATGGCGATGGCGCCGCCATTGACGTTGACGATCGAAGGATCCCAGCCCATGCCCTTGTTGACGGCACAGGCCTGGGCGGCGAAGGCCTCGTTGGCCTCGACAAGGTCGAGGTCGCCGACCGACCAGCCAGCCTTTTCCAATGCCTTGCGCGAGGCGGGAATAGGTCCGGTGCCCATGATCTGCGGGTCGACGCCGGCGGTTGCCCAGGATACGATGCGCGCCAGCGGGGTGATACCGCGCCTGACAGCTTCCGCTTCGCTCATCAGCAGCGCGCCGGCGGCGCCGTCATTGATGCCGGAGGCGTTGGCGGCAGTCACCGTGCCGTCCTTGTCGAAAGCCGGCTTCAGCTTGGTCATGGCGTCGATGGTGGCGCCGTGACGGATGTACTCGTCCTGGTCGACGATGGTGTCGCCCTTCTTGCCCTTGATGGTCAAGGCGACGATCTCGTCCTTGAACTTGCCGGCCTTCTGAGCGGCCTCGGCCTTGTTCTGCGAGGCCAGCGCGAACTGGTCCTGGTCATCGCGGGTGATCTGGAACTGGCGCGCGACGTTCTCGGCAGTGTTGCCCATGTGGTAGCCGTTGAAGGCATCCCAAAGCCCGTCCTTGATCATGGTGTCGATCATCTTGTAGTCGCCCATCTTGACGCCGGCGCGCAGATGCTGGGCATGCGCCGAGAGCGACATCGATTCCTGGCCGCCGGCGATGATCACAGTGGCGTCGCCGGCGGCGATCTGCTGCATGCCGAGCGCGATGGCGCGCAGGCCTGAGCCGCAAACCTGGTTGAGCCCCCAGGCGGTGGTCTCCTTGGGCAGGCCGGCATTGATCGACGCCTGGCGGGCGGGGTTCTGGCCCTGCGCGGCGGTCAGCACCTGGCCGAGAATGACCTCGTCGACTTCGCCCGGCTCGACGCCGGCGCGCGACAGCAACTCCCTGATGACGACGGCGCCGAGCTCATGCGCCGGTGTGGCGGCGAAGGCGCCGTTGAAGGAGCCGACAGTTGTGCGCGCCGCGCTAGCGACAACGATTGAGGTTTTGCTCATGATGGCTTCCTCTATTCTGGAACTGGCGGCTCCAGCCAGCACACCCACTTCAGTTGACGATCGTTGCTTCGGTCGCGCTGCGGAGGTCGTCGTCGGTCACGCCGTCGGCGCACTCGACGAGCTTCAGACCGCCCTCGACGACATCGAGCACGCCAAGATTGGTGATGATGCGGTCGACCACGCGCTGGCCGGTGAGCGGCAGCGTGCAGGCTTTCAGCACCTTCGACTCTCCGGCCTTATTGGTATGGTCCATGACCACCACGACGCGTTTGACACCGGCGACCAGGTCCATTGCGCCGCCCATGCCCTTGACCAGCTTGCCGGGGATCATCCAGTTGGCGAGGTCGCCGTTCTCGGCCACTTCCATGGCGCCGAGGATCGCCATGGCAATCTTGCCGCCGCGTATCATCGCGAAGCTCTGCGCGGAGTCGAAGAAGGCCGAATGCGGCAGCGTCGTCACGGTCTGCTTACCGGCATTGATGAGGTCGGCGTCGATCTCGTGCTCGGTCGGGAATGGACCAATCCCGAGCAGCCCGTTCTCCGATTGCAGCGTCACGTGAATGCCATCCGGAATGTGATTTGCGACCAGCGTCGGAATGCCGATGCCAAGATTGACATAGGTGCCGTTGTCAAGCTCGCGCGCGGCCCGCGCCGCCATCTGGTTTCTGTCCCAGGCCATCTTGCCGCCTCCCCTTCAACTCGCCGCGCGCGTGGCGCGCTGTTCGATGCGCTTCTCGTGCTCGCCCTGGATCAGGCGATGCACATAGACCCCTGGCAGATGGACCTGATCGGGATCGAGGCTGCCGACAGGCACGATCTCCTCGACTTCGGCCACGCAGACCTTGCCACAGGTGGCGGCCGGCGGATTGAAGTTGCGCGCCGTCTTGCGGAAGACGAGATTGCCGGATGTGTCCGCCTTCCAGGCCTTGATGATCGACAGATCGGCGACGACGCCTGTTTCGAGGACGTAGGTTTCCCCGTCGAAGACCCTGTGCTCCTTGCCCTCTGCCACGACGGTGCCCACGCCGGTTTTGGTGTAGAAGCCGGCGATGCCGGCACCGCCGGCACGCATGCGCTCCGCGAGAGTCCCTTGTGGGTTGAACTCGAGCTCCAGATCGCCGCTCAGATACTGTCGCATGAACTCGGCATTCTCACCGACATAGGAGGAGATCATCTTCTTGATCTGCCTCGTCTTCAGGAGCACGCCGAGGCCAAAGTCGTCGACGCCGCAATTGTTGGATGCCACCGTCAGGTCTTTCGTGCCCGCCTCCCGGATAGCATCGATCAACAACTCCGGTATACCGCAGAGGCCGAACCCGCCCGCGGCAATCAACATCCCATCAAACAACAGACCGTCCAGCGCCGTACCCGCCTTGCCATAGACCTTATCCATTATTCATTCGCTCGCCCAGAATTGATCGATACTTCATTGTGAAGCAGCGCCCGATCCGATGTGCTAGCTTACAGGGTTCTGCCAGCTCCACAGGTGTCGATTGCTTTGCGGACGCGAGTTGCCTCACAGAACTAAGCTCTAAGGCCTATCTATTCGGAAATGCTGCCGGCGTGCGAGCAATCAGAGTTATTCCGAGGCCCAAAGATTTATGATCGGCTCCGGTCTTTTCAGGTCACCATCGTCCGTCGGACGATGGATTGACGTGCCGGGCCGAACTCGAAATTTCCCGGCTCGTCACTGGCCGCACGACAACCGGCACGAGCAAGCGGCCTGCGGACGAACACGTTATCGGAAAGGCGCGTATAAGATGGCGCGGGGTGACAGCCGAAACGCTCAACCGGTCGATCGGAATTGGCTCAAGTTGACCGCTTATCTCTTAGGGTTAGGATGATGATATGGAGCAGCCCCGTTGGCAGCAACCAAGTAGTGTTGCCGGCGAGACAACACGACTGGTGAACATTTGAACGGCCTGAACGTTTTGAACCCCCTACCCGACTTGGCTGAGGTGCGGATCGAACCCGCCACCTCGCGGTGTATCTTGCTGCGCCGGTCGCTCCCGATGCATCCGAAATCGCCATCCGGCTCGCCCGCGATCACGCGGCCTGAAATGAAAGGCCTGTACAGTGTGACAGCTTCAAGGTGGGAGCGGCGACAGAAAACCTCCTGCGATCATAACGAATAGGGCCAAATCATAATCTGCACCGGGTTTTTGACGGGCTTATAATTGCCTAATATGGCGGAATAGAAATGGCAGAGACTGTTCGATTGGGGCCGGGGTGAATCTTGCACGCCACCGGCTCTACTCGCACTGAGCTCAAATGTATGCGGAGAACGAAATGAAGGGTGAAAGTGTCACGGTCCGCCGGCTCGCGAAGCGCTACGGATCGGTCACGGCAGTAGAGGATGTCTCCGTCGATGTGAAGCCCGGCGAGTTCCTCTCGCTCCTTGGGCCCTCGGGTTCCGGCAAAACGACCCTCTTGATGATGATCGCGGGCTTTGAGCTGCCGACTGCGGGTCTCATCGAGATCGGTGCGACCGATATCACACATGTTGCACCCAATAAGCGTAATGTGGGCATGGTCTTCCAGAAATATGCCCTATTTCCCCATATGTCGGTGAGCGCCAATGTGGCGTTCCCCCTGCGTATGCGAAAAATGGATCGCGCGCAGATCAAGCGGCGGGTGAGCGAGGCGCTCGCCATGGTCCAACTCGACGACTATGGCAGTCGGATGCCGTCCCAGTTGTCGGGGGGGCAACAGCAGCGCGTTGCACTCGCGCGGGCGCTGGTCTTCGAGCCTCCCGTGCTTCTGATGGACGAGCCTCTCGGCGCGCTCGACAAAAAACTCCGCGAACAGTTGCAGATCGAGATCAAGACGCTTCAGCAGCGTCTTGGCGTCACTGTCATCTATGTGACCCACGACCAGGAGGAAGCGCTGACCATGTCGGACCGCATCGCGGTCATGGACAGCGGCCAAATTGCCCAGATCGGCAGCCCCGCCAGCCTTTATAGCGAGCCCGCCTCTCCGTTCGTGGCCGATTTCATCGGCAAGATGAACTTCCTGCCGGTCGAATATCTGGGATCCGAGAACGCCGGCCACCAGATCAGGGTCACCGACGCCTCGACACTCAGCGTGACGCGACCACTCAACGGACATGCCTTTGAGCTTTCTCCCGGACTGTCGCTGCGGGCCGCGATCCGGCCGGAGAACATCTCCCTTGCCGCACGCGGCACCGGCGGCCCAGATGCTGTCCCCGGCACGGTGGACACCTCGATCTATCTCGGCACGCACCAGATTCTTCTGGTCAACATCAATGGACGCAGCGGCCCTCCATTGCATATCCACGCATCGGCAGGCCCAGACCTGTCGGCATTCGCGCGCGGTGATGCGGTTGACATCCTGTTCCATGCCGATTCCATTCACCTGTTTTCGGGCAAGGGCGACGGCCAATGAGCAGTGTCGACGAGTCTCCCATCAGTCTCGCCTCAGCGCCACGTTTTGCGCGGCTCTTCATCGTCACCGGAACCGGTGGCAGATATCCCCTCCTCTTGTCAGCTATACTGGTCCTGCCCCTCCTTCTGCTCTTATTCTTTACCTTTCTATACCCAGTTGGCCGCATGCTGGTCGGCAGCCTCTTCGACCCCGGCTTCACTCTCGACAACTATGTCCGCATATTTGCCGAACCGCTCTATCTGAAGGTTCTGCTGCGTACGCTCTGGATCGCATTTGCGACGACGATCGGCGCCTTCGTTCTTGGATATCCGGTTGCCTATGCCATGGCGCGGGCTGGAGGCAAACTCGCGTTCTGGATCGCAGGCTGCGTCCTGATTCCACTATGGACCTCAGTTCTTGTGCGGTCCTACGCCTGGATCATTCTGTTGCAGCGTAAGGGCATCATCAACGACATCCTTGTCGGAACCGGCGTGCTCGATCAACCGCTCAAGCTCATCTATACAGAAGGCACTGTCTTGCTCGCCATGACACATGTGCTGATACCTATCATGATCCTCCCCATCTACAGCTCACTACGCACCATTCCAAAGGAACTGCCGCAGGCCGCCGCAAACCTTGGCGCTGGAGTGTTCACAACATTTCTGAAAGTCACCTTACCACTTAGTCTGCCCGGTGTTTTCGCAGGCACATTGATGACTTTCATCCTGGCGCTCGGTTTCTACGTCACGCCGGCCCTCGTGGGCGGGCCCGAAACGCTAATGATGTCGACGTTGATCGGACAGCAGACGACGGTCCTGCTCAACTGGCCCTTCGCGGGCGCGCTGGCGATGCTTCTTCTTACGGTTACATTAGTCCTCACTTTCATGTTCCGCAGGGTCTTGGCCAACTCCGGAGGATTCGGCAATGTCTGAGACCATCGCTTTGAGCAACGCAGGCCCGTTTCGTCCTCTCGCGCTCGGCAAGATCGCCGCTGGCCTCCTTGTTGCGCTCATTCTGTTCTTCCTGATTCTGCCCACGCTGATCGTCATACCGATGTCGTTCGGTAGTGCTCCCTATATCGAGTTTCCGCCCTCTGGGCTGACTCTGCACTGGTACGTCGAGTATTTCAGTGACCCTGACTGGATGGCTGCGTCTCTTTTCAGCCTGCGCATCGCATTCTTCGCCACCATTTCTGCGACGCTGGTCGGGACGCTCGCCGCGGTTGGCTTGGTCCGAGGCGATCTGCCGGGGAAATCATTTGTGCTCGCTTTGGCGCTCGGTCCCCTGATCGTTCCCTCAATTATAATGGCGATCGGACTCTATCTGTTCTTCGCGCCGCTTGGCTTGACGGGGAACTTCTTCGGCTTTTTGCTCGCGCATACGATGCTGACAGTTCCCTATGTGATCATTTCCGTTTCCGCATCGCTCCAGCGCTTCGACCCCATTCTCGAGATGGCGGCCCTCAGCTGCGGGGCCGGACGCGGCCGCACCTTCTTCGAAATCGTCCTGCCGCAAATCACCCCCGGCGTGATCACTGGCGCAGTCTTCGCCTTTATCTCCTCGTTCGATGAAGCAACCGTCGCCTTCTTCATCTCTGGGATCGGAGGGAAGACGATCACCAGAAAGCTGTTCGAGGACATCAACTTAAATCTCACCCCAGTCATTGCGGCGGTTTCCACCATCGTCGTCGTCATCTCAATCCTGCTGATGGGTACGATACGTCTTGTCCAGAGCAGAAATAATTCTTGATCGATTTCACCGGAGCTTTCGCCAAGGCCGGCCGCCCGGAGACTGAGGCTGTATATCTCAACGATCGCTTGGAGGCATACCTACCGGACAGTATCCGGGGCACGTTGTGATCTGAGCAGGGCTCTGATCACAAATCTGCGACCTGGAGAATAAGACGTGTTGATTGGCGCTTTGTCTCCACCTCGACCAGATCATAAGATTGACCACAGAGGTTTCTTCGTACCTGCTACGAATAGAGAAGAAAATCATGAACGACACCAGCCTCGAGTGGCAGCCCGATCCCATGAGACCCGGGGGACCGATGATTCCGCGCACTGAGTGGGATTTCGCGCCGTACAACCGCTGGACGTTTCAGCGTGTTCGCGAGTTTGTGCCGAGCGCGTCGATCTGGCGCGGCCGGGGACCTGTCCTGCAGCTTCCGGAGCGGATCACCGACATCGACGGCATTGAGTTCGAGATTGCCGGGGGGCATTCCACCATCCGCGAGTTTCTGGACAGCAGCTTTACCGACGGATTTCTTGTTCTGCACCACGGCGAGGTCATAGCCGAAAGATACATGAACGGCCTGAAGCCGCACTGTCAGCACCTCGCCATGTCAATGTCGAAGTCCATTACGGCGACGGTGTGCGGCATACTTGTCCACAAGGGGCTCATCGACACAGACAGCCCAGTGACGCGCTATCTGCCTGAACTCGAAGCGACCGCCTATCGCGGCGCCACAGTGCAGCAAGTACTCGACATGACCACCGGTGTGACGGTTACTGGACCCTACACACAGCCTGGTACCCACGCGTACATGATGCAGAGAGCTGCAGGAGTGAAACCACTGGAAACCGCCGACGACCCTCGAACCATGTGGCAGCTCATCCTGAGGTTGACTGAGCAGCAGCGTCCGCATGGCGCAATGTTCGACTACCGGTCGACCGAGACCAACGTGCTGGGCTTCATCATGCAGCGTGCAAGCGGGAAGCTACTTGCGGAGCTCATCAGCACCGAACTGTGGGCCCCAATGGGGGCGGAGGAAGACGCCTATATCACAGTCGACCATGGCGGCTTTGCTATAGCGAGTGGTTGTTTCAATGCGACGCTTCGTGACTATGCCCGGCTCGCTCTTCTGCTCCTGCGCGGCGGGGTGCTAAACGGGAAGCAGATCGTTCCATCGGAATGGATCGAGGAGACGCGAAGCGGTAATCACGATCTGTCCTTGGGCGAGGATCGAAGCTCCCTGCCAAATGGCGCTTATCGGAACCAGTTCTGGATTGAGGATCCGGACCGGCGCGCCTTTATGTGCCGCGGGGTTTTCGGCCAGATGATTTATATCGACCCGGAAGCCGATTTTGCGGTGGTGAAACTCTCGGCTTGGCCGGAAGCGGTAAACTCGGATTGCACGATTGAAGCGCTGGCGGCGATCCATGCGATCAGGGATGCGTGCACATAATCTTTGATGGCGCACTTGGTCCGCACCAAGGTTTCGACGGAGCGATCGGTGGCGTTCTGGGCGGCTTCTTAAGCTTGGCGTTCTCGATGGGACACTGGCTGGAGTTGAGTGTGCTCCGCGGGAACAGCGCGCCGCCCAAGCGCTGGTCGGCACGTGATATCGTAAATCATCCTGAATACCCGTCGTCAATGCCGGGCGGGCTGAGGACGCGCTCTCTTCGAGATGGGCTTGCCTTAGTCATTGATGTGGTCAGCGACGCAGTCTTTTCTTTGGTTGTTTCGATGGAGCGACCGTCGGTTTTCATCTCCGACATCGGGAAAGACCAAGCAGGAAGCTGTTCGAGGACATCACTTCACCCGGTCGACCCGGCCGTCACAGTCGCTGGGCTTTCCCGCCGATGCGCGAAGAGAGGCCGGTCCCCGCGCGTTCAACAGCAGGATGCGCGATAGTGGAGGCGCATTGAGCGCGCCGAATAACAAATCGGCTTCCCTCATAACTGACTGAAAGTGCCGGGAACGTTTTTTACAATAAATTGAATGCGTCAGGAGCTAAGTGCGCGTTGCGTGGGCATATATGCCATCTCAACGTGCGTCAAAGATCCTCGAAACCCCTGAGGAGGAACGAAAATGAAAAGCAAACTAACGATTGGTCTTTATGCGCTCGCGGCATTGTCGCTGCCATCATCTGCAACCCCCGCGACGGCGCAGGAACGCCAAGTCGTCTTCTCTCACTCCGGCGGCTCCTACGAAAAGGCTCTGCGCGAATTCTGGTTCGACCCTTTCGAAAAGGCCACCGGCATCAAGGTTGTCTCGGTTCCGACCAGCGACAACGACGAAGGTCGGGCCAAGGTGCAGGCCATGGTCAAATCCGGTAACGTAACGTGGGACATCTACACCGAAGACGACGCAGGCGTCGAGGCATCGGATCACTTGACGACGAGGGCAGACGACCTTTCAGAATTCTGCATGCAATTCAATGATCGCCCCGATCTGCTGCCTGGCTCATGCAAGGCATCGAGTGTTTTGTTCGCCAGTGGAGGGACCGTGATTGCCTACAATAAAAAGAAATTTCCCAACGGCGGGCCGAGCACCTGGAAGGAGTTCTGGGACACTTCGAACTTTCCTGGTGCCCGCGGCTTTCAGGCAGACACATCAGCGTATAAGCAATTGACGCAGGCTCTTTTGGCCGATGGCGTACCCAGCGACAAACTGTACCCGATGGACGTGGACCGGGCCTTCAAGAAGCTCGACGAGCTGCGCCCCCATGTCACGCAGTGGTATACAGCCGGTGACCAGATGGTTCAAGGTTTCCGTAATGGTCAATTTGATGCAGGTGTGTTGTATATGTCCCGCGTCACGGCGCTGAAAAACGAAGGGCAGCCAATCGGTTGGTCCTTTAACGGGGCGATCTTGCTTTCCGATCGCTTCGCCGTTGTGAAAAGCGCGCCGCACAAGGCTGAAGCGCTTGAGCTGCTCAAATTCTACCTGGATTCGCCCGAAATTCAGGGGAAGGTTTGCGAGGCGTTGTCCGCCGTGCCGGCGAGCAAGGACGCGTTAAAGTACATGAGCGCGGAAGCACGCGCGATTATGCCGTCCCCCGAGCAAATATCCGAAATGGTGATTCCAGACGCCAAGTGGGTGGTGCCGAACCAGCAAATGCTGGTCGACCGCTGGAATACCTGGATTCAGAAGTAAGCCTTGTTCCCAGGAAACAGGGCTGCCGGCGTCAGCGGCAGCCCTGAGACTTAGCGGACCAAGCCCGATCGATACCGCCGTGGTCGGCTTCGTCCTTGAGCGGGTCTCCGGACGGTCGATGGCCGATTTGCTGAGCCAGGAGATCTGGGCGCCTATGGGGGCCCAAGAGGATGCCTATATCGTTGTGGACGACAGCGGTTTCGGGCTTGCCAGGGGCGGCATGTGCGTGACGCTGCGCGATTTCGGACGGTTTGCCCAGCTCATGACCCAGGGGGGCGTACTGTCGATCTGGCCGGCCGGCCGCGCCGACGTGACTTCAGATTGCCATGAAGCCTGAGATGATCACGCCACGCGTAAAGACGTTGGCGACTGATGCCAACGTCATCTGCCAACTTGTTGACGGTTTCGCCAGTCTCCACGCGTTGGAGAAGCTCCAGCTTTTGGTCCTCACCAATAACTCTTTGCCTTCCGGCCATGCCTGCAGTTGCCTCTCCTTGCAGGCGAACTGTCCGCGATTTTTTGTGTCTCAGTCCAGGGGTGCACTCCATAGGTGTCCGATTTCGTTTCGGAATCTCTGTCCGGTTTCATTGGAATACGCACGCAAGGGCATATCATCAAGATTCTGGCGCATGACGACCAGGGGTTCTGTCTTTTTACAAAGCGCTTTCCGAGGGTTGTTTCGCCTGGCCGACCGCCAGGTCGCCGTGTCGCTCACCAAGGCAGAGCTTTCGCTGCTTCTGGACGGGCTCGACTGGCGTCGGCCGAACAAGATTTATCGACCGCGTCTGGCCGGCTAAATTCGGTCGTTTCTTATTGAGTTTGTGTCGATTTTGCTTCCGTAATGGAGGGCTTTCGGGTATGTGATTTGGGTGTCGGAACAAGCTCCCTCAATCGCTGATTTCCTCGCCCGGATCGCCTTTCTGTAGGCGGCCGTTTGCGCCCGTGACACCACCATCGCCGAACGGGATGAGCAGCTGCGAAGAGAGCGTACCGAGGCCGACTTCGCATCCAGCGCCTGCAGCTGCAGATCGATCGCTTCAACCGTCTAGTTGGTGTGCGATGAAACGCGCGAATGCGGGACTGGATCGGCGGGCGACGAGGAGGGAACGCCAGAGACGGCACTGCCGGCTCTTCACATGCACCTGTCGATACCAGCCGGTGCGCAGACTGACACGGCCGTAGTGTTGAAGCTCCCGAGCGATAGAGGGCAGGATGAGCGACTGGATGACGCGGGATCTGATGCGGCCGTTCTTTTCGCAGGCAAGCAGCGGGCCGATGCGGCCATTCAAAATGCTTGTCTGAATTCATTTGCTGGCTGAAAATCAAGTTGGCTGGCGTCCACGATCGTGGCGCAGAAACAGCAGCCAGCCGCCTCCTGCGGACCCGCCCGCACGAGATAATGCCGAACAGCATCTGCCCACTTGTTGATCAGTGGCGGCAGGCACCTTTCGGATCAGGTGCAAAGTTAGGCGGGCGCCCCCGCGGCCGAATAACAAATCGGGCCCGAACATAACCATCTGAAACTATCAGAGAAAAGCAGATGTCCTAGACTGTGGCCTAGGCGAGGCAGCTGCCATGCTTAGCCCTTCCTTAGCTTGACTCGACCTCATCACACGGTTCGGAAAATGCCTTTGACACGAGACGTTGCCAGCGCGGTTGCCAGACTGACTTATGACGACTTGCCGGCACATGTCTGCGACCGAGCGAAGCTTCTGCTCCTTGATCAAGTTGGTTGCATGATCGCGGGAAGCACGACCCGGGGGGCGGGGCAAATGATGGCCTATCTCGCGCGTATTGATTCCGGTGGTCTCAGCACGATTTTGGGCACTTCACTGAGATTCCATTCGGCCAATGCGGCCCATGCCAACGCGCACAGCGGCAGCATGTTGAGCCTCGACGATTCCTACATCCTGTTCGGCCACCCCGGAGCGTCGATTATCCCCGCCGCCCTCGCCGTTGCCGAAGAGGTCAACAGCTCCGGTACGGGGCTAATCGCAGCGATTGTCGGGGGTTACGAGATGTCGCTGCGCCTTGGCACCGCCATTCGCCCTAGCGAATACCGCGATCGCCAGGTCAAGGGCTATGCCAGTTGGCAGGTCTTCGGGGCCTGCACGGCGGCAAGCCTCTTGCACGGTTTCAGCGCGGAGCAGATCGCCGATTCCTATGGGCTGGCAGCCATGCACGCCCCGCTTCCCTTTCTGCGCAAGTTCCACTCGCGGCCAATGAGCCTTTTGAAGAACAACTATGGGTGGGCAAACAAGGGCGCTATTACGGCAGTAGAGCTTGTCCGCGCCGGTTTCCATGGCAATCACACGATCTTCGAGGGTGATGACGGCTTCTGGGCCATGGCCGGGTCCGACCGCTTTGAACCCCGAGATATGCTCGATCGGTGGGGCGAGCGCTACTTCATCCTCGAGACCGGCTTCAAGCCTTATGGTGTCTGCCGCTGGATCCACACGGCGGTTGATTGCTTACGCGCGTTGCTAACGCGCTACCGTTTGAGCCGCACCGACATCAAGGGCATTCACGTTGAGACGGTGAGCGAGTTCGTCAGGGACTTCAACGGCCCCTGGCCGCAATCGACCGTTGAGGCCGCGTTCCATATCCCCTATGCGCTCGCCCTCGAACTACACGACAAGTCGTCCGCGACGGGCCTGCGCGAAAGCGACTTGGCGGACAAAGACCTCCAAGAAACAGCATCACAAATAAGTCTTTCAACACTCGCCGGCGCGGATCAGAAGTTCTATGCGAACAGGCTCCTGCCGGCCCGCGTCAATGTGAGCCTCCGGAATGGCGAAGCTTTTTCCGAAGAGGCCGAGGTACCGACCGGTGCCCCCGGCGGGCCCGTTTTTGGGCAGGCGGAGGTCGAAGCGAAGTTCCTCACACTCGCTAGCCCCGTTATCGGCGGAACTAACGCCGTGCGTTTGAAGGAGGCTCTCCTCCAATTGGAGACTCTATCCGTCCGTGACGCGCTGAAATTGTGCGTCACTGTCTGATCTCTGAAGCCAGCTAATTGATGAGAACGGCCCCCCCTACCTTTCTTCCC
>NZ_JAMYPH010000044.1:0-15076 GCF_040320265.1 Mesorhizobium sp. M0751
ACCCAGACCCTCGAGCGTATCGCCAATGGCTGGCCAAACAGCGATATCGAGGCGCTCATGCCTTGGAACTACCAGCGCTGAACGGCATCAGCTACGCGCTTACATCACAGTACATGATCCACGGATCTGATTGGAGCCAGGCCCGGCGTTTTTACACAGGCTTGAGCCCCGCGGACTTCCCGCGGTCGCCTACTTAACCGTTGCGCTAGGAGGTTGTACGCAATCCAAAATCTGGGGAACTGTCCGTAATTAGTGTCTCACCCAGGGGTGCGGTCCACCATGTCTCCGGTATAGACCGTAACCTATGTGTCCGGGCCGTACAGTGCAAAACTGGCGCACCCGACAGGATTCGAACCTGTGACCTCTGCCTTCGGAGGGCAGCGCTCTATCCAGCTGAGCTACGGGTGCCTTCAGGATCGGTGATCCCAAAAACGAACCAGCCGGTAAACCGGCCAGCCACGGCTTCTTAGCGGAAGCAGCGCCGGGCTTCAACGGCGAAATGGAATTGCGCCTGCTTCCTCAGTCAAGGATCACAGGGTTCAGCCTAGTGGTACACTAGATCTGCTATATAAGCTTCTTTTCCAAAGCGCGGGAAATTGAACTTGCGATCAGGAATCGATCTGTTGCAGAGCCAAACGCAGAAGCAAGTGTTCGAACCCGCTCCACGTCCCTGAGGCTGTATGCGACACCCGCATCCACAGCCCGCTGGATCGCTCTTAGCCCCCAATATTGGACAAAAGGTTGTTTTGTGTTTTCAACGGTCTCAATCAATGCGCTCACGTCAGCCGCCTCTGGAAATGCAAACGCATACGCAATAGCACCAAGCTGCTCGCCCGCTTCCTTGCTTCGTAGAGCTTCATTGTGGCCCGGCCAGTTCCTCCCAAGTCTGCTAGCTTCCTGCAGCATCTGACCGAACAATCTATCCATGGCAGCAGTTCGAGCCGGCCCACCCGGCATACTCCCTCGAACTGCTGCATAGTTTTTTGCCAATGCCACTAAGCTTTGGACGGATCCATCCCGGCCTGCGGTATCGAGTCCTTGTTCAGCTTCAGCCCCGGAAAAAAGGGCCAAATCTTGCGACCGAAGTGCAATTTTGGACGCTGACGCGGCCTCGTCCTTCGTCTCTTGAACCTCCTGCTTAAGGTCACGCAACTCCGCTTCTATCAAACCGGGAATCGCTATCTTGGAAATGATCGGAGCGAGCCATGGAATGACAGCTACTATGAACAGAGCAACACTAACTGAATCGATGCGTTCGAAAAGTGCTGGGAACAGTATGCGAAGCAGTACAGCAGCAAGCGCCCCGATACTGATCGCTATTCGGAGGCGCTTATGGGAGGCCATTGCGCTGTTCAATGTTGTAGTTGCGTTAGCTCCCATGGCATCCCCCCTTAGCTCTGCCAAGGAACCAGCCGGGTAACCGGCCAGCCACGGCTTCTTAGCGGAAGCAGGCGCCGGCTTCAACGGGCAATCGCGGACGGGCTCAAGTTGTCGTTAGCAGCCCAGGGCGTCCCGTCCGGCGGCCGCGCCTGCTCATTCGGTCATGGTAAGCACTGCCTTGCCGCTGATGCTGCGCTGCCGCAGCGCGTCGAGGGCCTGGCCGACGTCCCGCCACGGCACCGTCAGGACCACGCGCGTTTCGAGCCGGCCGGCTGCGATCAGCGCGAGCAGCGAGGCGATATCGGCGCCTACCTCCGGACCGGAAGCGTAGTAGGCGAAGGTCTGCAGCCGCGCGCCTTCGTGACCCGGAACGAACTGGCGGAAGCCGATGGGCGTGAGTTCGCCGCTGCTCGAGCCGAACATGACGACCGTCCCGCCGGGCGCCACCCGTTCGATGGCGTGGGCGAGGCTATCGCCGCCCACCGATTCGGTAATCAGCGAGAACTGTCCTTCGGTCAGCTCGATCGTTTCGACGACCCGCTCGGCTCCGAGGCTGCGGAGATCGTCGGCATGCCGGGCAGCAGCGACCGCCGTCACCGACGCGCCCTGCCGGCGGGCGATCTGGATCTGGAAACGGCCGACCGCGCCGCTTGCGCCGGTAATCAGGACCCGCTGGCCGGCCAGGTCGCCGCCGAGGCGCAGGGTCCGCAGCGCGGTCGTGCCTGCAACCGGAACGGTGGCGGCGGAGACGAAGCTGACATCGTCCGGCAGGACGGCGAGGTGGTCAGTTGGAACGGCGACCCGTTCGGCCCACCCTGCCTCGTCGACCAAAGCCGCAACCCGGGCGCCGACGGCCGGCCCGGAGCCGTCGGCCGCCACGCGCTCGACAATTCCGGCGACGTCCTGGCCGGGCACCCAGCCGTTCGGGCGGATCTTGAGCAGGCGCAGTTCGCCGCGGTTCAGCGAGACTGCCCGGACCGAGACCAGCGCCTCGTTTGGGGCGGGCTCGGGCTCACCGAGCTCGGCGAGTTTCAGCCCGGTGGCGCTGTCGGAATATGTGACCAAGGCGAGCATTGCTATCGTACCTTCCTGCCGCCTGGCGGACGCCAGCCTGTCTTCGTGCGCCGGGCTTGTTGGTCGGACGTTCAGAACGCAAGCAGGGCACTGAGAGCCCGCCTGCCGGCTCCTGAGTTACTCATCCAGCGGCCTAATCTATCGACTTTCCCATTTGACTAATTTAGATATCTTGGCGTTTGATCGCTAAAATCAGTCAATATGAGACACCCCCTTCGCTACCCCTGGCCTTTCGATCCGGATGACGTCCTCGCGCCGGCAATCGCCGTGCGCGTTGAGGTTACCGAGACCAAGGCGGAGGTACCGGACCACCGCCATCGCAAAGGGCAACTTGTCTTCGCGCTCGGCGGTGGCGTCACATGTCGCGTCCCCAGCGGCCTGTGGATGGTGCCGCCGCATTGCGCGGTGTGGATTCCGGGCCGCATGGAGCACAGCAATATTGCGACCGCCAATGCCCGGATTTTCTTCGTCTATATCGAGCCGGGCGCTGCCGAGCTGCCGGACCGGTGCTGCACGCTGTCGATCTCGCCGTTGCTGCGCGAGCTGATCGTCGAGCTGGCGGATCGCGGTGAGGACGATGACGCCAGGGGCGAGCTCCTGACCAGGGTACTGCTCACCGAACTGCCGCGCATGCCTGTCCAGCAGCTACATTTGCCGATCTCGCCCGAGCCGCGCTTGAGGCGCATCGCGGCGGCGCTGGCGCAAGATCCTGCCGATCGCAGCACCCTGGCGGAATGGGCCGGTCGCGTCGCGCTCAGCGAAAGCAGTCTCGCCCGTCTCGTGGTCAAGGAAACAGGGCTGACCTTCGGGCGCTGGCGCCAGCAATTGCACCTGATCGTTGCATTGCGAGAGCTGGCCTCCGGCGCGAGCGTGCAGCAAGTTTCGGCCGATCTCGGCTATGAATCGGTCACCGCCTTCATCACCATGTTCAAGAAAGCGCTTGGCAAGCCGCCGGCAAAGTATCTCAGCAGTGTCGCGCAAAACGGCGGCTCGGCGTTTGTCGCCTGAACCCGCACGCGGTCAACACTTGGACTTCAACCGTCACTGCTCCTCGGCATACAGCAGCCGCGTCTTTGCCTCGGAGGTCGGCAACAGGCTGCGCTGGATCAGCGCCTCGACGTGGTCGTTGCGCTGGCGCGCGCTGTCGGCGCCCATCACCACGATGATCAGCCGGTGCCCGTCCGCATTATAAGAGGTGACGATGTTGAAGCCCGAAGCCCTGATGTAGCCGGTCTTGATGCCGTCGACGCCGCGCACGCGGCCGAGCATGTCGTTGTGGCCGCGCACCAGCCTGCCGCGGAACATGAAGTCGCTTTCGGAGAAATAGTGAAAATGCTGCGGGAAACGGGCATGCAGCGCCATGCCGAGCACCGCCATGTCGCGCGCGCTGGTGTGCTGGTCGCCGTCAGGCAGGCCCGAGGCGTTGCGGAAAACGGTGCTGCTCATGCCGATCTGGCGCGCCTTGGCGGTCATCATGCCGGCGAACGCCTCTTCGCTGCCGCCGAGATATTCGGCAACGGCGACCGCCACGTCATTGGCCGATTTGACGACGATGGCGCGGATCGCCGAATCGACATCGATGGTCTCGCCGCGCCTGAACCGCAGCTTGGTCGGCGGCTGCCGGGCGGCGTTGTCCGACACCGGAATTTGCGTCTCCTTGCTGATGCGGCCCTGGTCCAGCGCCTCGAACAGAAGATAGAGCGTCATCATCTTGGTCAGTGACGCCGGATAACGCGGCGCCGTCGAATTGACCTCGAACAGCGTCTTGCCGGTGCCGGCATCGACGACCATGGCGGCATATTTCTGCGGCGGCGCCGGCACCGCCAGCACGCTGTCGGGAGGCGTGACAGTCGTGCAGCCGGCGGCAAACAGCAGCAGCGCCAGCGCCGCGACGCATTTGTGGATGAACGAAAAGAAGCGGAAGGCGGACAAGTCGGTTCCGAAGGCAGGCTGTTTCTGAGACGAGGCGAAGCTATCTTAACGCAAAGGCACAGTCCATTTGGTTAATATCGGTCTGGGCCTGGATTGGTGCCCTGTCCACAGGCCGACGTGGCGGCTGTGCCGCCGCCGTATGATGGGAATTGCCGGCCGCACCGCTTGCGCAACCGGCGGCGAGTGGGCTTTGCTGGCGCCGGCAGAATCGGTAGGTGCACATGGATACGGTCACGATCACGGCAAAAGGCATTTCGGTATCGGTCGATCTGGCCGTCGGCCATCTCGCCGACATGACGGTCGATATCGATGGCCGCCGGCTGAAGCCGCTGCATCGCGCCCCCTGGGTCGACGAACCGCGTGAGACGCTGCCGAAAGACCTGCCCGAAGGGACGGTCCACCTGTCCGGCGATTTCCTCTGCGCGCCGTTCTCGACCAGCGACGTCGAGGAGGCACCTTTGCATGGCTGGCCGGCCAATAGTCGCTGGGACGTCGTCGACAGCGCCGCAACGGCCGATGGCTGGCGCGCCGTCTTCCGCCTGCAGCGCCCGGTTATGGGCGCAAGCCTCGACAAGATCCTGACCTTGCGCGACGATCATCCGTTTCTCTATCAGGAGCACGTCTTTTCCGGCGGCGCCGGCGCCATTCCGGTTGCCCATCACCCGATGACGGTGATGACGGCCGGCGGCAGGCTGGCCTTCTCGCCAAAGCGCTTTGCCGCGACGCCGAACGAGGCGCCGGAGCCCGATCCGGCGCGCGGCCGCTCGTTGCTTGCCTACCCGGCGCGAACTGCCGACCTGACGCGCTTTCCCGCCGCCGACGGCGGCACGATCGACCTGACCGCCTATCGCATGGACCAGCAGCGTGAGGACTTCGTCACGCTGGTCGAGGCCGATCATGGCGGGCCGGGCTGGACCGCGCTGGCGCGCCAGGCGGAAGCCGATCTCGTGCTGGTGCTGAAGAACCCGGCCGAATTGCCGGTCACCATGCTGTGGGTCAGCAATGGCGGGCGCGATTACGCGCCATGGAGCGGCCGCCACCGCGGCGTGCTCGGCATCGAGGATGGCCGCACCGCCGTCGGCCATATTGCATCGCTCGGCGACAACTGGCTGAAGCATGAAGGCGTGGCGACTGCCTTTACGCTTTCTGAAGGGCGCAGCTTTTCGTTCCGCCATGTCATCGGCGCACTGCCATGGCCATCCAGCGAGCCGCCGCGCGACGTCACGACCTTACCGGGTCGCATGCGCATCCTGGCCGCCGACGACGCCGTGCGCGACATCGGCTTCGACAGCGATTTCCTGCGGATCGGCCAATCCGTTGCGGCCTGATTGGCGCTTCAGATTTCGGACCGTTTGCGCTGCCCCTCACCTGCCTGCCGGCATCCTCTCCCCGTATAGTGACGGGGAGAGGGGCGCTCTCATCGACGGTTTCGCCAATCACCACGTCATAGGAAGGGGCGCCAACATTTCGGCCAGCCCTTTCTCCCCGTCACTATACGGGGAGAAATGCCCGGCAGGGCAATGAGGGGCGGCGCGGATGTCGACAATTGGTACGGATTTGAAATTCCCCCGAACTGCCGCCAAGATGGGCCCGAAAAATTGTAGCGCGGAATCATTCATGTCAGAGATCGCTCATCTCGCCGCCACCATCTTCAAGCGCGCCGGCAAGGCACCGCGCTTCATCGTTGCCATTGCCGGTCCGCCCGGCGCCGGCAAATCGACATTGTCGGCAGGCTTGCACGATCTGCTGCCGGAAGGCACGGCGGAAGTCGTGCCGATGGATGGCTTCCACTACGATGATGTCGTGCTCGAGCGGCGCGGCCTTCGCGCGCGAAAAGGTGCCCCGGAAACCTTTGATTTTGCCGGCTTCGAAACGCTGCTCAAGCGCATCCGCGCCGGCGAGCCGGATATCGCCATTCCGGTCTTCGACCGCAGCATGGAGCTGTCGCGCGCCGCCGCTGCGATCATCGCCGCCGAGACCAAATTCATCCTGATCGAAGGCAATTATTTGCTGCTCGACGAAGAGCCATGGACGCGGCTGGCGCCGTTGTTCGACTTCTCGATCTTTGTCGATGTGCCGCGCGCCGAGCTCGAGCGCCGACTGCTGGAGCGATGGCACGAGCACGGCCGGTCCGACGAGGACGCGCGCGCCTGGATCGCTTCCAACGACATGCCGAACATCGATCGGGTGCTTGCCCGTCGGCGGCCCGCCGACCTGGTGGTCGGTGAGCAGGCCTGATCTGTAAGGACTGTTCGGCCGGAACCTTAAAACTTTCAGGCCGTTATCCCGGACACGGTAATTGTGCCGCATGAGGGAACAGTCGATGGAAACCATGGCAAGAAAGCCTGCGCCCGCCAAGGGCAGGGCAACACGATCAAAAGCAACCCGAGCGAAAACCAGCGCCGGCCCGGCAGCGGCGACGCGTTCCAAGGATGCGGCCAAGCCCAGCTTTGGCAAGGCAGCGCCGAAAAAGGTGATGCCCGCTGCGGCCAAGGCCGCAACTCCCAAAGCCGCCAGCCCTAAAAAGCCGGCAGGCAGCAGAGGATCGATCGCCGGCAGCGCAATGCGCACCGTCAAAACGACGGCCAACGTCGCCGCTGGTGCCGTGCTTGCGACCGCCAAAGGTGCGGCGTCGCTTGCCGCTTCCGTAGTCGGCAAGGGCTCGAAACGCCGGACCAAGGCAAAATAGCCGGGCCAGTCAGGGTTTTGATCAGGCTCTGGCCGGAATGGTGAGGCCCCTCTGCACCGCCGGCCGGGCAAGGCCGCGCTCTAGCCATGCGCCCACGCTGGGGAAGTCGTCGAAACCGACGAGTTCCCGTGCCTCGTAAAAGCCGATCAGATTGCGCACCCATCCAAGCATCGAAATGTCGGCGATGGTGTAGTCGTCGCCCATGATCCAGCTGCGGCCCTTGAGCCTCGTTTCGAGGACGCCGATCAGCCGTCGCGACTCGTCGCGATAACGTTCCAGCGGGCGCTTGTCGGCGATTTCGCGGCCGGCGAATTTGTGGAAGAAACCGACTTGGCCGAACATCGGCCCGATCGAAGCCATCTGGAAGAACACCCACTGGATCGTCTCGTAACGCAGCGTTGCGTCTGCCGGGACCAGCTTACCGGTCTTGTCGCTGAGGTAGAGCAGGATGGCGCCGGATTCGAACAAGCCGATCGGCTTTCCGCCCGGGCCGTCCGGATCGATCATCGCCGGTATCTTGCCGTTCGGGTTCAAAGACAGGAATTCCGGGGTCCAGCTCTCGTTCTTGCCGATGTCGACGGCATGCGGCTCGTATGGCAGGCCAAGTTCCTCCAGCGCGATCGATATCTTCACCCCGTTCGGCGTCGGAAACGAATAGAGCTGGATGCGGTCGGGGTGGCTCGCCGGCCAGCGCGTGGCGATCGGAAACGCGGACAGATCGGTCATCGAAACTCCTGGTCGGGGACCGCGCCGAGCGGCACGGTCATGGCGGGTCGCAGAGAGTTAGGCGCGACGCCTGGCGCGATCAATATGCGCATGGAAAGTTTCGCCGGCCCCGTGAGGGACCGCAAGGGGTGCGGTTACACGGCCTTGACCGCCAGCACCGCATTGGTGCCGCCGAAGGCGAAGCTGTTGCTGATCGCGGTGCGCACCGCGCGCTCGCGCGCCACGTTCGGCGTGATGTCGAGATCGCAGTCGGCGTCGGCTTCCCGATAATTGGCGGTCGGCGGCACGATGCCTTCGCGGATCGCCATCACGCAGGCGATCATTTCCAGCGCGCCGGACGCGCCGAGACAGTGGGCATGCATCGATTTGGTCGAGGACACCGAAAGCTTGTAGGCATGGCCGCCGAAGACACGCTTGATCGCCGCCGTCTCGATCTGATCGTTGGCCTTGGTCCCGGTGCCATGCGCGTTGAGATAGTCGACGTCCTCCGGATTGAGCCCGGCATCGACGAGGCAGAAGCGCATCGCCGCCTCCGGCCCTTCGATGGTTGGGGCGACGATGTCGGAGGCGTCGGCGGAAAGGCCGACGCCGGCGATTTCGGCAAGGATGGCGGCGCCGCGCGCCATGGCATGCTCATATGTTTCCAGCACCACCATGCCGGCGCCTTCGCCGAGCACAAGCCCTTGGCGGTCAGCCGAAAACGGCCGGCAGGTGTCCGGCGACAGGACCCGCAGGGCCTCCCAGCCCTTGAGGATGCCCCAGACCAGCGGCGCATCGGTACCGCCGGCGACCATGACGTCGGCCCGGCCGAGCCTGATCTGATCGACCGCCGAGGCAATGGCGTGGTTGGATGACGAGCAGGCAGAGGTGATGCCGAACACCGGCCCGCGCAGACCAAGATTCATGCTGACGTGGCCGGCGGCTGCGCCCGGCATTACTTTCGGTACCGTGAAGATGCCGGCGCGGTTCTTGCCTTCGAGCAGGATGGCGCGATAGTTCTCTTCGATTGCCTCCCAGCCGCAGACGCCGACGCCGACGATGGTGCCCATCCGGTAGGTGTTGGCCGCGTGCGGGTTCAATCCCGCCTGCTGTGCCGCCTCCCGCGCGGCGATCGTCGCCAGAAGGCTGAAGCGGTCCATCGAAACGACCTGCTTGCGGTCGATGCCGTGCTCGGGAAGCGCCTTGATTTCGCAGCCGACCTTGACCTTCAGATCATGCAGCAGCGGATTGTCGATCGCGCCGATTGCCGAACGGCCGGCGCGCATCTCATTCCAGATTGCCGGTGCATTGGTGCCGAGGCCACATAATCCGCCGATGCCCGTGATAACGATGCGCTTGTGCATTCAGTCAGGCTTTTTTCGCGATCAGCGCGCGAACCGCCTCGACCATGTCGCCGACATTCTTCAGATTGCTCCAGGCATCGACGGTGTTCATCTCGATTTCGATGCCATACTCTTCCTCGAGATCGAAGATGATCTCCGTCAGTTCCAGCGAATGGATGCCAAGGGCGGTCAGTTCGGTACTGGTGGTGATTTCCTCGCCGCCCGGCTCGGCGTGAGCC
Source organism: Mesorhizobium sp. M0751 (assembly GCF_040320265.1). Taxonomy (NCBI): domain Bacteria; kingdom Pseudomonadati; phylum Pseudomonadota; class Alphaproteobacteria; order Hyphomicrobiales; family Phyllobacteriaceae; genus Mesorhizobium; species Mesorhizobium sp. M0751. The sequence continues at coordinate 9,363 of NZ_JAMYPH010000044.1, forward strand.
TTGATCTTGGCGATGATATCGTTTGCCAGCTGGTCAGCCATTCGGTTTCTTCCCCAACTCTGTCGTTTCCCGACGCCAACTGATCAGCGCCCCTTTTGGTCCTCGATTACGTCGTCATCGTCGCCCTTTACCCCCGCCAGGCGCCGGTGACCGTACCAAGGTGGCTCCCTCTATAGAAACCGAAACGCTGTCAAGCAACAAGCTATATATCGACAAAGCCGCCGCAGTGCTTAACGTTGGTGTCGTGGATACGATCGCATATAGCTTGACCTCAGTCCCGCCGGCCCAGCGCGTTGCCGGCGTTGCGCGGCTTGGCTGCGACTGGAACGGAGGCCGCACGCGTCTTCGGCGCCTGTACCAGGACGGCTCGGCCAAGATCCGCATGCCGGCAGTCTCGGCCGATCCGCTCGAAGCTGTCCTGATCAACACCGCCGGTGGGCTGACCGGTGGCGACCGTCTCGCCTGGGAGGTCGATGTCGGTGCCGGCGCCTCCGCAACCATAACAACGCAGGCCTGCGAGAAAATCTACCGCGCCGCATCCGACCGTGCCGAAGTGCGGGTGCAGCTGACCGTCGGCGAAGGCGGCCACATTGCCTGGCTGCCGCAGGAAACCATCGTCTTCGACCGCTCGGTCTTTGCCCGCAGGCTTGACGTTGCGCTTGCCGCCGGAGCCGAGGCGCTGATCCTGGAGGCTACCGTCTTCGGCCGCCTGGCCATGGGTGAACGGGCTTCGCAAGGCCAATTCCACGACCGCTGGCGCGTCCGCCAGGACGGGAAGCTAGTCCATGCCGAGGAGTTCCGCATCGGGCCGGACATTGCGGCCACCTTGAACCGTCCGGCGGTTGGCGGCGGTGCCGTCGCCGTGGCGACGCTGCTGATGGTGTCGCCGCGGGCAGAGGCTTTGCTCGAGCCGGCCCGGGGCATGGTCGGCGGCCAGGGCGGCGTCAGTTTCTGGAGCGTGCGGAAATCTGGCAAGCTTCTTGCGAGGCTGTTCGCCGAGGACGGCTACCAGCTCCGCAAGCGGCTGGTGCCGCTTGTCGAATTGCTCAACGGACGGGCGGGCCTGCCCAAATTATGGTCACTCTGATTTCGATTGTGCCACTGCAGGAAAAAGCATGAATCTGACGCCGAGGGAGAAAGACAAGCTGCTGATCGCCATGGCGGCGATCGTGGCCCGCAAGCGGCTCGAACGCGGCGTCAAGCTCAACCACCCGGAAGCGATCGCGCTGATCACCGATTTCGTCGTCGAGGGTGCCCGCGACGGCCGCCCGGTCGCCGAGCTGATGGAGGCCGGCGCCCATGTGGTCACCCGGGCCCAGGTGATGGAGGGCATTGCCGAAATGATCCACGATGTGCAGGTCGAGGCGACGTTTCCCGACGGCACTAAGCTGGTGACCGTGCACGAGCCGATCAGATAACACCGCCAAGGAGAGGAAATGCTTGAGCTGCGCCCCAACTGCGAATGCTAGATCTGCCGGCCGATGCGACGGATGCGGTGATCTGCACCTTCGAATGCACTTTCTGCGCCGACTGCGCACAAAACGTGCTCGGCGGCGCCTGTCCGAATTGCGGCGGCAACTTCTCGGCCCGCCCGATCCGTCCGGCAGCGCTGCTGATGAAATATCCGGCCCCCACCAGACGTGTGCTGAAGGCCGAAGGCTGCGACCCCCGCAAGGCCGCCTGATCCGGCGACCGCGAAATGGAAGGCAATCAATGATCCCCGGCGAAATCATCACGGCAAGCGGCGAGATCGAGCTGAACAAGGGTCTGGCGACGGTCACCTTGAAGGTAGCCAACAGCGGCGACCGGCCGATCCAGGTCGGCAGCCATTACCACTTCTTCGAGACCAATGAGGGACTGAGGTTCGATCGCGACAAGGCCCGCGGCATGCGGCTCGACATCGCTGCCGGCACCGCCATGCGCTTCGAGCCGGGGCAGGAGCGCGACGTTACCCTGGTGCCGCTCGGCGGTAAGCGCGAGGTCTACGGGTTTCAGCAGAAGATCATGGGCGCGCTGTGAGATCGAAGGCGTCGAGCAGTTTCGGCTCAGCCGGGCGGCTTGGCCGCCGCGTAAATGACGACCTTTCCCGGATCGTCGAATTCTACCGCCAGAACGTCCTCGGTCTGCACACGCCGCGAGTCGATGGCGTTGAACAGCAATGCGTTCGCCTCGATCTCCTTGCGCAGCTCGGCAATGTCGTCCCGATGTTGCCTGACCTTGTTCTCGATCGCCGGCGGCGGGCCGCCTTCGGTGCGCGCGGCGTCGGTAAGAAACACGATATCGACCTTGTCGAGCTTGGATGTCTTGCGCACGGCGGCGATGTTCTCACGCGTGCGGTCGATCGCCGAGCTGACCTTGCCGGCTTCCGCATTTGTCTGGGTCTCTTCCTGGCCGACCTCCGAGCCGACGATCCGGTTGACGGTCTCGGCGCTATCAAGGCTCTGCGCGTTCAGCGCCGCGTGCGGGACGCTGGCTGCCAGAAACGCGGTCGCGGCAATCCCATGCAGCCATCTGGTGTCGGACAAGGTGGTGATCGCCATCGCTCGTTCTCAGGGTCCTTTTCGAGTCTCGTGTCAGGGCGACAGGACCGAAACGTAACGTCCCCCGTGAAGGTTCCCTTTGCGATGCGGCGGGCTGACCGGGCGCCGGCCCGCCGCCTCGTCTCGTCAGCTCGCTTTCTTGGTGATCAGCGTCAGCGCGCCATTGGTGCTCATGCTGGCGGCGATCACCTGCGCCGAGGTGAGCCCCTTGGCTTCGAGCGCGGATTTGACCTGCGGTGTCGCGTCGATCGAGCCGCGCAGTTTCTGCAGATCGGCGTCGCTGCGCTTGGCGATCACCTCGTTGACCTTGGCTTGAGTGTCCGCCGGCAGATCCTTGATATCGACGACGTTGATCGCCTGGATGGTGGGCGCCTGCGGCTGCGCCCCGGGTGCGGCAGGAGCAGGCGCGGCCGGCGCCGGACTGGGCTGCTGCGCAGGCTGTTGCTGGGCGCTGGCGGCGGTTGCGAGCACCAGCGTGGCGGCGGCTGCCAGAAGAGTCGTTTTGCGCATGGATGTTCCTTTCCATCGATTGGCAAATGGTCGTTTTGGGGTGACCTGGCCACCTCAACCGCCAAATGGGATCGGAAAGTGTCGCTCAGCGGGTCATTGCGTGACCATAGGATGGCGGCAATGTGGGGCCCGCCTTCGACAAGCGGTATTTTCGGGCTGTATTTCGGGAGCAATTGCTGATGGCTAAAATCACCCGCGCCGCCTATGCGCAGATGTACGGCCCGACCGTTGGCGACAAGGTCCGGCTCGCCGACACCGAGCTGTTCATCGAGGTCGAAAAGGATCTCACCCTTTACGGTGAGGAGGTGAAATTCGGCGGCGGCAAGGTCATCCGCGACGGCATGGGCCAGAGCCAGGTTTCGCGCGCGCAAGGCGCGGTCGACACCGTCATCACCAATGCGCTGATCGTCGATGCCACCGCCGGTATCGTCAAGGCCGATATCGGCCTCAGGGACGGTCGCATCGCCGCGATCGGCAAGGCCGGCAATCCGGATACTCAAGGCGGCGTCACCATCATCATCGGCCCGGGCACCGAGATCATCGCCGGTGAGGGCAAGATCCTGACCGCCGGCGGCTTCGACGCGCATATCCACTTCATCTGCCCGCAGCAGATCGAGGAAGCGCTGATGTCGGGCATCACCACCATGCTCGGCGGCGGCACCGGCCCGGCGCACGGCACGCTGGCCACCACCTGCACGCCTGGGCCGTGGCATCTGGCGCGCATGATCCAGTCTTTCGATGCCTTTCCGATGAATATCGGCCTGTCGGGCAAGGGCAACGCGTCGCTGCCTGCCGCGCTCGAGGAGATGGTGCTCGCCGGCGCCTGCTCGCTGAAGCTGCACGAGGACTGGGGCACCACGCCGGCTGCAATCGACTGCTGCCTGTCGGTCGCCGACGATTACGACGTGCAGGTGATGATCCACACCGACACGCTGAACGAGTCCGGCTTCGTCGAAAACACGGTCGCGGCCATCAAGGGCCGCACCATCCATGCCTTCCACACCGAAGGCGCCGGCGGCGGCCACGCACCTGATATCATCAAGGTCTGCGGCCTGCCCAACGTCATTCCGTCCTCGACCAATCCGACCCGCCCCTACACGGTCAACACGCTGGCCGAACACCTCGACATGCTGATGGTCTGTCACCATCTGTCGCCGTCGATCCCCGAAGACATCGCCTTTGCCGAGAGCCGCATCCGCAAGGAAACCATCGCCGCGGAAGACATTCTGCACGACATCGGCGCCTTCTCGATCATCTCGTCGGACAGCCAGGCCATGGGCCGTGTCGGCGAAGTGGCGATCCGCTGCTGGCAGACCGCCGACAAGATGAAGCGCCAGCGCGGCTCGCTGCCGCAGGAGACCGGCGACAACGACAATTTCCGCGTCCGCCGCTACATCGCCAAATACACCATCAATCCGGCCATCGCGCATGGCCTGTCGAAGGACATCGGCTCGGTGGCGGTGGGAAAACGCGCCGATCTTGTGTTGTGGAACCCGGCGTTCTTCGGCGTCAAGCCGGACATGGTGCTGATCGGCGGCATGATCGCCGCCGCCCCGATGGGCGATCCCAACGCCTCGATCCCGACTCCGCAGCCGATGCACTATCGGCCGATGTTCGGCGCCTATGGCAAGGCGATGACCAATTCGTCGGTGACCTTCGTTTCGAAGGCCGCGGTCGATTCCGGCCTGCGCGGCAGGCTCGGCGTCGACAAGCAGATGGTCGCGGTAGAGAACACCCGCGGCGGCATCGGTAAGCATTCGATGGTGCTCAACGACGCCACGCCGCATGTCGAGGTCGACCCCGAGACCTACGAGGTCCGCGCCGATGGCGAGTTGCTCACCTGCGAGCCGGCCACCGTGCTGCCAATGGCGCAACGCTACTTCCTGTTCTGAACCATCGGCGCTAGAACGACCGATGTAGAACATGCCGCGCCAGGCCTATGGACCAGCAACTCCCCTACGCCCACGACATTTTCCCGCATATCCGCATTGTCCTGGGCATGGTGATCGGCCTTGGCGTCACCCGCCTTTTGTCGGGGCTTGCCCGCATCGTCCAGCATCCCGGCCAGTACCGGCTCTATCCCGTGCACCTCGCCTGGGTTGCGTCGGTGCTTTTGATGCTGGTGCATTTCTGGTGGTGGGAGTTCGGTCTGTTCCAGATCGAGAATTGGACCTTCGGCAAATACCTGTTCATCATCTTCTACGCCGTCACGCTGTTCCTGCTCTGCGCGCTGCTGTTCCCGGATTCGATGCTTGACTACACCAGCTATGAGGATTTCTTTTATTCGCGCCGGGCCTGGTTCTTCGGCCTGCTGGCGGCGACCTATCTGCTCGACGTGATCGATACGCTGCTGAAAGGTCCGGAGCATTTCGCCCATTTCGGCGTCGAATATCTGATCCGCACGCCGGTTTTCGTCGCGCTTTGCGTCATTGCGATCCTGCTGCGCGACCGCCGCTTTCACATCGCCTTTGTCGCCGGCGCGCTCGTCTATCAGATATCGTTTATCCTGCGGCTCTTCGACACGATTGTTTGAGCGCCATTGGGGCGGCTGATCGGATAGTCTAGTTTCCGTCCGCAAACGACAAGCGTTTGATTTTGTTAGCTGAATCGCATCTTTGCGCGAGCAAGGCCCGGCGGTTTCAGGTATCTTGGATCATGCCACTG
>NZ_JAMYPH010000045.1:0-14318 GCF_040320265.1 Mesorhizobium sp. M0751
GGTGACCGCGGATCTCGCGCACGCTCATGCCGCGCGCGTACATCGACACGATCTTGGCGTCGAAATCGGGAAAGCGGCGCTGATACTTTGCGATCAACTTCGGGTCGAAGGAGCCGGCACGGTCACGCGGGATCGAAAGTTCGAGCTTCGATGTGCCCGTCAGAACCGTCTTCTTCGAATGTCCGTTGCGCCGGTTCGCCAGTCCTGTGGCTTGCTCCTCGTCAAGATGATCGTCCAACTCGGCGTTCAGTATCCGCTCCGAAAGCGCCTTCTTCAGATCGTCGAGCAAACCGTCCTTGGCAAACAGCTCCTGCGGGTCGCGCCCGGCAAGCAACCGATCCAGTACTTCCTTCTCAATGGCCATGCGATGATTCTCCTTTCCGTCATCATGGCCTCACGCACACAATTCCTGACAGTCCCCCGCCGGCATCAGACGGATTCTTAGCACCCGATCACACTGGCACCACCGGCAGAACCAGCCGTGAGAGCGTGTTCGGACCTGAGAACACTGTATTTTTCGCGACCACGCCCCGGGTCTCTGAGAAGCCATCCCCGCCGGTGTTCATGTTGCGGTCGAACCGAGGAAAGTTGCTGGAACTGACTTCCAGCCGTATGCGGTGCCCCGGCGCAAACCAGTTGGCGGTCGCGTTCAGATCCACTGTGATCTCGTAGATTTGGCCGGGGTTGAGCAGTTGCGGATCCTTGAACCCGTCGCGATATCGCGCCCTGAGGATGCCTGTTTGCAACTGGATAGCGCGTCCATCGGGGTAGACATCTACCAGCTTGCCTGTGAAATCCGTATCGACCGCCGAGGAGGACACGTGCAGGACCATCTTGATCGGACCGACAACGGCTAACCCCTGCTGAAGGACCTCACTCGTGTAAACTAAGACGTCTTGCCGTGCCTCGACGAACCGTTGATCAGTCATTTCGACAGTCCAGGAGCGCATCTGTCCTGTTGGTGTTGGATCGTGCGGATCGTATCGGTATGCGTCCGTGGACGATGTATCTGGCGGGTTGAAGGAAAGCTGCCCGTCCCCGTTTAGGCTATTTGCCCCCTGTCGGCTCGAAATGTATAGATTCCAATATTCAGTCCCTGGGAGGGGCATGTCTTTGGCAGTCCGCCATTCGTTTTTGCCGTAAAGCCAATAAGTTACCCTAGGCATGTCGTCGATGGCGCCAAGCTCACCTTTGACCCAACGGTCGTTCCACTTTACCATGGCGCCCCAGAGATCGAAGCGAGTATCACCTAACTCAAGATCGCCGAACTGGAAGCTCTCGGTAAACGTATCGAAACTGCAGTGCCTGCCTGGCCCAATTATCAGAAATTGGTTGTCGCGGACTGTAGCATTGGCTGCATTGGTCCTGCCAAACTGAAAAGCGTCGATCGCCTCTCCAGGCTGTATGTCGTTCCAATTGTAGATCCACAGGGCCGGCGTATACAACTGGTCCTGTTCCGTAACAAGTTCGCTGTCCTCATACCAGTAGGATGACTCAGGCGGATGGGACATCGCGTTGTCGAAGTCCGTGGGTGGCAAGCCCGCACGTTCGAGAATACCGGCGATTGGCAGATCTGACATCAAGTTATCAATGTCAACCTTCGGCTCGGCACCCTGCCAGCGAGCGAACGAGGTAAGCATGCTTGAGTACTCGCGGGCCCCACCCGTGTAGTTCCAGAGCATAGTACAGCGGCCTACTCCGGAACTGAACGATCCTCCCGCTGACATTGGGGTGATCGCCTTCAAACTTGGTGTGCCGGTAACTCCGCCCACTACCTGCACGTGACCCAGATACGAACACCCCCACATTCCCATGCTGCGCGCGGACCAGGGTTGCGCGTCGAGCCACTTGGCCGTGTCCTCGAAATCGCACCGTTCCCACTTACCTGACCTAAAGACTCCTTCCGACTCCCATGTCCCACGGAAGTCTTGAGCTACCACGCCATAGCCCGCGCTGACGTAAACATCGACCGGGCCTGCGCCTGAGGAAGTGCGCTGCACCGTGCAGCTGTTGACCAGCGCCGAGGTGCTCTGCGTCACCCAGTTCGGGCGGAACTCGTTCTTGTCATATGGGGTACGAATGAGAATTAACGGGAATGGCCCGGGCCCGTCCGGCAGGTAAATGTCGGCGGAAAGCCTTACGCCGTCACGCATCGGAACCTTGACGCTTGGCAGGAATCGATGGCCGCCGCCGGCGTCATTCAGGCCTGCCGGTGGAAACGGCGGGAGTGGGGTGACCGCCGATGCACCTAGAGATGTATCTGCGGGCACCGCTGCCATTGTACTATCCTTCATAACATTCGCCTCCTGAAGTCGGTGGTCGGGTTTTGGCTGAAAAGCCTGAGTGGCTCGAAGTTGACCTTAAGTCCGCCAGCCAGCACGCACACCGGTGCTTCAGCGTCACTTTCACCGCAGCGCTTTCGGCTCCAAGATGATCGAGAATGGTCCGAACAACCGGGACGACGTCCACAACTTTGCGGCCCGGTTCGGGGGTTGACCCTCCGTAGCCTTGCCGATCAAACGTAACTAGGCGACAGGATATCGGGCCGCTAGCGATGTAGTCCAAAACATGTCTCAGCCCGGTGTCGGGGGTGCCATGAATCCCAACCACAAGCGGCACGTCGGGCGGCCCAATCTCGTATGCGCGTAGGGTTTTTCCCTCCGACAATGGAACGTCAAAGACGCGGGGAATCAGGTACGTTTCAATTAAAGTCGGTTGTTTCATCTTTTGTCCTATTAACTCGTTCTCTCTCCAACGATTTCTGAGTTTAGGTCGTTGCAAACCGACGCCTCGGAACGGACTAGCAACCGTCCTGAGTCAATCACGCGAACCGCTACTGCCGATCCGCCAAGCTCTCAAAGAGCATTATTTTGCGAGCCAGCATGCGGACATATGCTGCGGTCCCACCTCGACGGCTGGTGGCTCCTCTTGTCGGCACCGGTCGAATGCCCGCGGGCATCGGGGATGAAAACGGCAGCCCTTAGGCACTCGGGCGGCGCTCGGGATCTCGCCGTGCAGGGCTTTTATGCCTCCGCGAGGTCCGTTATTGCGAACACGAGGCGTGGCGTCTCGCAGAGCAATTGTATACGGATGCTGGGGATTTAGGGTGATGTCATCGGCGCCACCGATCTCAACCACTCGGCCGAGATACATGACCGCAATTCGGTCGGCTATCAACCATGCGAGCGGCAGGTCGTGCGTGATAAAGAGCAGCGCCAGATTCTGCTTGTCGCGAAGATCGATAAGCGTTTGGAGTATCTGGGCACGGATTGAGACATCGAGCATCGACACCGGTTCATCGGCAACGATGAGGTCCGGTTGGACAACCAGCGCTCCCGCCACGACGACGCGCTGTCGCTGACCGCCCGACAACTCTTGCGGAAAACGGGCGAAGAACTCCCCCGGAGGATTGAGCCCCGCGGCCGACAGAGCTTCGCTCACCCGCTTGGTGAGTTGAGCGTGGCTATCGACGAGTTTCAGCGAGCGCAATGGCTCTGCCACGGCATCGAATACAGTATGTCGCGCATTGAGTGCCTGGTATGCATCCTGAAAAATCATCTGCACGCGGTGCCGATAAGGTCGAAGTGCCGAGAAGCCCTGCAGCGCTGTTACATCCTCGCCATCGAACAGCAGCTTGCCACCGGTGGGCTGAACCAGCTTGGTGATGACGCGGCCAACGGTGGTCTTGCCGCTTCCGGATTCGCCAACCAACGCGACAATCTCGCCGCGGCCAATATTGAGGTCGACCCCATCCACAGCTCGCACGACGCTGCTCGGTCGTCCCAACATACTGTCGAACAGCCCGCCCTGGATGGGAAAGCCAACCTGCAGGTTCTCTAATCGCAAGATATCGGCGTTGTCAGGCATGAGCTTCTACCTTCGGCGCCTGCATGGGAGAGCTGTGAAGGTGACAAGCCACGCGTCCTTGCCCGCACCCTTCAAGTTCGGGGAGTTCGGTTGTACAAACCGGCATGGCAAACGGGCAGCGTGGATGGAACGCGCAGCCCGATGGCCGCTTCACAAGGGTGGGTGGATCGACAGGGATAGGGCGCAACACCCGTTTGCCCTTTTCCGGATTTGGTATCGATTCGATCAGTAGCCGGGTGTATGGGTGCTTAGGGGCCGCGAAGATATCGGCGACGGTGCCATCCTCGACGATGCGGCCGGCATACATGATCATGACGCGGTCACAAGACTCGTGGACCACGGACAGGTCGTGAGTAATCAACATGAGAGCAAGATTAAGGTTCGATCGAAGTTCAACCAGCAGCTTAAGAATTTGAGCCTGGTTGATGACATCGAGCGCCGTGGTCGGCTCGTCGCCGATGACGATCGCAGGGCGACATGCCAGTGCCATGGCGATCATCACTCTTTGACGCATTCCGCCAGACAATTGGTGTGGGTAGGAGGCACCGCGGTCCGCCGGGATCCCGACAAGCTCAAGCAATTCCCTTGCTCTCGCGATCGCCTGGTCACGCGACATTCCAAGCTTCAGCATGCACGGTTCAGCAATCTGCTTGACGATGCGGTGAACAGGATTAAGCGCGTTCATCGCACCCTGGAAGATGACGGAGGTGTCGTTCCAGCGATGTGGTCGCATCGCTGCATCATCATCGATTGGCAGTCTGGCGCCGCGATAGCGCACCTGGCCGCCGCTGACCCTGGCGTTGGGCGACAAAAGTCCCGCGATCGCCATGGCAGTCGTAGTCTTGCCGCTGCCCGATTCCCCGACTAGCGCGACGGCTTCCCCGGCACGTAGTTCAAAGCTCACATTCTGAATGGCGGGCAACGAAACGCCCTTCAGCCCATAGTCGATGCAAAGCCCGTTGACGGACAGGAGAGGATCGGCGGCCTTTTGAAACATATCATTCATGGAATCACGCGCCGGCGCGGGTTGAAGGTATCGTCAAGTGCATTACCAAGCAGGACGAAGCCAAGCGCGACCGTGAGCACGCACACACCTGGTGCGCCGAGATACCACCAAGCTCCAGCACTCGCGGCGCCAGCCCGCTGCGCCAGGGAAAGCAAAGTGCCCCATGAAGGCTGCAACGGATCACCAAGGCCAATGAATGAGAGCGCGGTTTCGGTATAGATCGCGCCGGCTACCACCAGCGCGCCATTGGCGGCGATCTGCGGCACGAGGTTAGGCAGAAGATGCCGTATCATGATGCCGAGATCGCTAGCACCGGCGACCCTTGCGCGATCCACGAAGGGCCGCTCTCGAAGCGAGAGTGTCTGACTGCGAATGATGCGAGCCACGAACGACCAACTCGTCAGACCGATAACGACAACGATGACGAAAAGAGAAGTCCGGAAGCCCAGGATCTCTCGGCCGCGCCCCACGACCTCCACAAACACGGGCGCAATGACCAGCGCCAGGACGAACGCCGGGACGATGAAGAAGAAATCGGTTATGCGCATTAGCCAAGTGTCGACCCTGCCGCCGAAGTAGCCTGACGTTATGCCCACTGTTGTCCCGACGACGAGACTGATCATGGTCGCTATAAGCGCGATCGTCAGGGAAATGCGCGCGCCATGGACGACAAGATTGAGTACATCCCGCCCCGCTTCGTCGGAGCCCAGCAAGTGTTGCGTATCAGGTGACGTCAGGAAATCGCCGCTTGCGGTGGCTGCCGTTTCGAGCGGTCCGACGAGCGGACCAGGTATTGCTGCCAAGACAAGGAAGAAGGTCAAAGCCACGACGCCAACCCAAGCGCCGCCTCGCTCGAAGAGCCGGCCCAGGAAGTCTTTTATTGCCCGCAGTCGGGCGCCACGACGAGATTCCGCTACCACTTCGGTCATTGCCTCACCCTCGGGTCAAGTAGGCCATAGGTCAGGTCGGCGAAGAGGTTAGCAAGAACGATCGAGGCGCCGAGCAACAAGAAGACACCCTGGAGAACTGGATAGTCTCGAGCATTGAGGGCCTCGACGGTTAGACTACCGATTCCCGGCCAGGCGAACACGGATTCAACGGTGATGGCACCCGCCACCACGTAGCCTAGATTCAGAGTCACCAATGTCACAACAGGAAGCATTGCATTGCGGAAGGCATGACGCATCAGCATCTGGCCATTGGTCAGTCCCTTGGCCCGGGCCGTCACCATATAGTCCTCCGCCACAACATCACTCATGGCAGCCCGCGCCACCAGCACGTATTGGCCAATCAGCCCCAAGGCTACCGTGGAGGCAGGAAGCACGAGATGCCCTAGATAATCGGCTAACGAGTCGAGAAATCCGGGGCTGCCGCCGGGCGAATATGCGCCATAGCCGGGGAGCCAACCCAATCCCGTGCTGAAGACCACAACCAGGACCATGCCAAGCCAGAACGATGGTGTCGAGTACAGCGTCAGGGAAGCGCCGGTTGCGACAGTGTCAACGATCCCGCCTCGGCGCCAGCCAGCGTAGATGCCAAGCATGACGCCGCAAAGGATTGCGATAATCTGAGCCACGCCGACGAGCGCAATCGTCGCAGGCAGCCGCTCCAGCAGAAGGTCTCCGACCCGCTGGCCACTGTATTTGAAACTATACCCGAGGTCGCCACGGAGTGTTGCCTCCATGTAGTGCAAAAGCTGATCAGGAAATAGCGGTCGATCAAGGCCCCAATTCCGACGCTGCGCCTCTATCTGCTCGTTGGTTACTGCAGTTCTAGCACCTCCCAAAAGAAGATTTGTCGGGTCACCGGGAACGATCCGGAACAACGTGAAATTCAGAACCGCCACCATCAGAAGTGTTACGACAGCCCTGAGGACGACTTGCCCGATCCGTCGGCTCGGCCCACTACCCTGGGCATTGGAGGTCATGTTAAACCGGCTTCAGGCGATCGAACGGAAAGTAGCTCCACATCGAGATGATGTCCTTCGTCCCCCAACCTTCGAAGCAATCCTTGCGACGGGCTTCGAGCGTGAAGGGGTAGCACAGGACGATGTAGGGTGCCTCGGCGTAAATGAGGCGCACCGCCTGTTCGAGCAGTTCCTGGCTCTTCTTGAGGTCGACGGTGACCTCGATCTGCGACAGGAGGCTCTCGAATTTTTCGTTTGTCCAGTACGACCTGTTGTTGGTGCCGACTGCTTTGCCGCTGCCCAAAATGAGCAGATCGGAAGGGGCGGGAGATAACCAGTTGCTGTCAACAAGCAGGTCCCAATCACCGCCACCATTCTCTGGAGCTCTCCATCGGGTACCGAACGCGCTGTCGTCGAGTTGACTTACCGAGACAGGAACCCCGAGTTGCCCCAACCAGCCGACGATAAGCTGTAAGACGGTGATTGGTATCGAGCCGTTACTTCCCCCTCCGGATGAAGTGATCAGCTCGAGCTGGAAGCTCTTTCCCTCCTTGTCCTCCCGAACACCATCGCCGTCTTTGTCACGATAACCCGCAGCGTCCAGCCGGCGGCCCGCTTCGGCCAGATCGAAATGGCGCCTGATGTCACTTAGGTCCGAGTAGTAATCCGTCGCCGCCGGGAAGACGAGCCCCACGCCGGGGTCGGCGTGTCCACGCATTGCCCGATCGACGATCGCCTTCTGATCGATGGCGTAGCCGATGGCATCGCGGAATGCCGGATCCTGCAGGGCCTTGGTGCTGCCCGCCCCCTTTCCTGCCAGCGTGTTGAAGGCGAGGAAAACCCGATTTTCGGTGCGGGATTCCCCGACGACGATGGCAGGATCCTTCGAGAGGTCCGCCCACTGTGCGGCCATCAGCCCAAATCCATAATCGAGGCCGCCGCTCTTCAGGCCCTGGGCGATGGAATCGACCGTAGGGAATAAGTTCAGGATCACGCCGGCCGCGGCCGGTCGCCCCGTGCGAAAGTATTGATTTGGCGTGAGGCGGGCAAACTGGCTGCGCCGGAATTCTGAAACGATCATGGGCCCCGTGCCCACCAGAGGCGGGTTGTTGGGGAAGGTGCCCCGCGCATCGGCGTAGCTAATGTCCTTCCAGATGTGCTCGGGGACAATCATAGTCGTGTTGTCGATAGGCCAGCGGGTTGGAACCTTGGTCACGATCTGCAAAGTCCCGTCGTCGACGGCCGTGATAGACTCGACGTGCTCCAAGCCGCTCGTGTTGTTCCAGCCCACGTTTAGCTCGTCGGGCTTACCCATGGAGTCTCGGAGATAATTGTAGGTGAAAGCCGCGTCTTGAGCCGTGGCTGGCTTGCCGTCCGACCACTTCAAGTCCGGCCAGATCTTGAAGTTCCAAGTGAGGTTGTCTGCGCCTACGGACCACTCCTTTGCAAACCCTTTCCTGTCGGAGTGGCGCTGGGCGTCCACGCCTACCAAATAGTCGTAGGTGAATGCCGTCGGCCAGAACGAGCCCCATGTTGAAAAGGGATTCATCGAGCCTGGGCTGGACGTTGCGCCTAAGCGCGCGATGTGATCATCGCACGATCCTGCAAAGGCCGATGAATTCAACACCCAGGGCGCTGCCGATCCCAAAAGCATCGCCTTGACAACGGAACGGCGACTAAGCGACCCCTCGTTCATTCTATCCTCCCCTCTTTACCGACTTTTGCCGGCGTGCATTTGGGATCAGGATAAATTTGCCACACAACAATTACGCATCTAAATTCCACGAACTTTGAAACGGGGACGGCATTGTTCCTACCCCACTGACGCGAATCGATGAATCGGATCGAATCTCGCATGGCAGCCATTCCCATCCAGTCATCTCCAAGCGCGGTAACCTTGCTTGCGCGCTCCCATCGCCGGTCTCGCCATAGCGGCGATAACTCCCGGCCGTCGAAATCCCGATCCGGAAGAACTCCAGCGTTGCGGAACGGCGGAGCGGCTGGAGGTCCAGTCGCTGCATCGGGGGTCGTTCAAAGCTGGTGGGCGCGGCACGACCAACAAGTTGCTCCATGCTGAGGCGCGGCACGACTATCGCACAGGGCGCCGCAAGCGCGAGCAGGCTGTGGAGGCATTGCTCGTGATCCGGACTTCATGGCCGGCAGCCGCTCCGCCGCCTGCCTGCGGAGATGCAGGAGGAATGGCTCGATCTCGACCGCCGTATCGAGCGCTTCGGACCGAGAGTTCGTCAAACTGGCCCGCAACGATGCAGCCGCTCGGCGTCGTCGATCCCCGGTATCGGTGTTCTCAATGCCACCGCTCTCGTCGCCGCTGTAGGGGACGGGCCAGCGATATGCGGACAGGGGCCTGAGACTCCGGGAGAGAGTCGGCTTCGATCTGCACTGGGAAGATAGCGCTTGTTGCAGATCGGCGAGGTGTTCATCCACCTCAGTCTAAAGCCATGTTGCCTTACAACCCGTGATCGTGACATGGCCGCGGACTGCGTTCCGCGTTGTCCAATGTCTGACGATGTCGGACATTGGACGTTCCGGTATGAGCGCCGTCTGTTGTTTGAACACGATTCTCCCCTTGGCACGGCGCATGCAAAGAAATCTGCAAACGTGTCAGCGGACTCAAGGAGAATCGTGTTGGAGGTCAGAGACAGCCTGATGCCATCGCGCCTTGGAACGCCGCTCGGGACACCAAATGGAGGGTTATAGCCGGTGGCAAGTGAAGCGCTCATCTTGTTTGAAGGCCACACAAGGGGTGTTGGCCTACTATACGTGCAAGCCGCCAAACGTCTGGGCCTTCGTCCAATTAACTTTTCGGCAGATCCAACTCAGTATGACTACCTTGCGGCGGAAAAAGTCGAGACGATCCGTGTCGATACTGACAGCCTCGATGCGCTGATACGAGAGTGTTCGCGGCTAAGTGCCACCTATGACATTGCTGGCATTACGACATCCGAGGAAAACGTCTATGCGACGGTTGGCAAGCTCTGCCGGCATTTCAATTTGCCGGGGCCGAACCCTGCGTCAATTGAACGATGCTGCGACAAGTTCACTCAACGTCAGATCCTTGCGGACGCCGGTGTTCCAATACCTGCTTATTATTTAGCAGCCAATGCGAGGGCCATAGAAAGCGCAGCCGCGGAGATCGGTCTGCCGGTCATTCTTAAGCCAGCCGTCGGCTGCGGCAGCCGGGGTGTCCGGTTATGTCGCACCGCCGATGAGTTGGCCGAATATACAAGCTATCTTTTGGGCGGGAACCACATTTGGCAATCTTCGCCGAGGATACTGGTCGAAGAGTTCGCGCAAGGGCCCCTTTATGGCGCTCAGATAATGGGAAATGAGGTCATTGGGATTTGTGCCGCTGACTTCGGCCCTCCACCGCACTTCGTCTATCGTGAGTTCACCTTTCCAGCCGCTCTGACCGATAAGGAGCATGAGCGTATCGCCGATATTTCACTGAGCTGTCTGCGAGCACTCGGCCTGGGCTGGGGGCCAACAAACATAGAACTCCGGTGGACGAAGCGTGGCCCAGTCGTCATTGAAGTTAATCCGCGTCTTGCTGGCACGCCCGATCCTCAATTGGTTCAGTTGGCTTATGGCATCGATCTCATCACCGAGCACATCAATCTTGTCGTCGGCGATGAATGCAATTTGCGCAGAAGGCATTCGCAGACTGCGGCCGCGCGGATACTCCTTCCTGATCATGACGGTACTCTCGATTGGGTCGGTGATAACAGTCTTCCGGCTGCTGTACCAGGTGTTGCCGAGGTCAAATTGTATGTTCAACCTAAAACGTCCATCATCAGGCAAGGCGATACCCGGGACTGGCTCGGACATGTCATCGCCGCTTCGCCGAGCCATGCTCAGACTAACACTGTTCTTCAGCGTGCCGTTGACCTGGTAGGTTTGTCGATCACCCCATTTCCGCCGTAAGCGCATTTCTCATGGAGGTAGTGAAGGAAACGCTCGGTCTGCCTATCGAGAGATTCCGGTCTTTGCTCAGGAGCCATGTACACTTGCGGCGCTATGGCGGCCGCCGCCACGAGTTTCGGCGGAGCGATCAATGAACACCGGTCCGGCCTAGTGTAGCCGCTTAGCTCCTCGTGCAGGCGTGATGTCACCGTGGTTCTCATATCGAAATGCGTGCGGCCGAGCAAACGGCATGAAAAGCAAGGATTGAGGTGAGGCGCCCGCCCGACGCCCACGAGGTCGCGGACGCGTCACCGCCGAAGCCGACATAGTCGACGTCCGGCAGTTGGCCGCCAGCTAGCGACGGCGCTTCGGAGCATGAAGAGGTGTGCCAGCAATCAGATCTCGTAGTATCGGTGCCGGCCTGTGACATGTAGAAACTCCGCTTTTTTCAGCGCATTAACAAGGGGTATTGGCGTGCAAAGCAACGTAACGACACTGGAGATTTCGAAGTACATTTGTGCAGCAGACGAACTGGGGCGCAAGTCCGGTCTCCACATTACCACGGGCGACGATTTTGAGCAGTATGTCGGGATTACCCGCAGAATCCCCGGAAAGTTTCCGACGTTTCCAAGCTTTCGTCCGGACTGTTCTGACCTTCAGTCTGGAACGGCGTTTTGGATCATCGGGCGGGACCGGGATGGAAAAGTAGCGCATGTCCAGGCAATGCGTTTGGATGATCTGTCCAACACAAGCCTTGCTGAGCACCTTGGGTCGCTCAGAGCATGGTTCGCGGATCCAAACCTCAAAGCCAGCCCAGGTTCCTCGTGTAGCTGCTACGCGCCGAGTGCTCGCAGGATAACCGGGCTGGTAGCGTATCACGGCGACGTCTGGTTGAGGGAGGACTTTAGAGGCCGCGATCTTTCAGCCTTTATTGGTCGCATTGCGTTTGGACTGGCGTGGGCTAAGTGGTCGCCAGATTTTATTTACGCGCTGGTCGCGGACTGGCTCATCGAAAACGGCGTTGTCGATCGCTACGGCTATCTTCATCAAGAACCGCAAGGATCAGCCCTTCGCTTGCCTTCACAGGGAATAGACGACGAAGATTGGCTCGTTTGGCTTGCGCGGGACGAACTGTTGAAGCAGATTTCACAATCATAGGGACTATTGACGTAAAGCGCTTCGAGCCTGCGGCGTTTCCGTCTGGACGAATGCGCCTGCATTACGCCGTTGTGACGACGGGCATAGCGCACATCGCGCCCAGCAGGCATGCAACTTGCTGCTGTGAGATTTGCCAGTCAGGCGTCTGCCGGCTTTCGGAGATCAGCGGCTGGATGACAGCTTGTCGAAGCTGAGACCGGTGGGCTAGCGACGGCGACTCCCTGGAGATTCGAGAGACGGCCATGGGTGCTCCGCAGCTACTGATCAGACATGGACGACTCTCATTACGACCTCCGGTATCTAACCGCGCTCACCGCGTTCGAGGCGTTGGCGCGGCGTTTGTCGTTGAAGCGCGCGCCGTTCACTCCGAGACGAACTCAGCATGAAGAAGCGAAATGACCAAAATTGAATGTCCCGCAGCTGGACGACGGGCCTGGCTCACAGTGGCAATCCGCAAAAACGTCCGCTCGTTGAGCCGGCTTCGCTTGTAGACGGGAGGGATGGGGTGATGGCGAAGGAAAGACGCTGGGCAAAGGCGGGTTTGAAATTTGGCAACGACGAGCTTCGAGCAGGACTGGGCAGCATGTTCTTTTGAACAGGCAGTTCTTGGCCCTCAGATTCCGAAGGTGGCCAGCTTGCATCTACTCTACACGAGGAATTTATGAATACGTTGGCCGACCAAAACGCACTTCGACAAGCCGCGCAAAAGCGGATCAAGGCATCACATGCGCTCGACGGTGACGCCAAACTTTTGGCCGGATATTATCGTGGCTGGGCTGGGTCCTACGAGTTGGACCTCGAGCGCGAACACTACCGCAGCCCCTTAATCGTGGCTGAAATGGCGGGCGCCGTGCAAGCGGCCTATATCGGCAGAGAACGAGCAGCCATGACAATCCTGGACGCTGGCTGCGGTACAGGCCTAGTTGGCATTGAACTGGATCATCTCGGCTTCCGTTTGATCGACGGATTTGATCTCTGCGAGACGATGGCCGAAATGGCGAGGCAAACCGGCATCTACCGCCATGTCCAAGGGGACGTTGACCTCAATAGACCACTCTCGGACTATTCCGGCGCGAGCTATGATATGACCGTGTGCTGCGGCGTCTTCACACTTGGACATGTCCGGCCGCATGGCCTGCGCGAGTTGGTCCGCGTGACGCGCTCGAACGGATTTGTGGTGGTAAGCACTGAAAGGAGCTATTCGGAGGCAACGTCGTTTGAAAATGAAGTGTTGTGTCTCCAGCAGGCGGGCGTCCTTACACCAGTACAATATCTGAGCAACGCAAGATACATCGGGGAGGAGGACGCGCACTATTGGGCGTTCCGAGTCCATCGGGGGCCCGACGGCATAGGCGATCACCTCGCGTAGAAGATCGGAATCCACGCGCTTCTTCATAAGCCTGCAGGTTATCATGGCGTCGGTCCGGTGGTTTCTCAGCGTGGCTTCGATAAGCCGATAAGCACAGACGCTACCCACTGTGCTGCCGGGCCACCCCATGTTCCGGATGTCACCTTCTGTGATAACCCTGTCCGGTTCAAGACGTCCATGTTCGGAACCCGACTTATTGGGGCGCAAGTATTCCGCCGTTGCGGCGCGAACCTTGGCGTTGAGCCTCTTGCACGCACGGCCTCTTAGGTGGCACGCCAATTGCGTAAAGCAGGCTGAATGATCCGTCTCTGGCCGAGGAGGTCTATAGAATCTTGCTCGAACGATCCAGATCAATGCGACAGACGCTGCACTGTTGGGTGCGGTCCAGCCAAATTGAGCTTTGCCGCGTACCTCACAGGAGCCCGCTGTCATCCGCCCAGCAGCGGCATTGCTCCTGTCCCGTCTGGAGGGTGCGAGCGCGGGGTGTCACCACCGCCTCGTCGCGGCTGATCGCGAACGGATCTGCAGAGAGGTCAGGGTTCGGCGGCAGCAATCAATTAGCAGAGCGTCAAGCTCACCGAGACACAGGTCACCCGGTTATGTTGCAGCCAGAAAAGTCAAGTGTCGCAAGCGTAGCGCAGCGATCGACGCCGAAACGCGAGCCCTGTTCCGACGATCTCGCCTGCCGGCGGCAAATCACATGTTAACGAGCCTGAAGGGAGGCGATATGTCAATCCACAATCCCACCCATCCCAACGGCCCCGTAGGAAGGGATGCGAGCATCTCGACTAGAGAGCTTGTAGCAGCAGCAGCCGACGAAGTTTGGAGGCCATACTTTTATCACCAGACATTCGATGGCGCAGATGCGGCTGAGATTATCGCCGAGGACGGGCAGCAGCTAAGGGTTCATTCTAGCGACGCTCTTTGTTGCGGCACATTCGGCGAGTTGCTGCAAGGCCAGTTGCCGGTCGGCTGCGTTCCCCGGGATCCTCACTTCTTGGTCACGATGCCCATCGCGCTTTTTGCGCGAGCTCACTTCATCCCGATTGCAGGCACCCGATCCGTAACCGTTTATCCGTCACACAAAGTGA
>NZ_JAMYPH010000046.1:0-12218 GCF_040320265.1 Mesorhizobium sp. M0751
ACGGACGGATAGAGTCTCCAATTCGAGGAGGGCTTCTTTCAGACGCACGGCGTTGGTTCGGCCGATGACGGTGCCAGCGAGCGCGAGGAACTTCGCTTCGACCGCCTGAAGTAGTTCAGTAGTTCGCTCATTCTACCTGAAAACGAGGGACAGGAGCGAGGAGCGAGCGCTGCAGCCAGGTTGACTACTTCCAAATTGCGCAAAGGAATTGCGCGCACACTCTTATTAGGCAGCTTGAGCTGACATCGTCACATCTCCACCTGTGGCAGCTTGGACCCGAGCCGGGCACAGATTGCCAGATTCTTTTTTGTAAGTGCTGCCGGTGCCATCGCTTAGTTCACTCGTTTCGATTGAGATATTCGTTAAGCTTCTTTGCTAGAACGGGTACATGGGGCCGAGTGATCATCGTGTAATGATCACCTGGCACCTCGTGAATTTCCAGGTGGCCCCGCGCGAATTGCTTCCATCCAAGGTCGTCACTGGTCCACATTCCTAGACCCTTCTTGGCCGTAAAAAGAACGGACTTGCTGTCGTTGGGCCGAGGCGTGTAATCACGTAGCGCAATTCTATTGGCCTCGGCAACTGTCAGGATATGATCGAGCTGTGTTTCGCTCATCTCAGGGACGTTGCCTGCTTGCGTTCCGAATTCGAGCAAGGCACTGACCTGACGCTCACGTTTGATGGATTTCAGCTTTCGCCAATGTCTTTTCAGCCCGGGAAATAGGAGGCTCAATATGACCACTCGCTCGCTCAGCCAGTCAGGAATACGGCTGTTGCCGAGCAGGCGATGGTAACGGCCCCTTGTGTGCTCTTCATCCTTGTGGATAGCTTTGGCATCGAGCAGCGCAAGGATTGCTATCTCGTCACCAGCATCGCGCAACTGGCAGGCCATTTCCCAAGCAATGCTACCGCCCATAGACAAGCCGGCGAGCTGATAAGGGCCGTGTGGTTGTACGCTCTTGATGGCCTCAACATAGTCTCGCGCCATCTCCGGAATGCTCAGGTGAGGTTTTACCTCACCATTCAAACCGCGCGCCTGCAGACCGAAGAGAGGCTGCTCCGCACCGAGTGCTTTAGCAAGAGGCCCATAAAAGAGCACATGTCCGCCAAAAGGGTGAGGGCAAAACAGAGGCGTCCGCAAACCGCCGATTTGAATCGGCACCAATGCGCTCGGGCGCGTGCTTGCATATATCTTTGAGAGGGCCATAGCGAGCCCTCTTGGTGTCTGGTGTTCCAGTAGCCGAGAGACGGCCAATTTTTCTCCCGTAAGCTGCTCGATGCGATTGATTACGCTCAAGGCGCTCAACGAATCGCCACCAAGATCGAAGAAGCTGTCGGTCAAGGCAACGTCATCCAAGCCTAAAATGTCCTGATAGATCGCTACAATTTGGCGGTCCAAAGCTGCCTCACCAGACATCTGAACCACAATCGGACTGCGCGGTTCTTCGTTTCCAGCCGGGGCATCCACGGATGTGGCGGCAGTATCAGGTTGATTCAAATCTGCATTTTTTTGTTCCCGCTCCTTGGTGGCGACCACATCGAGCCAGTAACGTTTGCGATCGAAAGGATAAGGCGGGAGGGGGGTACGCTGTGGCGGCTGGTGGCCGTGCAGGCCAGACCAATCAATGCGAACGCCGCGGGTCCAAAGCTGGCCCAGCGTCTGTAACAGCCTCAGGCGATCGCCTTGCCCACGATCGCCTCCTGGCGCGGCTGCAAAGGCGACGGGGCTTCGCAGGTTGCTCTTTGACTTTAATTTCTTGGACTGTCTGGTCAGGGCTGCGCCAGGCCCCATCTCAATGAACAACTCGTGGCCCGATTGCACCAACCGATCGAAAGCCAGATGGAACTGCACCGTCTCTCTGAGATTGCGGACCCAGTAGGTACCATCAAGCGGCACGTCCGCCTCAAGCCAGTCACCAAGGACCGTTGACATGAAAGGTATTTGGGGCGCGTGCAACTCGGCTTGCGCAACATGAATCCTAAACTCCGGCAGGACGGGATCGATTAGGGATGAATGCACTGCATGAGTGGCATGTATTCGTTTGCTCGCAATGGATCTCGCCTGCAATTGCTCACAAAACGCTGCGATCTCGGATTCGGCTCCCGAAACGACACACTGACGAGGCCCGTTTAGTGCCGCCAATGAAAGGCTTTCGTTCAAATAGGGCTGGAGCTCTTCGAGCGACAGGCTGACTGCAACAATGCCGCCGGCAGGCACACGCGACGTTACCTGTCCCCTCATAAAAGTCAGCCGAATGGCATCGGGTAACGAAATGATGCCCGCAAGATGAGCCGCTGCATATTCTCCGATGCTGTGGCCGATGACAGCTGCAGGGAAAATGCCCCACGAGTTGAAGAGCTTCGCCATTGCATATTGCATAGCAAAGATAACAGGCTGTATGACGGCTTCCAGCTGAGGCCCAAGCTTGCCATCAGATTTGCCTTCGCAGTAGAGGAGGGGGCGGAAATCAATATGTGCGAGTTCGCTAAGCCATTGTGCGCATTCATCGATGGCGCTGCGGAATACCGGCTCTTCTTCATAAAGCTCCCACCCCATTCCGGCCTGCTGCCCGCCCTGGCCGGAGAACATGAACACGATGCGGTGTTCACTGCTTGACGCCTCCCCCGATGCGTCCGCATTCAGTGCCGCCTGATCGAGTTGGTCGGCAAGTTCCACCAAATCGGATCCGACGAAACTTGTGCGATATCTGAGAGCAGCTCGACCCGTTTGCAGAGTGTACGCCATATTTGCTCCGCTGTGCTGAACGTCGCTTCGGCGCATAAAGCCGGCCAGTTGCCCGAGCATCTCGGTTAGTGCAGACCCGCTCGCCCCCGATATCGGAAAGATGTGCAGCTTGCGACCGCTTTGCTCAGTGCTCCGCGGCGGAGCCTCCTCGAGAATTGCGTGCGCATTTGTGCCACCGATGCCAAATGAGCTTACTCCGCCGCGCCGTGGCTCACCACCCTTAGGCCAAGCGGAGCAGGTCTTGTTGACGAACATCGGGCTCTCCTGAAAGTCGATATTGGGGTTGGGCTCATCGAAATGCAGGTTAGCGGGAATGACGCCTCTATTCAGCATTGTGGCGAGCTTGATCAATCCCGTTACACCCGCTGCGGCGTCGAGATGGCCGATATTTGTCTTCACCGAACCGATTGCGCAGAACTGTTTGCTTGTAGTGTGAGAACGGAAGGCCTTGGTCAGGCCGGAGATTTCGATAGGGTCTCCAAGATAGGTTCCCGTCCCATGCGCCTCCACATAACCAATTGTGTCCGCCGAGACGTCCCCATCGGTGAGAGCAGCTTGAATGACTGCTGCCTGTCCTTCGGCGCTGGGGGCAGTGAAGCCTACCTTGGCGGCGCCATCATTGTTGATGGCAGTCCCCTTTATAACTGCCCAAATATAGTCGCCGTCTCGAACGGCATCGCTCAGCCGCTTGAGAACTACGACCGCAGCCCCACTGCCTCTCACCGTTCCTTGTGCCTTAGCATCGAATGCACGGCAGTGGCCGTCAGGGGACAGGATGTGGCCTTGTTGATGCAGATAGCCTTTTCCGTGTGGCAGGGAAATCGATGCACCGCCTGCCAGCGCCATGTCGCACTCATTGCTGCGGAGGCTCTGGCAAGCGAGGTGGACAGCAACGAGCGACGTGGAGCAGGCCGTCTGAACTGATACGCAGGGGCCAGTCAAATTCAGCTTATAGGCGATCCGCGTCGCGGTGAAATCGCGGCCATTGAGAATGTTGATCTGCAACTTCTCTGAATCCAGCAGGTCGCGACCTGCCTCACGTTCAGCAAGATAGTGATTGGCCCCCACGCCGGCAAAGACACCAACACGGCATTCAGCCGGCTCGCGCGATCCGTATCCCGCATGGTCGAGCGCCTGATACGCCGTTTCCAGCAGAATCCGCTGTTGCGGGTCCATCCACGCTGCTTCCTTAGGCGAGATGCCAAAAAAGGCTGCGTCAAACTGATCAACTCCGCTGATAACGGCCTCGCGCCTCACATAATTGGGCTTGCCCAAAGTCGCGGGATCGACGCCAGCTTTCCGCAATGCCTGTTCATCCAAATCTACGATCGACTCCACGCCATCGACCAAATTGCTCCAGAACTGATCGACATTCTCCGCCCCCGGGAACTTGCCCGCCATCCCTATGATCGCAACAGCATTGCGGTCCTGCTTGGGCTCCGTTTCGAGTGTGACCAAGCCACTAGGTTTTATTAGATCCTGCGCGGGTTGAGGAACGCCTGGAATTGCAGCCAAGTGCGTCGCAAGCCTTCTTATGGTGGTGTGCTCGAACAGATCCAGAATCTTGCAATCAATGCCCAAACGATCGTGGATGCGCGCCTGAACCTGGACGATAGCTAGGGAATGTCCACCAACATCGAAGAAATTGTCATCAACACCAACGCAGTCGAGTTTCAGCACATCTTTCCATATCTCAGCCAATTCCGTCTGCAGCCTGCCGGTCGGTAAAATTGCGGTCTTTGGTTTCGAGGCGTTTCTCGGCTCGGCAAGGGCACGCCGATCGATCTTGCCGCTATGGTTGGTCGGTAGATCCGGGAGAAACACGAATTGTGCGGGAATCATGTAGCCAGGCATCGTAGCGCGCATAAAAGCCCGAAGTTCATCGATATCGTCCGAACTCTCCCGTCGGCTCACGACATAGGCTGTTAGGCTCGGGCTTCCATCTGGACCATCTGTCAGCATGACGCAGCACGCTTTGACGTTTTCGTGCTCCATCAGCCGGTGCTCGATTTCGGCAAGCTCAACCCGCATGCCACGTATCTTGATTTGGCCGTCTTTCCGGCCTAGGAACACAATCGCGCCATCTGACCGATACCGGGCCACATCCCCAGTCCTGTAGAGCCTGGATTGCGATTCATCATCAAACGGGTTTGACCGGAAAAGCTGGCGCGTGAGTTCATCGCGATTGATGTAGCCGCGGCCTACGCCGACGCCACCGATGTACAGCTCACCGATTGCGCCAACCGGTGCCGGATTGCCATAGCGATCGAGGATGTAAGCCTTGGTATTGATGGCGGGGCGCCCAATGGGTGGCCTTTGCCAATCGCCTTTCACCTCGGTCCTAATGCAATAAATGGTCGTTTCGGTGGGTCCATAGGAATTGAAGATGCGGCGCTTCTCGCCCCATCGCTCAATGAGGCTCGACGGCAAGGGCTCTCCTCCTGACTTGATCACCGTGAGATCAGGAAGATCAGTCGAGGGCAAAGAGGTCCACGCTGTCGGCGTAAGACCGGCAGCGGTAATGCGCTCACGGCGCATGAACTCGACAAGCTCTGCTCCAGGCAGCGACGCTGATGGGGGCGCCAGGCACAATCGACCACCAGAAGATAAAGCCAGCATAAAATCAAACAGGGAGGCATCAAATCCGCAGGAAGCAAACTGCAATACTCGGCTGTCCGGCCCCAGCTGATAAGTGCGCTTAAGGTCCTCCGCCATATTGCAGGCGCTGCGATGTTCAATCATCACGCCTTTCGGCTGCCCCGTGGAACCGGACGTATAGATCACGTAAGCCAAATCCGAGGGGCCGGCGGGGCAGTACGGAGGTGTGACTTCATGTAGGGCAATTTCGGCGCGGTCCTTGTCGAGGAAAATCACCGCGCATCCATTCGCGCCTTCAATGTTTAGCGCTGATAGAACCTTCCCGAACGTCTGTTCTCTAAGCCCCGTTTTGCTGATGATGGCGGCCGCGCCAGCGTCCTGCACCATGAAGCGTAGGCGTTGGGCTGGAAGTTGTGGATCGAGAGGAAGATAGACGGCCCCTGCCTTCAAAGTTGCTAAGAAGCCGACAATGAGATCGCAAGAACGCTCAACAAGAACGCCGACCACGTCTCCAAGGCGGACACCTTTTGAAATCAGATGACGGGCAAGCCTGTTTGCCCTCTGCTCAAGTTGGGAATAGATGAGCGCCTCCGATCGGCAGCTGACTGCGATATTGTTTGGATAAGCGGCAGCCTGCGCTTCGATCAGGTTGTGCAGGCAAGTGTCGGACGGAAAAGGTGCAGCTGTCTCGTTCCAATCGTGCAGAAGCTGATGCTCTTCCTCTGACGTCAGAAGATTGTAGGCGCCAATCCGCCGCTCTGGCGCAGCTGCAATCGCATCAAGCAACAAACAATAGTGCTTCGCCAGCCGCTCGATGGTGCTGCAATCCCACAAATCTGCATTGTAAACGACGTCGAGGCGGACGCTTTCTTTTCCGGCCAGGATTCGGAAATCAAGATCGATCCAGATATCGGTCTCGCAAAGTCGGATTTGCGCAGGTAAACCGGAGAGGTCGACATCGCATGGCCTCAAGGCAAGAGAACTCACCGCCTCCGGAATGAAGTTGAAAACGGCTTGCGCGAGGGGATTGCGATCAGGTGCAAAGGGGAGCTTAAGCTTCTCAAGCAGCAGGGGAAGAGGAAAATGCTCGTGTCTGCGCGCGCAGCGCATAAGATGACGGACCCGCTGCAAATGGTCCAGGAAAATGGGATCCCCGGAAAGATCCAGCCGCAGGACCCCCAAAGCGACAAAGTAGCCGAAAGTGCCCGAAAATTCTTCTGCCGGACGACCGAGGCGCGGCACGTAGAGGGTGATGTCGTCCTGGTCGCCGTAACGATGCAGCAGGGCGTAGTAGGCCGCAAGCAGGACCGTGGCGAGCGTCACTTTCTCTTTTTGAGCCAGTTGCTCCAAGCGCGCGATCAGCGGCATCTCGAGATCCAGGGAGAAAAATGACCCGTTGTGCGTGGCAAGCGCAGCTCGTGGTCTATCGGTCGGAAGCCGTAGGTCGGGCTCATGATCGTCAAACTGGCCACGCCAGTAGGCCCAGCTGTGTTCTCCGTGATCGCCAGCAAGGAGGCGCTCCTGCCAAGCCACGAAGTCGCTGTAACAAGCCGCCGCCACCGGGTCCGGCATCTGCGCCTTACCGCTGCATACTTGATAAAGCATTCCGAGCTCGTGCAGGAAGGTACGAATGCTGCAGGCGTCGGAAATGATGTGATGGAAATTGAGGAGGAGATTCTCTTCCGTGGCACTGCGGATGAATAGATGAGCGCGAAACACCGGCCCATGCTCCAGATCGAAAGGCGACCGAGCTTCTGCCGCGATAGATTGATGGAAATTTGCCTCGTCTACACCTTCTAGTCGGACGACATGAAAGCTAAGGGAGCCTTTCTCATGAATGTGCTGAACGACGTGCTCGCCTTCCTGGTGAAAGGTCGTGCGCAGCATCTCATGGCAGTCGATCAATGACTGGAGCGCGCGCCGCAAGGCAGCAATATCGAACGGTGCGCTTATGCGCAGCTCTACCGGCATATTGTATTCGCTACCGGTTGGTCTTCTTTGATGATGCAGCCAAAGACCCATTTGGCCATGGGAGAGCGGGCGTGTGACGTAGTCCATTGCTTTCTCCAGCCACTTGCAGTGCAGAAGAATGCTTACATATGTTTTTAGGAATTGGGTTGAATGTTCTGCTAAATTATATTGCATCTAGGTGACATTTTAGTACTATTAAATAGTCGGCCCTGAATAACGGCTAAGGCGTTGATATTCCGAACGCGTGAAGACGGGTGGAAGCATCCGATTTCGCCGTTTTCGGCTGGAGTGCTTGCAGGCACCAGGCAAGCCAAAGAGCGAGAACCGTGAGGATCAGGCGCAGATTTTGGCCTGCGGCGACGAGCAGCGCATTGATCGCATCGCCAGCATGGCCGAGGAGGAAGTTGCGGTCCAGTCGGCCGTCGGTCTTCATGTGACCGATGGTGGCCTCGATGGCCGATCGTCGTTTCAGTTCCCGACACATGGTGGCCGTCAGGCCACGCTTGCGGCCGGCGATCATCACCGATCCCGAGCCGGTATAGTCGTGGCCGCGATAGCCCTTGTCGACGTAGATGCGGTCCGGGTCGACGCCGCCGATCTCCACCGCCTGATCAACCGTTGCTGCGAGCGTGTGGCCATCATACGGATTGCCCTCGAACGCCTTGGCCGCCAGCACGAGGCCCTCGCGATTGGTTGCCGCGATCCCGACCTTGCAGCCGAATTCGTACGGGTTGCGGGCTTTGCCCTTCGAGATGCAGACCACCTCGGGAGCGTGCAGGGAGTAGATCTTGTTCCTGTCCTTCGGCTTCTGCGCCAAGAGCCGCTCGACGAGCCCGAGCAACCGGGCAAATCTGGCCTCGAGTTCGGCATTGCCGGCGATCTTGCGGCCGATGTCGCGGAACACCCGGCCGAGATAGGTGCGAAGGCGCTTGAGTTCGCGACGCATCCGGCGGAACTGCCGGGCATGCGCATAGCGACCCGCCCGCACCGCCGCTGACTTGGCCAGCCGCATGTGGCTCTGCCTGAGCATGATGCCGTACCGCTTGGCCTGACGCACCAGGATCTGGATTGCCTTGAGGTAGAGCCGGCTGTCGGTGGGGTGGGCGATCGCCTTCGGCTGCACCGTCGTGTCGACGGTGATCCGCTCCAGCGAACCGGGCTTCGCAGTCCCCGTCTCGAGCGCGACGTCGACGCTTGCCTTTCAGCATTTCCTCCAGCCCCTCGGGCCCGATCCGCTTGCGCCAGCGCGTCATCGTGCTGGCATCGATCGGCGGCTCGTGCTGGAAAAACTCGAAGCCGCAGAAAAACTGCCAATAAGGGTTTTCCACCCAACGCTCCACCACTTCTTCGTCGGACAGGTCGTGGACGTGCTTGAGGTAATGCAGACCGATCATCAGCCGCGTCGGCTTGGCCGGCCTGCCGACCGGGCGATAAAACCCGCCAAACGCCTTGTCAAAGCGCGACCACTCCATCAATGCCGACAACCGGATCAGCGGATGGCGCGGATTGATGATGGTATCGAGGCGCTCGCGGAACAAATCATTCTTACCGGACGACGGACGGGCTGGCAGCATTGCAAAAACACCGGAAAACGACGGGATCAAAGGTGGTTTCCGGCATTCTCCAATACTTCACACCCGATGGGAATCCCTGCAACGCAAGGGGTCCAACAGTTTTTCAGGGCGAACTAAATACATTCTCATACGAATTTTGCATCACGCATGAACGCGGCATGTGGATTGTCAAATTAGGACGCAAAATTAGATTAACGTATCATGAAGTTATTTCACGATTGTTGAAATGTGTTCAAAAGTCTTTACACATCGCCACCCGTCCGCAGTGTAGAAATACTCCCCCCTCCTCTAAGGCAGCTGCAGGTGTAAACGGGCAAAGCATCAGCGATTCAACCGTCGCGCTGATCAGGCAAGGGCGTGGGATGGAGCGATTCACATATGCATTCGAATAGGCAGACGGGCACAATCGACGTTTGGATTTTCCGGCATTCCCAGCTGTCGATCCCAACATCGCACTTACGTGAGGTGCTGAGCCCAGCTGAGTTGGAACGGGCCGAAAAATTTCGGTACTCAAACCTGCGTCTTTCATATCTTCAGGCAAAATTCGCTTTTCGAACCATTCTTGCTGCGCACTTGCATGTTTCGCCAAGTGATCTCCAGTTGACCCTTTCACGTTTCGGCAAGCCTCGACTGCCAGCGCACGAGATTGAGGTGAGTCAGTCTCATAGCCACGATTGGTCCGCTGTCGCCCTGTCGGCCTCCGGCTTGGTTGGGATAGATGTTGAGCATTGCCTTCCCTTGGCAATTTGCCGTCAGTTGGCTTCTCATATTATGAGCGATCAAGAGGCAAAGACCTTTGAAGCAACTCCGCGCCAGCTATGTGAGCGAAAGTTCCTTGAGCTATGGACCAGGAAAGAGGCCGTGCTGAAATGTGCAGGCTTCGGTCTCCACCAGGACCCGCGAGGTCTCCATACGGGCTGGGATGGGCCGGCCGTGCAATTTGGCGACGTGCAATATTACGTCAACGCACTCCCCTGCGGGCAATTGGTAGGGCATCTAGCATCACAGAATCCCCAACAGATCATTATGAACAGCCTGCCACCACAATTGGAGGCTTGGTCGTTGGGCCGTCATGCGGCCGCATTCTAGGGCCACCGCCGTCGTCTACAGCGTAAAGCGGTTAGCTGATGGCGTCTGGCTTGAAGTTCCAGGGCATGAGCATGTCGATTTCGGCTGCGGACCAGCGTTGAGCGATGCGGGTTAACGGGGAGAGCTAGGCGAGGGGATCGACGTTGTTCATCGTCACCTACCCATTCCATCCCTTGGCTGGGCAAACTGTTGTCGTGATTGGTGAGCATGAGCACGATGGCATCCGCCGTTTTTTGATTCGGCAACCGCACGGCGGCACATATCATCTACCAGACTGATGGTCGCCCCACAGGCCGGCGCGGTTGCGATCGTTGCGGCGCTGGTGGTCCAACTTGAAACTTCTGATGATATTGGATCTAACCGTCAGGACCTGTCCGTGACCGCGATCGCCCGTCGAAGGTGGCCGCGGCAGGCGGCGCGGCCAAACAAGATCGCGCCCTTTGTCGACTACCTGCGCGAACGGGTCTCGGCCTTTCCCGATCTGAGCGCCGTGCGCCTGACGCGCGGGGTTCCTGTCAGCCTAGGCGCTCTGGGCCACTGGGTGATCGGCTCGAGTGAAAAACATCTCTCCCGCATCTATGACGCGCTGAAGCTGCGGCTCAGATCGCAGCCCCTCATCCATGGTGACGAGGCCACGGTCCAGGTGCTGAAGGAAAAGGACAGAGAGGCCGCCACCACCTCATATATGTGGGCATACCGGAGCGGCGAGGACAGTGACGAGCCGATCGTGCTGCTCGATTATCAGCCGGGCCGCGGCCAGATACACCCGCAGACCTTCTTGGGCGATTACCACGGCATCGTTATGAGCGACGGCTATTCCGCCTGGCGCACGCTGGAGGGGGCAACGCATATTGGATGCATGGCCCATTCGAGGTGGCGCTTCGTCGATGCCCTAAAGGCGAGGAAGAAAGGCGGCGGCCCGCCGGAACAGGCGCTCCGGTTCTTCGAACAGCTCTATCGGGTTGAAAGGCAGGCGCGGAACGAAAAACCGGACAAGGGCGAAACGCGAGATCACTGCATTCGCCGCTTCCGCCAGCAACATAGTGTCCCCATCCTCAATGCTCTCAAGGCATGGCTCGATGAAATCGCCCCGAAGGTCTTGCCGGACAGCAAGCTCGCCGACGCCGTCTCCTACACCCTGAACCAGTGGGACTACCTGACGCGCTACACCGAGGACGGCAGCATGCCGATCGACAATAGTCTTCTGGAGTGGGACATCAGGATTTTTGCAACTGGCCGGAAGAGTTGGTTGTTCAGCTATACCGTCGACGGAGCCAAGGCCAGCGCCATCGTCTACAGCTTGGTGCTGACCTGCCGCGCCTCACATCGAGCCGCTGCGTCCGGCACGCTGGAGTTTCGATGACGTTCCCTCCGATTACACCCCTTCCCTCCATCACCTCCGCAGGATCATCTCCCTTGTTCGGTAACTCTCGCCAGGGGGTAATGTGTCGGCAGTTGCGCGTTCCGAGGGGCTGGACCCCTCGCAGCTCTATGCATGGCGCCGCAAGGCGCTTTCGTCGGGCATGGTTGCGCCACTGACGGAGGGAGCGAGCAAGCCGGCGAAGTTCACGCGCTTTGAAGCGATGGGCAGCGACATGGTGGAAATCGTCATTGGCGATGCCGTGGTGCGCGCCGGCGGCGATGTTGATCCCGATCGCCTGGCGAGGATCATCCGCGCGGTTCGCAAGGCATGATCGCTTCCGGTGTGGTGGTTTACGTGTCGTGCCAGCCTGTCGACTTCCGCAAGGGCGCGGCATCTTTGATGGCGCTGGTCAGGGATGGCGGCCTGGACCCGTTCTCGGGGGCGCTTCACGTGTTCCGCTCGAAGCGTGCGGACCGGGTTCGCATCGTGTGGTGGGACGGCAGCGGGGTTTGTCTTTATTCGAAGACTCTGGAAGATCACAGCTTCTGCTGGTCTGCGATATCGGCCGCGCGCACCTGCGGCGCAAATTCTACGACCTGCACATCAGCGGGATCTCGCAGGCCGCGACGGATTCGATCATCGCCATGACCGAATTGTGGAAGGTCGAGGACGAGGTTCGCGGCGAGGATGCCGGAAGCCGCGCCGCGCTCCGTCAGGAAAAGTCCGTGGCCAGTGTCGCGAGCCTCTTCGATCTGTGGGAAGCGGAACTGGGGACGCGGCAATGGATTGTGGAACGGACATTTGCGGGGCTCGGACGATGACACCGACTGGCTACGAACATCTAGATAACGAGTGCTCCCGCCGAAATGAATCCTCG
>NZ_JAMYPH010000047.1:0-11384 GCF_040320265.1 Mesorhizobium sp. M0751
ACATAGAAATTGACACTGCAAGCTCCTCGGCTCCTTGCTTCAGTGTCAGTATGTCTCGCTCATCACCTCAAGCCGCGCCAGATGGGGTCAGCTTGGCGCTTACAGCTTGACGCTGGTGACCGACCTTCGGTTTGTCCGTTGGACCAGTTCGGTGGTCGCCGCGGACAGCTATGTCATCCGCAGCAGGCTGGCTACATTTCAAACCGCAGTGCTTTTTCTCCTCCACATTTCAGCAGGCGGCGCAGATTGGCGCAAATCCCTCTCTCTCATGCGTCATCATCCCCAAGTTCGTTGGATCAAGAATTCTACGGCGATTGAACGAAATGAAAAATTGACGTTTGATCGTCATCCCGCGCTCAATCGAAATCAATTCAGGCCGGCCGTCCCTTTGCCACCAGAGCGCGGCTCGGGAACGACATCGAAACGGCTCGGTGGAATGTGTCTAAAGGGCTAATGCAACATGAGAAGCGTTGACGCTTTCGGCGGGGATCTGCAGCGCGAGGCAACCGAATGG
Source organism: Mesorhizobium sp. M0751 (assembly GCF_040320265.1). Classification (NCBI taxonomy): domain Bacteria; kingdom Pseudomonadati; phylum Pseudomonadota; class Alphaproteobacteria; order Hyphomicrobiales; family Phyllobacteriaceae; genus Mesorhizobium; species Mesorhizobium sp. M0751. The sequence goes on from NZ_JAMYPH010000047.1 coordinate 515, forward strand.
CGCCGCTACCTCCATGAAAATCCAGAACTCGACTTTCAGGAACACAACACAGCGAGGTTCGTAACCGAGAAACTGGCATCCTTCGGTATCAATCACATCGAAACGGGGATAGCTGAGACCGGCATCGTCGCATTGATTCAGGGCGAAGGCGGAGACGGGCCGACGATCGGGCTAAGAGCGGACATGGATGCCCTGCCAATCATAGAGGCGTCAGGCAAACCCTGGTCGTCGAAAAGCCCGGGCAAAATGCATGCATGCGGCCATGACGGTCATACGGCCATGTTGCTGGGCGCTGCGAAATACCTCGCGAGTACGCGCAACTTCAAGGGCTCGGTTGCCTTGATCTTTCAACCGGCAGAAGAGCCAGAATTCCCAACAGGCGGCTTTAAGATGGTCGAGGAAGGGATCATGGACCGCTTCGGCATATCCCAGGTTTTTGGCATGCATAGTTGGCCGGGCTTGGAGTTGGGCAAATTCGCCATCTGCCATGGCTCGATCATGGGGTCGCAAGACGACTTCGATATCGTCGTGAAGGGCAGGGGTGGCCATGCGGCCCACCCGTATCGGACCATTGATCCCGTCGTCATTGCAGCACAGATCATTCTCGGTCTGCAAACCTTGGTCTCGCGCAAGACCGATCCTCTGGAGTCGCTGGTGATTTCCGTCACCAAATTGAGCGCGGCACAGGCCTACAACGTTATTCCCGATCAGGTCGAAATCGCCGGAACCGTCAGGACCCTGGCATCCGGCCTGCGAGACTTCGCCGAGCAAGAGATTTTGGCATCCGCTCAGGGTATCGCGCGCGGGTTCGGCGCAGATATCGAGTTCAGGTACCTTCGATCCGTTCCAGCGACCTTCAATCACGCGGAGGGAACCGATCTGGCGATCCAGGCCGCCCGCAGTCTCGTCGGGTCTGCATCCGTGAATGACAAGATGAAACCGAGCATAGGAGCGGAGGATTTCGCCTACATGCTTGAGGCGCGGCCGGGCGCTTACATTTTCCTTGGCAATGGACCGACGGCCGAGTGTCATAACCCGGCATTTGACTTTGACGACGAAGCCCTGCCTTACGGTATCGGCTATTGGGTCAGCCTTGTAGAGACGGTATTGGGTACCTGATGTGCGGGCGGACTGGAGTTGGTGAGGTGCGCTCGAGCGCGATGTCAGCAAGAGCGTTATGCTCGCTAGCACGGTCCGTCTTTCCGCGGCGCGGGCTCCCCGGCCGCCCACCGAGCGCCTAACCAAGATTGATCGCCGGATGGGCTCTAGCCAGTGCATCCGGCAAGACGTGCGCGGTGATCAGCGCAGCTCCGCAGCGGCAATGCCGCACTATCTGCATCACAGCGCCGCGAAGACCATGAAAGGCGCGAGAACTCTTTCTCAGTGGTTCGCGAGCCTATTCGCGCTGCCAAAAGCATCCTGGACCTGTTGAGCATCGCACAAGGCGATTCGTGTCAACGACAAAGTGGTGGTCAACACTTGGGGTGAACTAAATGAACAAAGTCCATAGCGACGCGGGCTCGGCGCTTGATGGTTTGTTGTTCGACGGCATGTTCGTTGCCGCAGGCGGGTTTGGGTTTTGTGGTATACCCGAGCCCTTGATCACTGCAATCCGGGAGGCCTGCACCAAGGACCTGACGATTGCGTCGAACAACTGCGGCGTCGACGAGTTCGGTCTCGGCGTGCTCCTGAAAACGAAGCAGATCAAGAAGATGATCTCGTCGTATGTCGGCGAAAATGCCGAGTTCATGCGCCAGTATCTGAGCGGGGACCTGGAACTCGAATTCAGTCCGCAGGGGACGCTGGCCGAGCGCATGCGCGCCGGCGGCGCCGGCATCGCCGGCTTCTACACCAAGACCGGCGTGGGCACCTTGGTCGCCGAGGGCAAGGAGCACACGCATCCGTTCATGCATGCGTGATTTCGCCGGAACGCTTCTGAAGCACGCCATCCAGCCAGTCTGGGTCCATCTGTGGCACCGAACTCATCAGCAGTTGCGTATAGTCATCGAACGGTGGCGAGAGAACGGCTTTCTTCTCGCCGAATCTAACCACTCGGCCACGGTGCATGACGGCGACCTCGTCCGCGATCGCCTTCACGGTGGCAAGGTCATGCGTGATGAAGAGGTACGAGATCGCCAGTTCCTTCTGGAGTGCCATCAAGAGCTTCAGGATCTCCTCTTGTATTACGTTATCGAGTGACGACGTCACTTCATCGCAAACGATCAGATCGGGATTGGCAGCCAACGCGCGGGCGATCGAGATTCGTTGCTTTTGACCGCCGGAGAGTTCCGAAGGGTACCGATCAATATACGCGCCGCCCAGCTCAATCATGTCGAGCAACTCGCGTACCCGCTGCGTGACGGCCGCACCCTGAAGTCCGAAATAGAGCCGCAGTGGGCGCGAGAGCAGTGTGCGCACAGTATGGCTCGGGTTGAGCGAGGTATCCGCAGATTGATAGACGAGTTGGATACGGCGCAGAATATCACGGTTGCGGTTTCCCCTTAATGCAGGCAGGCGGGCGCCATCAAACACCACCTCGCCTTGCTGAACTCCCAGCAACCCGCAAACGACCCGAGCCAAGGTTGACTTGCCTGAGCCCGATTCCCCGACCACCGCAACTGTGTGACCGCGCGGCACCGTGAAACTGACATCCTCCAGCACCCGCTCGTGCCCGTAAGCCGCATTGATATGCCGAATATCGAGAATAGGCCGCGCCGCCACGGCCGCCGATTTTTCGAGGCTCCGTACTGCCCAAAGAGTTCTGGTGTAGGGGTGCTCGGGCGATGCAAGCATTCGTCGCGTCTCAGCTTCCTCAACCTTGACACCGTCCTTAAGGACCACGATGCGGTGGGCCATCTGCGACACGAGTGCCAAGTCATGGCTGATGTATATGGCCGCCGTTCCAAACTGCTGGACGACTTTGCGAATGGCCCCAAGGACCTCGACTTGAGTCGTCACGTCGAGGGCTGTCGTCGGCTCGTCGAAAATGATGAGATCGGGCCAACAGTGCATTGCCATTGCCGTCATTAGGCGCTGCAACTGACCACCCGACACCTGATGGGGGTATCGCTGGCCGATCCCACCAGGATCTGGGAGGGCAAGCTCGCCAAACAGGGTGACCGCTTTTTCAATGGCTCGCTTGCGCGGTTCGGTCTTGTGGATTTCGGCGCTTTCAACCGCTTGATTGATCAGCTTGTGTGCAGGGTTGAAGGAAGCGGCGGCGCTCTGCGCGACATAGGCTATGCGCAAACCGCGCAGATTTCGTTTGACCGATTCTGGGCAATCACGGAGGTCGATCCCACCGAAATTGATGGTCCCATCGGCGATGTTGCAACCTTCCCTAACCATGCCGAGTGCCGCTAAACCGAGCGTCGATTTTCCCGCACCCGACTCGCCGATCACGCCGACAATCTCGCCAGGATGAACATCAAGGTCGATACCCTGCAGAATCGGTACGAGGGTGCCGTCGACCATACCATTGATGACGAGTCCGCGGATCGTCAGCAGCGGCGAAGCCCGTTCCGCCCCCCTCAACAAAGGTTTTACCTGCTCGGTCATGTGATTCGCTCAAGCATTAGAGGCACCGATGATCTGCAAATACCAGTCGACGATGAAGTTGATCGCGACGGTAAGCAGACTGATGGCTGCCGCCGGGAGCAATGGTGTGATATCCCCGTAGGTGATCAAACTAGCATTCTCGCGGACCATGGAACCCCAGTCCGCCATCGGTGGCGGGACGCCAAGGCCCAGGAATGACAGCGAAGAGATGGTGAGGAACACAAAGCAGAAGCGGAGCCCAAATTCTGCCACCAATATTGGGCGAATGTTGGGTAGGATTTCCTGAGCGATAATCCATAGTAGGTTCTCCCCCCGAACCTGTGCGGACTCCACGTAGTCTGACACAGCAACGTCCATTGCCAACGCGCGGGCGAGTCGGAAAACGCGGGTTGAATCGAGAATTGCGATAATTATGATCAGATTCTGGATCGATGTTCCGAAAGTGGACAGCAGCATCAGTGCAAAGATCAACCCCGGAATCGCCATGAGGACATCGATGAGGCGTGCGACCACTTGGTCCACCCAACCACGGAACAACGCGGCGATGATGCCCAGCGTGCCGCCCAACAAAAAGGCGATAGTCGTTGTTACGATGGCGATACCAATGGAATTACGCGCGCCATAGATAAGTCGGCTGAGGATGTCTCGACCAAGCTGATCCGTGCCAAGCAAATTTACGCGGTTCCACGACGCGAATGGTTCCCGAGAGACCAATTCGGATTCGCCGAAAGGAGCAATCAGGTTTGCGAAAAAGACGGCGAACAGGTAAACCGCGACGATGGCGAAGCAGAGCTTGACGTTGAGGGGCGCTTTTCTGAGCGCATAGCTGAATCTACTGCGCCGGCCTGGGGGGCGCTTGGCGCGCGACGAGATATCGGCTGTGTTGGGCATGTCCACCATATCCATCACCTCGGGTGGAGCAGCTTAGGATTCGTGGAGATTGCGATAATGTCCGCAAGGAGATTCAGGAGGATGTAGGCGCTCGCAAATATAAGTGCGCATGCTTGCACCACAGGTATGTCGCGTGTGCGCACTGCATCCACCATTGTCTGGCCTATCCCGGGATAGACAAAGACTGTCTCCACCACCACGACGCCCACCACCAGGTAAGCCAGATTCACGGCGACGACATAGGCAATGGGGGCCCAAGCGTTGGGCAAGGCGTGCCGCAGGATGACTCGTGCTGGAGAAGCACCTTTGCATTTTGCCATGTGGATATAGGGGCTGGATAACACGCCGATAATCGCCGACCTGGTCATGCGCATCATATGGGCAATAATCCCGATTGTCAGGGTCAAGACGGGCAAGGTCATACGCCAGACCCACTCGACGACGTCCATGCTGTCTTTGACATTGGAGAGGGTCGGCAGCCAACGCAGTCTTACGGCGACAAAAATGAGCAGGATATACGCTACAAAGAATTCTGGAATTGAGATCGTGGTTAGCGAAACTCCGTTTACCACGCGGTCAAAGGCGGCACCCCGATACAGTGCGGAGAGGACGCCGAGGACGATCGAAAGTGGAACTGCGATGAGCGCGGTCAGACTAGCCAACAGGAATGTGTTGCGGAGGCGCGATGAAATGATGTCCACAACGAATCGAGGCTCACCTGGACTGGACGACAAGGATTCGCCGAGATCACCACGCAGGATGCCGCCAACCCATTTGGAGTAACGGGTCGCGATGGATTGATCGAGGCCGAGACGGGACTTAAAAGCCGCAACTGTTTCGGGGGTGGCGGACTGACCCAAAATCGCGGTCGCAAAGTTGCCTGGAAGCATGCTGACGGTCGAAAAGATGATGACCGAGACAGCCGCGAGCGTCAATACGCCGAGGAGCAGTCGAGAGATGATCGTTCGGACAAGAGGCGGTATCATCTTTAAATTGCGGGGGATCATTTCTTCGGCCTTCCGAGTAGTCGAGTAGTCACTATCGCTGGGACATTGAGATGCGGTACAATCGTTGCCGTCGATGCCGGTCGGCAGGCAGATGTCAGCCGCGAAGATCCGCGATTGGACATTTGCCCAATGATGTAGCGCGCAGCGTGCTACAACCTACGGAGCGACCGCCGAAGACGTTGTAATCGCATGCCATTACGTGGCGTGTTAACAATCGGCATTGAGCCGAGTTCCAAGGAAGAAACGCGTCAAGGTGATGAGCGCCTGGAGAATCAGGCGCTCGCGCAATCGTTCGATTTCCAAACTATGCAGTCAACCACCAGCGTTCAGACGCACGCCCATTGTCCAGCGGAAATACACCGCCGACTTTGTTGAAACCAACCTTTTTGGAGACGGCATTGGTATAGTTTAAGAAGGCATACACAATCGCGCCACCTTCGTCGTGCAAAATCTGCTGCATTTCCGCGTATTGAGCAGCGCGCTTGGCTTGGTCGGTTTCGCCGCGGGCTGCAGCGAGGAGCTCATCGAACTTCTTGTGGCTGAAATGGGTCGAATTCCACGCTGCGCCCGTCTGATAAAATTGGGTGAAGAGCCAGTCGCTGGTTGCCCGTCCAAAATAGCCGACCGAAACGAACGGCTTCTTTAGCCACACCTTATCCCAATAGCCGTCGTCGGCCTCTTGAACCAGATTGATTTCAATGCCCGCCTTGGCGGCTTGCTCCTTGAACAGAGCGGCGGTTTCAACGGATCCTGTTGCAGCCGCCGGAGCTACCGACAGGTCGATCTTCAGGGTCTCGTAGCCGGCCTTCTTCAGGTGCTCCTTAGCTTTCTCGATATTGAAGACATGTTGCGGCTGCGGATCAATCGCAAAGGGCATCGACTGCGCCAAGGGGTTGTCATTTCCGAGTCGCGCCGTGCCGAAATAGACCTTGTCTAAAATCTCCTCTCGATTGATGGCGTACTTAAGAGCCAAGCGAACATCATTGTTGTTGAATGGCTCCATCTGCGTGTTCATGTCGAAAGAATCATGACGCGCACTGGGTACCAGCTGTATCGCGATGTCCGCATTGCGTTTCAACAGGTTGAGGGTCTTGATATCGACCTCTTCCATATACTGCACCTCGTCGGTGACGAGTGCATTGGTGCGGGCAACGGCGTCCGTGATGACGATGAACTCGGCCTCGTCAAGATAAGGCTTGCCTTCCTTGTAGTAATTCGGATTGCGTTTTAGCTTCGCGCCCACGCCAGGCTCGAATTGCTCAAGCAGGAAAGGGCCTGTACCGACCTTCGCAGACCAGTCCAGGCCGCCCTCGGCCTTTGCCGGCATGATTGGCAGATGGAAGTCGGCGACCAGGTACGGGAAGTCAGCGACGCCGCTGTTCAGTGTGAAGGTGACAGCGTCCTTCCCGTCAGCCTCGATCGACCCAACCTGCGCCAACATGGCCTTCGCGCCGGAGTTAGTCCCTTCGCCCATATGGTGTCGCATAGATGCGATAACGTCCGCAGGGGTGACATTTTTGCCGTTGTGGAAAGTGGAGCCCTTGCGGAGCTTGAACACCCACTTGGCAGCGCCCCCCGAAGGTTCAAAGCTCTCAGCCAAATCCGGCACCACCGAGCCGTCTGGGAGGATCTCAGTCAAATTGTTGCACATTGACCCGCCGAGCGCCGCAAGTGCGAACGAGCTGGGCCATGTAGCTGGATCGAGCGTGTCGGTCTGCGATCCATCCGCCAGGCCGAATTTCATAAATCCGCCCTTGGTCGGTTCGGCCGCATTCGCAAGCCCGGGCTTCAGCATGACGGAGCCCACGCCAGCCAGTGCAGCCGAGGCGGCCACGCTAGCTAGGAGTTCGCGGCGAGAAATCTGGCTAGACTGGAAATGACCCGTTTGTTTATTCCCCTTAGACATAGAAAGCTCCCGATTGTCTTGTTCGTTGTTGTCTTGATGCTTTTGAACGGTGCCGTGCCGCTGTGCGGTTTCGATTGCGGCACGCCTCAGAGGCGTGCGCATCCTTGGCGAAGGCGCAGGTCGCAGCCGTTTTCCCGTAAGTGCTCCCAGACCTCCCGCTCCTTGTGATGACCGCCGCACGGGTGACGCCGCCACCTCCCTAGCGGGAGCACTTGTCAGGCTTTTGGTTTCCACAAGGAAACTTGAAACGCTGCTTCTCAAGCGGTGGTTTGACAGAGTGGTCCAAAAACTATTGCGCGTCTAATATTATGTGGGCATAGAGTGATCGCGTACGAGCAACAATGTCCCGGACATGTCCAGTCTAAGCGGTACGCGATCGCGCGCGATAACCTCGATGCCAGGATGCGTTCCAGCCATGGTGCGACCGTGTCGGCATTTCGATCCGGCAATAGATCGAGGACGCGATTACGCTCAACATCGCAGATGATCGTTCCGTAGCGCTGGCCCTTGCGCCAGGCCCAGTCGTTGATGCCGACCACACGCGGCGCTTCCGGCGGCTCGAACCCAGCTGACCTGCCACTGAATTTTCATCCGGCTGCAGTTAGAGCCTCGGCGGGTTTTACGCCGTATGGCGCGGGTTGAGCAACGGGTGATCGGCGGAGCTGGTCGGGGTTGCGCAGCCGATCGTCCGTTGCGGTGAGATTGGCGGCATAGGCCGCAGGCGTGATGTATGCGAGCGCCGAATGTGGGCGCGATCGGTTGTACAACACGACGAGAGAACGCCCACGGGACCGAGGAACGCAAGTTTCTTTATCCATGGCATCCCTGGGCCGGGCGTTGTGTTCACGTTCATGAGGTGATCGAGAAGGCTGACCGGGAGGTTTTCCGCTGCAGTCTCTCTGGCCACGCCTCCGATCGGTGGCTGGAGGTTCCGGCCTGGATGTTTGATCGCGCGGTCTGCACCGCGTGGCGCATTGCCGCTGCCCCACATGTCGATCCCAGAACGCTTGGCGTCTTGGTGACACTGCTGCAGGACGCGACGGCCAATTCCCACACCCCATCGCAATTGGAGGTTTCGGGCGCAGCATCGGATCCTCACGACGCGAATCGGGGAGAGGTCCATGCCGCGCCAGCCCACGACATATCAGTTCGATCTGTTCTCCAACCCGCACGATGCGGAGACCGCGCAGATGCCACCATGGCAGGCGCTGCCGGAAGAGACGCGCCTGACGCTGACAAAGCTGATGGTGCGCCTGATCCTCGACCACGTCGACGGCGAGCGCGCCGTTCCACGGGAGGAGGCACGCCATGATGCATGAGAAGATCCGGCCCCACCATCTGGAGCGAAAGGCGATCCTTTATGTGCGGCAGTCCTCGGCCCATCAGGTTCTGCACAATCGTGAGAGCAGCGCCCTGCAGTATGCGATGCGCGATCGCCTGGTCGCGCTCGGCTGGTCTTGCATCGAGACGGTCGATGACGATCTCGGCCGCTCTGCTGCTGGCGGTGTCGCGCGAGCGGGCTTCGATCGGATGGTCGCAGCAGTCTGTCTCGGCAAGGTTGGGGCGGTTGCGGCGCGGGAGGTATCGCGCTTCGCCCGCAACAGCCGCGACTGGCAGCAGCTCATCGAGATGTGCCGCGTCGTCGATACCGTGCTGATCGACCAGGAGACGGTCTACGCACCGCGCCAGGGCAATGACCGGCTGCTGCTGGGATTGAAGGGCAGTCTCAACGAGTATGAGCTCGATCTTCTGCGTCAGCGCTCCTTGTCGGCCCGCTATGAGAAGGCCCGGCGCGGTGAACTCGTCGTCGCTTCCCCGGTCGGCTTCGTGAAGGTCGGCGACCGGCTGGAGAAGGATCCCGACCGTCGCATGCAGGAGGCCATCACCCTTGTGTTTGACAAGGTGGCGGAACTCGGCAGTGCCCGCCAGGCCCTGCTCTGGTTCCTCGAACATGGGCTGGATTTGCCTGCCAAGCGCAACAATGGCGATGTGGTCTGGCGCAGGCCAAGCTATGCGACCATCCACCGAATGATCGAGAACCCGATCTACGGCGGCGCCTACGCCTATGGTAAGACTCGTGCTGCGTCGGGATATGATGCAACAGCCATTCGTTCGCGCAGCCGCCGTAAGGCGCGTGATGAATGGCTGGCGCTGATCCCGGGTGCACACGAAGGCTACGTCAGCTGGGAAAGGGCGGAAGCGATCCGCAAGATGGTGAGCGACAACGTGCCCACGAGCCGGCATCACGGGGCGCCCAAGCATGGCGACGCTCTGCTCGCCGGCCTTGTCCGCTGCCGGCGCTGCGGCCGCAAGCTGACGGTCCGCTACACGGGAACCAAGCACAACATTCCGCGCTATTCCTGCTGGCGTGGTCTGCTTGACAATGGCGAGCCGCGTTGCATCGCCTTCGGTGGACTACGCGTCGACGACGCCATCGAGGAAGCTCTTCTGCGGGTTGTCGAGCCGGCAGCGATAGCCGCGGCCGTCGAGGCCGAAGCGCAAGCGGCCAGTCGCCGCGATCAGGTCCGCGATGCTCTGATGCGCGATCGCGAGGCGGCACGCTACAACGCCGATCGGGCGTTCCGGCAATACGACGCCATCGATCCGCAGAACCGGCTGGTCGCGGCGGAACTGGAGTTGCGATGGAACCGGGCGCTTACGCGTGTCGGCGAGATCGAGAGCAGGATTGCCGCGCATGATGCCTCGACATCGGAGCCATCACTTCTGTCGCCAATACACGTGACCGCGCTCGCCGCCGATCTCAAGGCTGTATGGGCGGCGCCGACGACGGATGCAAGGCTCAAGAAGCGCATCGTTCGCACCGTCATCCGGGAGGTGGTCGCCGATATCGATGACGAAGCGTCAGAGATCGTTCTTCTGATCCATTGGGTTGGCGGCGTCCATACTGAACTGCGCCTGCCGAAGCGGCGCCGTGGACAGCGCAACAGCACGTCCGGCGATATCATCGCGGCCGTCCGCCAACTGGTGCTCATCGCCAATGATGATCTGATTGCTGGCATCCTCAACCGCAATGGACTGGTGACCGGCCACGGCAATCGATGGACACGCGAACGGGTCACCGCGCACAGGTCGCATCATAAGATCCCTGTCTTCCGGCCAGCGGCGGACGGCAAAGAGCCATGGCTTAACCTGAACAAGGCGGCGCGCCTTCTCGGCGTTGCACCGAAGACCCTCAGGCTCGCCGCCGAGGCGGGCGAGATCGAAGGCGTTCATCCTCTGCCGGATGGTCCATGGGTCTTCAGCCGATCAACGCTTGGCGAACCTGCGGCACAGCGCATCGTTTATTGCGCGCGGCAAAACCCAAAATACCCCACGGGATCGCATCCAGATCAGCAAAACCTATTCACTTCAACGACATAGACAGATGGGTGTTATGAAACAGGATTGTAGTCGTCTGCCCATTCGGCGATGGTTGTTCGGGCATGGTCGAGGCCGAGGAACAGGGTTTCGTTCAGCAACTCGTCCCGCATCCGCCCGTTGAAGCTTT
>NZ_JAMYPH010000048.1:0-11375 GCF_040320265.1 Mesorhizobium sp. M0751
CGTGCTCACGCAGAACCGCGATGATCTGCTCTTCCGTAAACCGCTTTCTCTTCATCAGTCCGTCCTTCAATCGAGGCCGGACTCTAATCTCAGATGGAGGAAATTACCCGTGGCAGGTCACAGCCGCGCGGATCATCTGCAACAGCGTGTCGCCGCTCGCCGGAATGGCGAGCCTATCCGACAGAAGGCGATTGCCAGCCGGCTTTCGCCGAGCCGAACGGTGCGTCGAGCCTTCGGTTGACTGTATCGGGAAGCCACTCAGTGAAGATCCGGCGCAGCACTGTGAATCGGTGCATCGAAACCCAACCCACCCCTGCCACGGCAGATCGCTCAACCGGCGCATGTAATGACTGTGGACCTGGCGGGTTCGGCGGCCGCAACATGGACAGCACAAGTCTATCGACTTCACCGGGCCACAAGCGACACCACCCTCTCGGCCTGCGGCAGAATTTGGACAATCCAAGCTGGGGTGAAATCAGCGATGGAAGTCATGGAGCACGGGCAAATCACGGCGTCGACTCCGATTCCGACTCTATGAACTTATTGTACCGTTCCGCGAATCCCGCAACCTGCACCAACCATGCGGAAGAACCCAATCCATATCGGCGCCCCGCGCGATGAACGTCCGAAGATGCCTAAAGGTCATACTGTTGCTGATTCGCGATTAATCCATGCCCAAAAAATGTTGGACGCAATGCTGTGCTAGGCGCCAATCATCCTGATCGCTAGAACGAGCCTACCTGCGGATCGGACGCGATAATTTCGATGCATTCGGGAACGATGTCGCGATAGGGGGACCTGCATGAGCATCGCGTCTCAGGAAACGTCACATTCGATCTTTGGCTATGACTTCGAGGGTGCTGCCGCCAAGCCTTATAGGGTCGGCCCGCTGGAATCCACTTACGTGACGACGCGCGACGGCGTAAGGATTGCCTTGGATGTCGCCCGTCCAATGGGTGACGGTGGTAACGTTAAGCGCGACACCATTCTGGTGATGACGCGCTACTGGCGTGGGGTCAAAGAGGGTCCGCCCCATGAGTTTGCAAGCGGGCTTGTGCCGCATGGCTATGCCGTGGTCGTTGGAGATGTTCGCGGAACCGGAGCCTCTTTCGGCGTGTGGCCTTATCACCGTTCACGCGCCGAAACGCTGGATTTCAGCGAAGTGCTCGACTGGATCGTCGCCCAGCCCTGGTCCACAGGTCGTGTGGTGGGGTACGGCCTGTCCTATACCGCCAACACGGCGGACTGGATGGCGGAGCGAAATCATCCGGCCCTGAAGGGCATCATACCGCGGTTTGCAGACTATGATTCTTATGAGGATTGCTTTTTTCCCGGCGGATTACCCAACCTCTTCGTCGTGCAAACCTGGTCCGACCGCGTCAAAGAGCTCGACCGCAATGTGAAAATTCTCGCCAACGGCCAGCGCTCGCCGGGCGTTCGTCCCACAGGACTCGACGGCGAGGCAGACCTTGCTGCGGCCCTACGCGATCACGAGCGCGCGGCGCCCATATCGGAGGGATTCCAGCAGGTGAAGTTTAAGGATGATCGACCGAGCACCTGGGGAGACTCAATGCTCGACTGGAGTACCCAGGAGGTAGCGGACCGGATCTCTCGCTCAGGCACCCCAACCCAGAACTTGGCGGGCTGGTTTGACGGTGGAACTGCGCAAGGTGCTATTCGTCGCTTCCTCGGCCAGTCAAATCCCATGAACGTGATCATTGGTCCGTGGAACCATGGTGGCGACTATGCCTATGATCCCCTCCGTGCTCCCGGCGAGACGATCCCTCCAACCATCGCGACGCAGCACGCAAATGACATCCGCTTCGCGGACTTGTGCTTCAACGGCCAGGCTGCCCACGAGCATGGGAAGATCCTTCACTACTATACGCTCGGCGAAGGTGCGTGGAAATCGACCCGGTCCTGGCCGCCCCCGGCCATGCATCAACGGTGGCACATGGCAAGTGGCTCCCGGTTGAGCTCATCGCCCGGAGAGGCGGGCTTCGACTCGCTTCAGGTCGACCCTACAGCGGGTGACGTTGAAACGAGCCGATGGGCAACCCAGATTGATTACAGACAGGTGGACTACGGAGACAGGCGGCGGTTTGACGCCGCTGGCCTTGCTTACACGGGCGACCCTTTGACGCATGACCTAGAGATTACCGGACATCCCTTCGTCCATTTGAACGTTACCTCCACCCGTGACGACGGTGCCTTTTTGGTGTATCTTGAAGCCGTACGGTCGGACGGAGTGTCCCTTTACCTGACGGAAGGGCAGCTTCGTGCACTTCACCGGAAGGTTTGGGCCGACTCACCATTCAGCGCTCTAGGACCGCAGCACAGCTACCTGAGACGCGACGCCGAACCGCTTATCCCGGGCGAGGCGGCGATCCTGACCTTCACGTTGCATCCAATTTCCGCCCGTGTTCCCGCCGGCTACCGGCTGAGGGTGTGTCTCGCCGGTAGCGACAAAACCACTTTTGCAAATGTTCCTGTCGATGGCGAGCCGCCGATCCTTCAATTTCATCGAGGCCCCACCGGTTGTTACATCGACCTGCCGATTATCGAGCCTTGAGCAGAAGCCATTGGACTAACCCGCTCCCCGTTCGCGGAGCCGCAAGGGAGGTGTTGGCCGACGGCGCGATCGTTATGGCGTCGTTCGTCCGCGCTTCAGCATGGAGTGCCTGCTTGCAGCCCATTCCATCCGACAAAGGAGTTTGTCATGACCCAACTTCGCCAGTGTATGAGCGAAGACATGGAGGTGCGCAACCTCGCGCTCAATGCTGCGCGAGCAGTTGCAAGTTGAGCTGAAACAATTGCAACGCAAACTCGGAATTGTCACAATCCTGGTCACCCACGATCAGGAGGAAGCGCTTTCCCTCTCGGATCGCGTGCTAGTCCTGGCCGACGGCGCGGTTCAGCAGATCGCCGAGCCATTGGAAGCCTATACCAGACCTGACAACCGGTTTGTTGCAGGCTTTCTCGGCACTACCAATTGCCTTGACGGCGGAGTGATCCGGCATGGTGCCGGGAACGTCCGGTTCGCTGGTTGCCATCAGCATACGGCCTGAACACGTGCGCGGCTCGGGCCGAATTCGGAGCGGGGTGTCCCGAGACCGTCATCGAATCCGTCTATCTCGGCCAGACCGTTCGTTATCATGCCGAGACAGTGCGCGGCACACCATTGATCGCCGCTTGCATGCAAACGGGCGGCCATATCCGACTGGGGCATCCGTTCGCCTCGATTGGGATGCCGAAGCCGTGTGGCTCATTCCTGAGGGCGTCGCGGCCCGTTTTCAGGTCGATGCCGATCTCATCAATGCGGGCAAGCAGACGGTGACGGCACTACCGCATTCGGCCTTCTTCGACTTGGCGCAGAGCTTTGCAATGATCCGCGGCGGCAAGATAGCGATGGCTATCCTCGGCGCGATGGAAGTTTCGGAGAGCGTTGACCTCGCCAACTGGATGATCCCCGGCAAGCTCGTCAAGGACATGGGCGGGGCGATGGACCTGGTCGCTGGGGTCAAGCGTGTGGTCGTGGTCATGGATCACACCAGCAAGGCCGGGGAGTCGAAGGTCCTAAAGGCCTGCACCCTGCCGCTGACCGGTCAGCGCGTGGTCGATCGGATCATCACCAACCTTGGCGTGCTCGACGTCGTCGAAGGCGGTTTAAAGCTCGTTGAACTTGCCGACGACATCACGGACAGCGAGCTGCGCAGCGCAACCGAAGTAACGACCGTTAACTGATCTACCACGGCCTTTAGTGAAGGCTAGACGTCGCCGAGCCCTATCGACTTCGGAGGTGCTACCCTCAGCACTCTATCCATATCCATATGACAGCGATCAAGGCCTGTCCGGACTCTTCCGAAATCTGCAATAGTAGGTTGCTTTTCGCTCCCTTCCTATTTCTTTTTCGGGGGATTAGGTTGCGACTTGTTTAACCATCTGGCTCCGGTCGGAATTCTGAATCCCTGCTTTGCCCCCTGCCGCAGCATTTCCATGAGAATTCCGGCAGCCGGAGGCATAGGTGTCTGTGGATCGTGGATAAGATAGATCTCGCGTTCGACTACCGGACCCACCAACTCTTTTTGGGCAAATTCACAAAACTGCATCATGGGCAGGACAAGGCTGGGCACTGCGGATACGCCTAGATCGGCGGATACGAGGCCCGCAACCGCGCCGACGTCACGAACCTGTGTGACGGTCCCGAGTTGAATTTCGGCAATTTGCAAAGCACGATCCACACAACTGCGAATGCTACTCAAAGGATCGAATGCGACGAAGTCTTCCCCAGCCAAGTCGGTCCAAGACACTGTTTCCATGTTCGCAAATCTGTGAGTTTTCGAGCAGATGCAAATCAGTCTATCCGCCGCGATCCGTTCGCATACTAGCCGCCCTTTCGCCTTTGGAAAGGAAGTGATGCCAAAATCGACTTCTCCGTTGGACACACAATGAACAACCTCCCCCGCAAAACCATCCTTTACCGAGATTCTAATGTTGGGCCTGGCTTTCCGGAATTCGGAAATGATCGTTGGCAGTATAGTGGACGCGACCGACGAAAGTGCCGCTAGGCTCACGACCCCATTCAGTCCGCTATGGTAAAGCTGGAAACGCGACAGTGCGCTGTCGAATTCCTCAAGAACACGGCGCGCGTTCATCAGGAACTGTTCGCCAGATGCTGTGACAACGACCCGCCTTGTGGTGCGCTCGAATAGGCGAGTGTCGAGTTCCTCCTCAATCTCCACAATTGTTCGGCTTAGAGCCGACTGCGAGATGTTCAGAAACTGCGCTGCAGCGGTATACCCACCCCGCTCCGCGATTGAGACGAACGCACGCAAATGCCTGAGAGTGATATTATTACTCATTCGCGAACGATCTATACGCAAAACATGTTCAACGCGCAATAGTTGGAGGCAAGATTGATGGCCAGGCATTGGGTCAAGAAGTGCGGACGGCGGGTTGCGCAGACCCCGCTGTCGGGCCGGTCGGTGCGTCGCTGGGTCATAAAGACGCCGGCACCTGGGACCTTTCAATCGGCCCGACACGTTGCCGCATGGCCGGGCTCGAAGGACCATTCGCCTGCTGCCAAATTAGCTTGGCCTATCAAGGCGCGCCAAGGGCTCGGGTTTGATGTGTGCCTGGATAGAACGTACTCGGGACGAGGATCGGCTGTCGAAGGCGCTAACTTGATCCCTCTAACCTTGACGACGACGCCGCGTTGAGCGCGTAGCGATAGAGACCAGCGACATCGATGGCGTTGGCGCGGAAGGCGCCGGGACGGCCGCATTACCGCGACATCAAGGCGCCTACGGTCGTCATCTCAGGCGATCGCGACAAGGTAGTCTATGCGGCGTGGTGAGCGGAAGATCGAAAGGGCGTTGCGGCAGATCGCGGAAGGCCTTGCCACATTCGCTAAATTAATTTGTAACGATGTGGGGCTCCAGGTCAGGGCTCGATAATCGGCAGGCCGATGTAACAACCGACGGGGCCTCGCTGAAATTGGAGTATGGGCGGCTCGCCGTCGATGGGAACATTTGCAATGGTGGTTTTGTCGCGGCATTTTCGTTCATGCCCGTTTGGGGAAGCCTCGAGGCCCCAACTGCTTTGCCGCCGATCGCCAAGCTCGTGACCGACATTTCAATATTGTTTTTTGTCGGCGTCACGTTGGATTTGCCTGCGACCCGGCGTCGATCATCAATTCCAAGCTGGACACGACGGTCATGCAAACCAGAGCGGTGGCCTTGCCCCACCATCCGCTCCAGCAGCGGATGTCAGAGTGCCTACCGATTATTGCGCTCATGCGATCAATCTATGTCCACAAAATGTTGGACGCGCAATATTTTTTGGGGAGACTGACGAGGATCAGTCACAAAGAGAATACGCATGAACGAAGTTGTTACGAAGCAGGAAAATCAAGCGTTTCACATCATCTTCAACCGGCCGGAGAGGCTGAATGCCGTCAATGAAGACCTTTATCAACAAACTTTGGATGCGCTGAAGTTTGCAGATGAAAACCCAAATATACGGTGTGTGATCCTTTCCGGAGACGGCCGGGCATTCTGTGCGGGCGCCGATCTAAAGGCCCACAAATCTGGCGGCCGGACGCGCGATGATCGCGAGTCCTATATCATGCTCGGGCAGCGTGTTTGCGAACAGATTCAGACGATGAAAACGCCCGTTATCGCCCAGGTGCATGGCTATGCCGTCGGGGGCGGAGCGGAAATCGCGACCTCTGCTGATTTTCTGATCATATCCGAGGATGCCCAGCTCGGCTTTCCGGAAGTTGCCATTGGCACCTATGTAGGGGGAGGTGTAACGGTCCGCCTCCCTCGCCTTATTGGACTAAGAAATGCGGCAAGTCTTTTGCTGCTGGGCAACAGGATAACCGGCGCGAAATGCTTCGAGATTGGCCTGGCGACTGAGGCTCCACCAGCGGATCGTCTGGTGGAGCGCACCACCGCGCTAGTGGAGCGACTCGTTAAGAACGCTCCGTTGCCGATGGGCCGCCTTAAGGCGGCGATCAATTTTCCGAAAAGCCCCGAAAGCTTATTCCGTGCCGAGGCCGAAGACGTGCTGGCCATCATGGAAACGAAGGATTGGGCTGAGGGAGTCGCAGCTTTTGCCGAACGCCGCTCCCCCAAGTTTGAAGGAAAATAGGAATGGACGCTCTCAATAAGCCAACAGCGGTAAGCCGCATTCTCGAGCCGCATTCCGTCGCGATCATTGGCGCATCTGCAAGTCCCTCCAAGCGCGGATATCAGATCATCAACGCGCTGCAAAAGGCTGGCTACTGTTATCCGATCCTACCGGTCAACCCGAAGGGAGGGACGATCCTCGGTTTGCCCGTCATCAGCGAAATAGACGCCCTTCCGGATGGCGTGGACATAGCGGTGATTGTCCGGCCGGCTGAGGAAGTGCCCGATCTTCTTCTTCAGTGCGGCAAAAAGGGCATCGCGGGTGCCATTGTTGTCGCACACGGCTTTGGCGAGCGGGGAGACCAAGCCGCAAGCACAGAAAAGAGATTGCGAGACGCCCTAGCAGAAAGCGGGGTCCGCATTATCGGGCCGAACACGTCCGGCATGGTGAACTGTACCATACAGGCGGACCTAATCGGCCTGCCGGAACTGCCCCCAAAGGGACCCGTCAGCGTCTTAACGCAAAGCGGTAACATGATTTTGACGGTACTCGAAGACAGCCGTGCGATAAACGGTCCCGGCTTCGATGTCATTGCTGGTCTAGGGAACCAGGCTGATGTTGGATATGACGAACTGATCGAAGAGCTTTGTCTACGCAAGAGCACTCGTTCAATTGCGATCTACAATGAAGGTTTCATTGATGGGCGGCGTTTTCTGAATTCGGCCGCACGCGTCGCGCAGAGTTGCCCGATTGTAATGCTCCGAGGAGTGCGATCCCACGAAGGTGGAAAGGCGGCGCTTTCTCATACTGGTTCGATTGCTGGTGCCGACGATATCGCTTTGAGGGTGTTGCCGCAGATGGGCGTTACGCTGGTGGATCGTTCGGACGAATTGCTTCCGATATCTGCGCTTCTGGCAACTACTCCTCTTCCCAGACCAGGGGCTGGGATTGTGGTTCTGGCTGACGGAGGTGGACATGCCACACTGGCAGTTGATGCTTTATCCCGCGCGGGCGTGCCCCTTGCGTCTCTTTCAAAGGAAACCAAGGCCAAGTTGAGAAAGGTGCTCGGAGAAGAGGCCAGTGTCGAAAATCCGATCGACGTTTACAGTGCCATAGATGCCCATCCGGATGTCTTTCCTGAATGCATTGAGATCTTGGCGGCAGATCCAGAGGTTGGGCTCATCCTGACATCCGGGATGTTTGGAGCGTATCACTTAAGATTCGAAGCTTCTCTCGTGACTGCTGAGAATTCGGCCGCCGAGCGTATCGTTGCATTGCAAAAAGCCTCCGGCCTTCCTCTCGTTTTCCATAGTTGCTACGCCAGCCGAATGCCTGAGAACCACCAGATCTTGCGACATGGTGGCATGCAAGTTTTTGCCTCGTTGGATTTGGCTGTCGCAGGCTCAACAGCGCTTTTTGAGAGGGCGAGTTGGCTTTCAAAGCATGGCAACCACAACGCAACGTTGGCAACCGAGGTGCTGCGGGTGGTCGTGCCCAACGGCTTGTCGGCCGAGACGACGGCTCGCGAGATATTGCAGAAATTGGGTGTAAGCGCTGGTCAATGGTCGGCTGCTGTCGATGCCGAATCCGTAGAGGCGGCAGTTTCCGAGTTCGCAACCTCTTGTGCGGTGAAGGTTGATTCGGCGGCGGTCAGCCATAAGTCCGACGTGGGCGGGGTGCGTCTCGGAGTGACGAGAGAGGGCGCGCAGGCTGCAGCCGCCGATATCACAAAGGCCGTGAAATCACACGCCGGTCCAGGAACAACCTTCGGTTTCATCGTCACGCCGATGGTGGATCGCGGCACGGAACTATTTGTGGGTGCTACCAATGATCCTGTTTTCGGTCCGGTGATCTTGTTCGGCTCAGGGGGCGTGTTGGTCGAAGCGGCCGAAGACGTTACTTTCCGCGGGGCACCGGTCTCTCCCGAGGAAGCCTTGAACATGATTGAGGAAACCCGAGTTGCGAAGATCCTCGACGGTTTCAGGCACTTTCCGAGAGTCGACAAGCTATCTCTCGCCAACTTCATCTCGTCCTTGTCTATGGCGGTCTTGAGAATGGAAAATCTTGCGGAAATCGACATCAACCCGATTATCGCTAACGAAAGCGGTATCTATCCGGTCGATGTGAGGTTGGTCGGAAAATAATAGCCGCCATGCATGCAGGCGATCCTTTGGTTGCCGATGATCAAATCGATATTTTTAGCCAAAGGCCTAGCCGATGGGCGAATTCGTTCGCATTTTCGAGATGGCGGCACGCGACGGGCTCCAAAACGAGGGGCGCCTCGTGCCGGCGGCTGAAAAGATTCGACTTATTGACATGCTGTCGGACTGCGGCTTTCAGAATATCGAGGCAACCTCCTTCGTGTCGCCGAGGTGGGTGCCGCAGATGGCTGACGCTGCGGGGGTTATGGCCGGTATTCGCCGTGCGCCCGACGTTGTCTACGCGGTGCTGGTCCCCAACTTGAAGGGCTACGAGGCGGCTCGGGCGGCCAATGCTGACGAGATCGCCGTGTTCGCGTCGGCCTCCGAAACCTTCAGCCGTAAGAACATCAACTGCTCGGTTGCCGAGAGCCTCGAGCGGTTCCGCCCCGTGCTCGCTGCCGCTTCCGCCGACGGCACTCCGGTGCGGGGCTATGTCTCCTGCGTAACCGACTGTCCCTATGAAGGCCGAGTACCTCCCGCAGTTGTCGCACAGCTTGCGGCAACGCTCCTAGAGATGGGCTGCTATGAGATTTCGCTGGGCGACACGATCGGCCAAGGGACGCCCGCAACCATCTCGGCCATGCTCGATGCCGTGTTGGAGGAGGTGCCGGCCGGGAGGCTTGCCGGACATTACCACGACACGGGGGGGCGGGCCCTCGATAACATCCTTGCAAGCTTGGAGAAGGGCTTGCGCACCTTCGACGCAGCGGTCGGTGGCCTTGGCGGCTGCCCTTTCGCCCCCGGTGCGAAAGGCAATGTGGACACTCTGGCCGTCGCCGCAATGTTAGCCGACAAGAGCTATGAGACGGGTCTCCATATCGAGCGACTAGGGGCGGCGGCCCGCTTCGCGGACAGCCTGAGAGAGGAGCGGCCATGAACTTCGAGACCATCCGTGTCACGACTGACGAGATCGGGGTGGCTACGCTGACCCTTGCCCGCCCTGACAAGCACAATGCCATGTCGGGACAGATGATCGCCGAAATTGCGGCCGCCGCCGAGCTCCTCGCCAATGACGACAAGGTGCGCGCGGTGGTGCTGACGGGCGAGGGTGACAGCTTCTGTGCCGGAGCTGATCTCACTTGGATGCGGGTGCAGGCTTCGGCCGCGCGTGACGAGCGAATCGCCGATGCCAGGAAGCTGGCCCTAGCTCTGCGCGCGCTCAACGAACTACCTAAGCCACTGATCGGCCGCATTAACGGCCAAGCATTCGGCGGCGGTCTCGGCTTGATGAGCGTCTGCGACGTCGCGATCGCAGTCGACACCGGGAAGTTCGGCTTCACCGAGGTCAGACTAGGCCTCATCCCTGCGACGATCTCCCCCTATGTGCTGGCTCGGATGGGTGAGGGCCGGGCGCGGCGGGTCTTCATGTCAGCCAGGATATTCGATGCCATTGAAGCCTGCGAACTCGGACTGGTTTCCCGAGCCGTGACCCCGGCCGACTTGGAGGAGGCGGTCGAGGCCGAGATCCGGCCCTATCGGTCGGCCTCACCGCAGGCCGTCGCCGCCGCCAAGGCGCTTACGCGCCGCCTTGGGTCGACAATCGATGACGCGGTCATCGGCGAAACGATCGTTTCGCTGGCGGATGCGTGGGAAATGACCGACGCCGCCGAAGGAATCGCGGCTTTCTTCGATCGCCGCAGGCCGCGCTGGCAGGCGTGAGGCTGTGGTCACGCACTTTTGCGGCAGGCGCAAAAGAGCGCTCAGCGGTCGTGCTCAGCATGGAGACCTGCACGCTCGGGCGGTCTCGATGCCGAAGCCTACATGGCCAATGTCAACGACTGGCCAACCTCGCGCTGGGACGAGCTAACGCCTTGGAACTCGGTCTGCCGCGAAGAGATGCCGCTCCCATTGACGGCATAGGCGCGATCGATACATGGCCGTGTCGGACGAGGCGCTGGGTAGCTAAGATCGCCCCCGCCCGTGGGGTGCGGACCATGTCGGTGCTGGATGGCTTCGCAACGGCGGCGTCACCGGGCCGCTGTTCGCGGACCAGCAAGACTGGAATGTGCCCGCTCATGGGGTTGCGGCGCGACGACTTGGCCAAAGGTCTGCAACCGATCACGACGTGTTTGCCAACATCGCCAGGATCCACAACCGGATCAACGCGACGCTCTTCGACAGACAGGGGGATTATACGCCCCGATTCGCCACCCAGCCCAGCGGCGGCATCAATCCCGGCCATGTGCGAGGGGTTATACGCCGCCATGAATCTCAACATCAAAAGCTGGAACGGCTACTCGACATCAACAACCCCAACCACGGCCTGCTGCTGCCGATCCTGATCTACTGCGTCGACAAAAAGGGAGGCCCGTCCTCGGCAAGCCTAGGCAAGGGCCCGAGACCGTGCGCTTCATCGAGCATGAGGCATACAAAGACATCCCTCGTCATCCCCGCCCTCCGCGAACTCCATAACGAACTGGCGGCCCTTGACGTATATTCGTAAGCGCCTCGCCGATCACCTATGGGTTTGGGCTTGATGTTTTCCGGAATCGCCAGGGCATGAGTTCCTCGATCTGGCTCTGTGGATGGCCGTTGATGATG
>NZ_JAMYPH010000049.1:0-9800 GCF_040320265.1 Mesorhizobium sp. M0751
CGCGCCGGTGCCGATATCAATGAGGAGCAGCTGGTGCGGATTATCCGGGCGGTTCGCCAGGCATGATCCCGGCTGGCGTGAAGGTGTTGGTCGCCAGTCATCCCGTCGATTTTAGAAAAGGTCCCGACGGCCTTTTGGCACTGGTGCGCGATGCCGGCTCGGATCCATTCAACGGCGCACTTTATGTATTCCGCGCCAAAAGAGCGGACAGGATCAAGATAGTCTGGTGGGACGGCAGCGGCGTGTGTCTTTATGCCAAGCGGCTGGATGAGGCGAAGTTCTGCTGGCCGCGGATCGGCCACCACCGGGTCCAGCTCAATCATGCTCAGCTCATGGCTCTGGTTGACGGAATGGACTGGAAACGGGTTCGAACGGAGACCGTCAGGCGGCCGCAATCGGTTGGGTAAAACCCTGCGGCATGATGAATCAGGGAGCTGAAAACGCGGGAAAATTGCCCGCGAATATGCTCTGATTTTGGCCATGTCGGCACCCGATCTCGCGCTCCCGGACGACGTTGACGCGCTCAAGGCGATGGTTGTTGCCATGGCCGAAAAAGCCGCCGGTCTGGAAGAGCGTAATGCCGATCTCGAAGCCCACAATACGCATCTCGAGTTGGTCAACAAGAGCGCCGAGGAGCGGATCGCACGACTGACGGCGGTGGTGAAGATGCTGGAGCGGTCCCGCTTCGGCAGCCGCTCCGAAAGGTTGCGGGCCGGTGCGCTGAGCGAGGAGCAGTACGCTCTGGTCTTCGACGAGATCGAAACCGGCGTGGCGGCCATCCAAGCGCAGATGGAGAAGTCTGCGGGCGGCTCGAAAGCGAAGCGCGCCCCGCGCCCTCGCAAAGGCTTTGCGGCCCATCTCGAACGGATCGAGGTGGTCATCGAGCCCGAGACGCCTGCTGGCTGCGAAGCGCTGGAAAAGATCCTGATCGGCGAGGACGTCTCCGAACGGCTCGATGTCACCCCGGCGAAGTTCCGGGTGATCGTCACGCGTCGCCCCAAATATGCCTACAAGGGTTGGGACGGCGTCATCCAGGCAGCCGCGCCCGCCCGCATCATCGAAAGCGGCATTCCGACCGAAGCGCTGCTGGCGCAGATCGCGGTGTCGAAATACGCCGATGGCCTGCCGCTCTACCGCCAGGAAGCGATCTATGCCCGCGATCAGGTCGAGATCGACCGGTCACAGATGGCGCAGTGGATGGGCAAGCTCGGCTTCGAGCTCGAGCCGCTCGCCGATTACGCACTGACCCGCATCAAGCAGGGGGAGCGGGTCTTCGCCGATGAGACCACGCTGCCAACGCTGGCGCCGGGATCTGGCAAGGCCAAGACGGCCTACCTCTGGACCTATGTCCGCGATGATCGGCCCTTTGGCGGCAGTGGACCGCCCATTGTTGTCTATCGCTTCGAGGACAGCCGCGCCGGCGAATGTGTTGCCCGTCATCTGGACGGCTATCGCGGGATCCTGCAAGTCGACGGATACGCCGCCTATAACCGGCTGGCCCGATCCGATCGGGGCAACGACGGCGTGACGCTGGCGGCGTGCTGGTCGCACGTGCGGCGCAAGTTCTACGAACTGCATGCCGCAGGCTCCTCCGTTATCGCCTCGCAGACGGTGGCGCAGATGGCCCCACTGTGGGCCGCCGAGGAGGCCGTACGCGGCCAGGACCCGGCAGTACGGATAACTGCGCGTCAGGAGAAATCCGCCGCCGTCGTTGCCGCTCTCTTTGCGCTGTGGGAAAAGGAGCTGCCGAAGCTGTCGGGAAAATCGAAGCCCGCCGAGGCGATCCGCTATGCGCTCGGCCGGCGTGCCGCGCTGGAGCGCTTCCTCACCGACGGCCGCATCGAAATCGACTCCAACACCGTCGAGCGCGCCATCAGGCCACAGACAATTACCCGAAAGAACAGCCTCTTCGCTGGCAGCGACGGCGGCGGACGGACATGGGCCACCATCGCCACGCTGCTGACCACCGCCAAGATGAACCAGGTCGATCCGCACGCCTGGCTCACCCAGACCCTCGAGCGCATCGCCAATGGCTGGCCAAACAGCGCTATCGAGGCGCTCATGCCTTGGAACTACCATCGCTGAACGGCATCAGCTACCCGCTTACGTTGATGCTGGCCGTACTTGTCGAACAGCAGATTGGCGAGCAAGCCGGGACCTGCCCAGTCACGCGCACGACATGGACGGCGCCGGCCGCTGGGTGATCGTCTCACAGTTCGGGCACGAGAACTTCTCGCGCACCGTCTGGATGACGTTCCACTGGCGCGGGATCACAGCCAGCGTCTCGATCACGTCCTCGCCGAGCTTCGAAAGCTGCGTCCCGAACAGCAGGTGTTGCAACAAAACTCGAAATAACATTTGCAGATTCTTAACGCCGCAAAATCGTTAACGATGGTAGCCTTGGGGCAAGGTCTGAGGTCCAGCGATGCCGACAATACTCCAGACCGCCGCACGGCACGCACAGAAGGGGTCCACAGCAATGGCAAGAGCGTTTATCTTGGTTGGAGGCACAAGAATGGGCGCGGGGCTGCTTTACGTCCAGGCCGCTCAGCGTCTTGGCCTCCAGCCAATTACCCTTTCGGACGATCCAACTCGGTACGACCATTTTGGGGCGAAAGAGGCTGAGACAATCCGTGTTGATACAGACGATCTGGATGCGCTAATCCGCCAATGTTCCAGGCTCCAAGAGACCTATGGAATCGCTGGCATCACCGGCGCGTCGGACCCAGTGTATGCGACAGTTGGCAAGCTCTGCCGCCATTTCGATCTGCCGGGACCGGATCCGGACGCTGTTGAACAATGCTGCGATAAGTACACTCAGCGTAAACTTCTCGCGGCATCAGGCGTTCCGATGCCTGCTTATCGCTTGGCGACCAATGCAGCTGAAGTCGAGGATTCTGCTGCGGAGCTCGGACTGCCGGTAGTAGTTAAGCCTGCGGTGGGCAGCAACAGCGAGGGCGTCCGATTGTGTTGCACTGCCGACGAGTTAGCTCAACATACCTCCTATCTGTTGGGCGGGCAGCATATATGGCCGTTTGGGCCGAGGATGCTGGTCGAAGAATTCGCACAGGGCTCAAGTTATGGGGTCAATACAATGGGGAATGAGGTCATTGGGATTAGCGTCTACCACTCCGGCCCTCCACCGCGTTTCGTCCCGCCGGTGGACGAAATTCATCCGGCCCCACTGACTGAAGAAGAGTATGAGCGTATAACCGATATTTCGCTGCGCTGTTTGCGCGCTCTCGGCCTGGGCTGGGGGCCAGCGGGCATTCAAGTCCGGTGGACCATGCGTGGCCCAGTCGTCATTGAGGTCAATCCGCGCCTTCACGGCTCGCCGATACCCCAACTGGTTCGTCTGTCTTACGGCGTTGATCTCATCACCGCGCACATTAAGCTTGCCATCGGCGAAGAATGGGATTTGCGCAAAAGGCATTCGCAGACAGCGGTCGCACGATACCTACTTGCTGAACGCAGTGGCACGCTCGATTGGATCGGTGGGGACAGCGAAGCCGCTGCTGTACCAGGTGTTGTCGAGGTCAAATTTTACGATCAAACCAAAAGGACCATTTTCAAAAAAGGCGATGATCTAGACTTGTTGGGACATGTCATCGCCGCTTCCTCCAGTCTTCCTGACACCGAGGCGATACTTCAGCGTGCCGTCGACTTGATCGGTTGGTCGATCACACCATTTCGCGACCATTGACGAAGTGACCCTCTCCAAAGCAAACGAGGTAATAGTTAGAGTGGTATACTAATGTCGGATCGAAATCGCAATCATGCTGGCGAAGGATACCAGAAACTTTTCGGAATTGCCGGCAAGGTAGTCTGCATTTCGGGATCGAGCCGCGGTCTAGGGAAGGCGCTCGCTACCTGTTTTGGGCAATTGGGTGCCAAGATAGTCCTTTCCTCACACGATATTGAAGAGCTGACCGAAGCAGAGGCCGAACTTGCGGGCCAAGGAATCAACGTCACGGCTATCCGCGCTGATGTGCGGTCGCACGACGATTGCAAGGCACTGATCGGTGGCACGGTCGACAGGTTCGGGCAGATCAATGTGATGATCTGCAACGCAGGTACCGACATCATTAAGCCAGCGCAGTCATATGAAGAGCCGGAATGGGCCGAAATCATCGATACCAATCTGCGGGGCTACTACTATTGTGCGAAGTTTGCCGCCCAAGCAATGCTGGATCAAGGCGGCGGCAGCATCATCATGACTTCTTCGGTCGCCAGTTCGCTCGGCATACCGGGCCTAGCTGTCTATGCTGCGAGTAAGGGGGGCATCAATCAATTGACGCGTACAATGGCAGTAGAATGGGCCGATAAAGGTATTCGGGTAAACGCCGTCGCACCTGGGTTCATCAACAACTTCATGAATGGAGTGCACCCTAATCTCGATACCCCTTATCAGCGCCGCGCAATGGCACTCACGCCGATGCGACGCCGCGGCAACTTGTCCGAGTATTTCGGGCCTTACATTTTTCTCGCTGGCCCAGCTGCATCGTTTGTGACAGGCGAGATTCTCTATGTCGACGGGGGCTACGCCGCGAGCTGATACAGAATGCTTCGATGTTGTGGTGGTATTTGGAGGTGGCTAGGCAATGTTAAGCAAAATTCCAGATGAAGTGAACTTCCTAGACTGCACCTTGCGTGACGGTGGCTACTACACAGGCTGGGATTTCGCACCGGAACTGGTGTCGGACTATGTGGCTACCATCAACACTCTCCCGGTGCGCATGGTCGAGCTGGGGCTCGCTGGAAAGCCTGAGAGCCACGGATATTTCGCCAGTGTAACGAGTTCTAAGGCCGAACAGGTGGCTGCTGGTCTCCTGGTCAAGGCATGTGTGATGATCGATGCCAAGGACGTGCTTGCGAGCGAACTGCCTATACCCCTTGCCGTGACCCGCCTGACAGAAGGACTAGTGCCAGGACATATCACGACCGTCCGCGTGGCGACGCATTACAGGAACTTGGCTGCCTGCAGGAACATTTTCGCTGAGTTGTCTCGGAAAGGCTTCCGTGTGTTTGTGAATCTCATGCAGATCGATGCAGCAAACGCCGCAGAAGTTGAGATGTGCCTGACGGCGGTAAAGCAGATCGACACCATCGACGTGCTATATATTGCCGATTCCTTCGGCTCTATGACGCCGACACGCGTTCAGGAAATTATCGGCCGGTTTGCGGATCGAATCGAGCCTGACATTGGATTCCACGGGCATGACAACCGCGGATATGCAGTGGTCAATTCGGTGGCCGCCGCGATGGCGGGAGCGACCTGGATAGACTGCACCATGGCCGGCATGGGCCGCGGGGCAGGAAATACGGCTAGTGAGCAGCTCCTGCCGCTTCTCGCGCGTCTCGAAACATCCAAGGAACGGGTGCTCCTCGAGCACGTCTTGAGGCACTTCGATCCGCTTCACAAACGGTATGGCTGGGGCAGCAGCGCGGCATATCAATTCGCGGGCTCAAACTTCATCCATCCGTCCTATGTTCAAAAGCTTTGTGAATGCGGAGCTTTGTCTGAAGCCGCAATTATCAGGCGCCTTTCGGAACTTCGCGCCGATGAGCGGATGAGTTTTGCCGATGAAAAGCTGTCGGCGCTGATGGCGCAGGACATCGCCTGATCGCAGATATCTCTGTCGAGGTTCCCTTTTCCCGACTTGGAGAAAGCCATGACTCCATCAAATGCAGTAGTGAAACCATCGGCCCTCCCGTCCGATCCACGGTTTTCATCAGGCCCTTGCCGCAAACATCCCGGTTGGAGCGTGCAGCCAACTATGCTGCGCTATGTTGGACGGAGTCACCGGAGCTCCGAGGGAGCAGAAAGGCTGGGAGAAGTAGTCAGGCGCATGGCCTCTTTGCTAGAACTGCCTGATAGCTGGCTCTGCGGAATCGTGCCCGGTTCGGGCACTGGAGCCTGCAGCATGGCCTTACACAATCTACTCGGCCCGTCTCCGGTCGAGACATTCGTGTCGGACAGCTTCTCGCAGTATTGGGCAAATGAGATCGATACGTTGGCGCTTGCCCCCCAAAATCGGCACATTTGTGCTTTCGGAGATTTTCCGAGCACGAGCAGGATCGACCCCATTCACGACATCGTTCTAGTGCTAAACGGCACCAACAGCGGCGTTTGTCCACCGGATCTTGACTGGATTCTTCCTGACCGTGCCGGGCTTGTGATCGCAGATGCCGTCTCGGCAGCTTTTACAAGGCCCATCGACTTCGATCGGATCGATGTTCTGTGCTGGTCATGGCAGAAGGCGCTGGGGGGGGAAGGCGGCCATGGCATGATCGCGCTCTCGCCTCGGGCCCAGGCGCGGCTGAAGGTCGGCGGACGTAAGCCTGTAGCCAGGCTCATGAGACTGCACAACGCCGACGGATCTGTAAACAAAGCCTTCTTTGGCGGCCGCACGATCTCGACCCCCAGCATGTTCGCCGTCGAGGACATCCACTCTGCGCTCGACTGGGCCGAAGCGTGCGGTGGACTATCCGCGCTTCTGAACAGGGTTGCCAACAACTACGCTGTGATGGCCGATTGGGTGAACTCTACTCCTTGGATTGATTGGACTTGCACCAATCCGGCAGCACGCTCCACCTGCTCAATTACTCTTCGGCTTGTAGGAGAGCAACTCGCTGCCGGCGAGAAGGAGGACGGCGATGAAATCGTTGCGGGGATGATCCGTCTACTCGAAGCCGAAGGCGCGGCTTTTGACATCTGGAGCTACGGTGACGCACCCCCGGGATTCCGGATATGGGCGGGGCCTACGGTCGAGACAGAAGATTTGGCGATCTTATGCGAGTGGCTGGCCTGGGCTTTTAGCGAGACGTGCGAGGCCGGCATACCACCCGAAGCGGTCGTGCGTCACAGCTACTTTCCGCCCTCTAAGGTGAGCGCGGTTCAACCGAGGACGGAGTCCGCTTGTCCTCTAACCGCCGCCCTCGAAAGCCCACCTGCAAGGACACTGGCAGATTGCTATGAAGCGATACTTTTTGACGCGACGGGGGTCCTGATCAGCGAAAATGACGCCCTCCCCGGCGCCGCTGATATCTTGGCCCGACTGAACATGTCCGGTCAGCCATACTACATTGTGACGAATATCAGCAGTGGATCGGATGAAACGATACTGGCGCGTCTCCGCGGCGCCGGACTTCCGATCCCGGCTCTCGACCGTATCGTGTCCGCGGGAGGTGTTGCGCGGCATCGCGTACTCGAAGAGCTGGCTGCCGGGCGGCTAGTTTCCTATGTGGGCAGTGCACAGGCTGCGCATGACATCTTCAGCAAGCATCCAAATCTTCATTGCGCTGACACGGTCGAGACATTCGACACGCTCGTGGTGCTCGATGACGAAGGTTTCGATTTTAAACGGGCCGCCGATAACATCCTGTCGACCTTTCGACGCAGCCTGATCGAAACGGGGGAAATGCCCCGTATTATAGAGGCAAACGCGGACATCATTTATCCTGGTAAAAACGGCACACTAGTCTTTGGACCAGGCATAATAGGGCCAATGCTTCAAGCTGGACTAGCGCCCTTCGGTGCTCCTCCAATCTCAGTAGAGATAATGGGCAAGCCGGGAAGAGCGATTTTCGAGGTGTGCATCGCTCGGGCCGGTACCGACCGTCTTTTAATGGTCGGCGATCAGGTTGACACTGACATCAGGGGCGCAAAAGCTGCCGGGCTCGACTCACTTCTCGTAACCACTGGTCTCAACAACCGCGGCGAGTTGCATCAGGACCAGTACGGCGCTGCCGATTTCGTCGCAACGAACCTCAATCAAATTTTCGACGGCAGTTTATTTCCACACGTTCGGTCGGCGAAGCGCATTCCAATCCAACGGACTAGGTTGGGCAACTTCGAGCGAGAAGCGCGGATTGGAGACTAACGTGCATCTGAAGATGTCGGAGGCCAACGGGCAGTTCCATATGGCAATCGCCTATGCCGGCAAGAATTCCTATCTCGCCTCTTCCACGAACGGCTGCTTAATCGGGTCCAGCGCATCCTGCATCTGCACTTCGAATATCGAGCGCTCGGCGGCGGTTATCTTCTGACCGAGCGGTTATCTTCTGACCGATGAGCATAACCTGACGCTTGAAGGGATCCGCGCCAAGGATGTCGAGCTGCTCATGCCCATATTGGCAGTTCTAGGATAACTTTATCCAGCTCCTGTGCGAAAACCACACGACCGACGTTTCTCTTGGTTTCCCTAGTTGCAGCGGAGCGATCATGCCTCTGCCCGAGAAGATCGGCTTCATCGGAACCGGCGCCATCACCGACGCCATGGTGCGCGGCCTGCTCGCCGCGCCGGCGGCAGTGCCGCACGTCATGGTCTCCCAGCGCAGCACGGATGTTTCGGCGAAGCTCGCGGCTGATTTCCCCCAGGTACTCGTCTCCAGTGACAATCAGGCGATCGTCGAGGGCTGCGACACCCTCGTGCTGGCGATCCGCCCCCAGATCGCGGAAGAGGTCGTCCGCCCCTTGCAGCTCCGCGACGGAAAGAGAGTGATCAGCGTCGTCGCAGCGACGAGCCGACCGAGCCTTTTGGAATGGATCGGAGCGGATGTGGCCCTCACTCAGGCGATCCCCCTACCCTTTGTCGCGCGTCGCAAGGGCGTCACCGCCGTCTATCCACCGGACGCCGATACGGCGGCGATCTTCAATGTGCTCGGCAGCGCCGTCGAATGCGAGACGAAGACGGAATACGACCTCCTCGCCGCCGCAAGCGCGCTGATGGCGACGTATTTCGGCATCATGCACCGTACGACGGAGTGGCTCGCGGAACACGGTCTACCGGAAGAGAAGGGCCGCGCCTATCTTGCGCCCCTGTTCGCCAGTATCTCTGAGACAGCGCTCCTTGCTGGCAAGGATGTCGACCTCATCAATCTGAGTCGCGAATTTGCCACCAAAGGGGGCCTGAACGAGCAGGTATTTCAGGACTTCGACCGCAACGGGGGTTCGAACGCATTAAAGCGGGCGCTGGACCGTGTATTAGAACGGATCACGCAATAGGTTTTTGTGTAAGACCCTTTCTGGTTGCCGGCTGTGAGATGGTTTGAAACGAGGGTTGCTTCTCTATTCGGCGTGTTGAAGTCAAGCGCTTTTCGGGCCTTCGGCTTCGCCGGCGTTGCGCATCCTTCGCGGGGTCTGGCTTCTGTCCGGGATCGGCGCTCGGCCTACCCTTGATGGAGATTCAGGAGAATGATGCGGAACAATCTCGGAACCGGTACTGCAACCCTCGCGAACTCACCTCATTCATCGTCCGCGAAGGACGCCCCTTTTCCACCGGCAGGTGGAATGTTTATGGGTTGATCCTTGTTACGTTCGCCTCTGCGATCATGTTCCACCTCCGCGTCCGACTGCTGGCACCATCTCCTCGTCCGACCTTCCTTTGCGCTGGCCGCCCGCGCGCAGGTGGTTGTCAAGGGCCACCCGGCCATCGCGCAGCGACTTGCCCGGGACTGTCAGGAATTCTGTGCGCGAGGCCGGTTTCGTCTAGCTGACGAACCTTTCGCCGAAGACGAGGGCGAATTGTGTTCTGGCCTCGAACCACTCGCGCGGGGCGCGTTTCCATTCCTCGGCGGCGTGGTTCAGCACCAGATATAGCAGTTTCATCGCCGCGTCGTCATTGGGAAAGTGACCGCGCGTTCGCACCGCCCGCCGCAGCTTTGAGTTCAGCGCCTCGATGGCGTTGGTAACCGGTATGATCATGACGGTGCCATCCGATCCTCGCTGGAGATGAGCGATTTTCGGCGTATGGTGCGACCATCCGGGACAGGGGCACCGGGAGCACGCCAAGTGCGGG
>NZ_JAMYPH010000050.1:0-8758 GCF_040320265.1 Mesorhizobium sp. M0751
GCTTGCTCTATCTGTCTTGGAATAGACAGATTGGATGAAAATGCACCACCACAGGTGCGCGAAAGCAGAACCGAACCTGAAGACGCCGGCGTAACCAAGACTGTTACATCAACGCATGCCTCGGGGCTCACATGGAGCCGGCGTCGGGATTTGTCTTGCAAGCTTGCAGAAACTCAGAGCGACGGCGGAGTAAACTCTTCGTAAGCAAAATGGGCGACAAGAAAAGAAGGCGCTGACTTGATCAACTCCACCGACTGCCGCCGAACACAGGCACGTTGGGTACAGAGTCCCGAGCACGGACGCAAGTTGACTGAGAACGCGTCTGGGGGCATTACCAAGCCCAGGTGGGTGAGAGCTTTTCGGGCGCCGATGCGAACGGCAGAAATAGCCGCCAGGATCGGACGTGTGGGGGGCATGCCGTTCTGGCATGGAGAGTGCAGTCCGCCGCACAATTGCGCGCGATCCATCTCGCTTGCGCGAGTCTGATCATAAACGCGCTAAAAAAGGGCGCCCGGGAACAGGCGCCCTTTTCATCGACGAAATGCTCGGATTGGAGGTCCGTGATCAAGCAATCCGCCGACAACCTCTTCAAGGCTCACCACAATGGTTCAGCCGCAAATTGAACGCTCGCAGTTACCCGCTTCGAAGGCGGGTACGAGCCGTCCAATCCTCAGAATGAGCGCTGGAACCGTACAAAACCGCCTACGCTGTTTTTCTTGTCAGCACCGGTCCAGTTCAAGGCCGGAGCAGGAGAACCGGCACCGAATTCGTCGAAGCTGCCTGCATGCAGGTAATCGACTTCGGTCGTGATCGTGAAGCCGGGAACGATATCGTAAACGATATTCGCCGCAACACCGAGGTTCTTCCATTCATCATAGGAAACCTGGGCATTGAACGAGGTCTTTTCGTTGAACTTGTAGGTGCCGCCGCCCCACACCGCCCAGTTGCCGCCCCATTGCTTGTAGATGCCGCGACCGCGGCCGGGATCGCCCAGGTCGGATCCGACAGGTTGTCGTCCGTTCCATAGCCGGCCATCGCGAACAGCGAAACTGCGTCACTAACATTGACGTCGAGACGCACCTTGCCGGCCACTTCCTCGTAGTTGCTGTCGTAAGCGATGACGCCGGTGATGGCGCCCCAGCCCTGCGTGTACTTCACGCCGCCGACGACGTGCGGAACGTAGCTGTCGATGGTGCCCTTGACGCCCGAGCCTTCTTCAAGCGAGACGACGGCCGAGAAGCCGTTGCCGGCGTCGAAGTAGTACTGGATGGCGTTGGTGTTGTGGTCGCCATAGGGCACGAGCGTGTCGTTGAGAACGTTACCGGCATAATCAATGAAGCTTTCGAAACCGTGTCCGTCTTGCCAATACGGAGACCGCCGAGCTGAATCCAGGCCTGCTTCAGATTGACGGCCTGGTTGTGCGCGGGATTGGGATCGGTACCAAAGTCGCATTATTGCCGAAATCGAAGCGGGTCTCGGTGTAGGTCTTCAAGGTGCCGAGTTCAGTTTCCTGGCCGGTCCAGGTCCTCAGCGAGAAGCGGGCGTTCTTATACCACGTGTGGTTGCGGCTGCCGTCCTCATGATCCTCATTGGTCGCACCATCGTATGAGCCGACGTCGCCGAAACCGATGTCGTAACGGACATAGCCGCCGATGCGCAGGCAGGTTTCGGTGCCGGGGATGTAGAAGTAGCCAGCGCCGTAGACGTCGCAGATCTTGACGTATTCAGCGGGTTCCGGCTCGGCGACGACGACGGCGTCGGCGGCGCGCGCACCGGAAACTGCGATCAGGGCCGCAGCTGAGCCGAGAAGAAGGCTCTTGATGTTCATACTTGATCTCCATTCAATGATTTGAAAGGGCGAGGACGTCGATGGACGAACCGCTCCCTGTCCCCACGATCGAAAAAGATGCGCATCTCGATGCATCCTTCCCGACTTGAACGCTATTCGCCGGGCGAATTTGCGCAAGTCAAAATTCTGTTTGCCAGCCACATGCCGAAGTATCAGTTGATATTTTTACCACTAAATTGTCAGTATTACTTGCACGAATTGGACAACTATACATTTGCACAAATCGCACAATTGGTACATCTGCTGTTTGTGAACGTATTTGACGCCTAAACAGCCACAGACGTCCGCCCAATCGTCAGATAGATCCAATCAGAGAAATTGCCTGGGCGGCCGATGCAACAGCTTCTGTGCTCATGCCTTCCCTGAGCAATTCGACAGGAACGCGACCTTTGAGAAGAGGTGAGGGGCTGATCAGCCACAGCCAAGCCAATCTGGGATCGGAGATCGAGGAAAGGACCTCCCGGATTCCGGGCACAGGCCTGCCGTCGATGAACTGAGCCAGGGGAAATACGTGCTTGCGGGAGCCTCTGCGAAAGGCAATCACATCATTGTGCCGCTGCCACCAATGGAGTGTTGACCGCGGTATTCCAAAACGTCTCTCGAGATGCGTTGAGCCCGCGACTGGACCGGCCCACTCCGCAATGCGGGCGCCTTCTCTCGGAAATTCTTTCAGAACCGGATGCCCGAGCGGATGATCGGCTGCCCGCGGTCGCGAAGCGATCTCACAGGCCTGAGCGTTTAGCCGTCGGGCTGCTTCGGCCTCGAGCCTACCAAGAAATTCGGCGGCCACGGCGGTCAAATCGTCGGAAGGAGAGGCTGACGACGCAACTCCAGCCGTGTCACCCTGCCTCGCCTCGTCGCATTGGGCAAGAATGCGTCGCACCTCCCTCATGACAAAGCTTGAAAGCTCGCTCTGGCGCTTTTCATCCCCAAAATCACTCGACCCGGACATTGACTTTCCCAGTTGCATCCCCTCAGCAAGCCGCCGAAAGAGCGTTGAAGACATGTAGTTTGGAGGACGGCGATGTGTTGCGTGTTCGTGTGCTCGCGACCTAGCAGCCGTCTTGCTGCTTCAACTTGTGCCTCTCAACAAAAAGGAGAGCGTCGATGGACGACTATCTTGGCCCCCCCGCGATCGAAAGAGACGTACATCGGAGTGTATCCTTGCAGCGTGACGCTATCCGCAACAGTGATTTGTGCAACCTCAAAGCTTAGCCCGCAAGCCTTATCTAATTGTTGCTTTTATGCAACTATATCCTGAGTGTTACTTGGACAAAAATTGACCGTATTGCGCGTTTGGACGAACTGTACGTTCGGCAGCTAGTTTTAGGCACCCATTTACAGGCGGTTTGTATGCCTTACGGTTGGCCCACGCATTGGCCAAGAATACGCCGCACATCCATCTTCACAATGTTGAAAGCCTGTCGTGGGCGTTTCATTTTTTCATTTCGCTCGATTCAGCCATACATTCGGCTGCCGCACGCGCTCGGGCACCGTTGCAAGATCTTCGGCCGCCGCCGCCGCGGGCCTTAACTCGGGACATATCTGCATGTCCAAATGCCATGGCCTGAACCTCCATGTTCATCGGTCTGTTGCAAGGTGCCTCGGCGCATCGCCTACGGTTATCCGCCCTACACTCGCACAGCACCTCGTCCGACAGGTTGGAGGTGTGCTTGAGGATCGCCAGCCCCGCCATCAGCCGGTTCGGCAGCGGCGGCATGTTAGGGCCATCCGAATAGACCGCGCCGAAACGCTGCTCCAGAACCGGCCAGTCGATCGCCTGCGCCAGTCGCACCAGCTCGTACTTCATGTTGATGATCTGATCGAGCCTGGAGCGGAATAGATCCTACTCCCCCGTCTCGCGTGGCCTGGACACTCGCCGTCCCACAGCGCATGCACAGCAAGATCACTGATCGGTCGTAAATGACGGCCTTTGAACATAGCAAGCCCTCCCCGAAAAACAGACGCCTCTATGCGAGACATGGTTGCCATTCCGTTTCCCCGGCAGGAGCCGAAGCTCGCTGCCGGG
Source organism: Mesorhizobium sp. M0751 (assembly GCF_040320265.1). Lineage (NCBI taxonomy): Bacteria > Pseudomonadati > Pseudomonadota > Alphaproteobacteria > Hyphomicrobiales > Phyllobacteriaceae > Mesorhizobium > Mesorhizobium sp. M0751. Next base: position 3,879 of record NZ_JAMYPH010000050.1, read on the forward strand.
CCGGGCGCTTGGGAGGCGGCGGAAGTAGGTATACTCGCGCATCGTCGTGTTCCACGGCGATCTAGTCCGCTCTAGGCGCCAGCGTTGTGTCGTCGCCATTCGCGATTAAACGCGGCCCTCACGGTCATTGAGCAGAGTAGTAAAGCCGACCCCAAGCGAAAGGCGTCTCGATCGTTGCTGGCCCAGCCGGCCATGATCTCGATCCTAGAAGAAAAAACTAGCGTCGCCGCTTTTCGGCGCGACGGCGGACCAAACTGCGTGCAGCTACCATCGCCGCGACAGCCAGTGCAACCGCGATGTATAGCATCTCGGTCGTGCCGTCGCCCCCATCCGGGGCCACGCCGAAGATCCGCTCGATAAAATCCATGTCTATCTCCTCCTGGAATGAGTTCACTGAGCCGCATGTTTTTCCTCAGTGGCCACCTAGGCCTTGCCGGCCCCGAGCAGCACGACGCCGTCGGTATTGAGCGCGACGTTGAGCGCTGCGACATCATCGTTCACTATCGCGTCCAACTTTTTGATCTCTCCGCGGACCTTCGAGAAGATCTCATCCGCGACTTGCCGGGCTTGCATTGTCGGCGCCGCATCGGCGATGGCGACTACATTGACGAGGTCGATGAGCGAACCGAGCAAGCCGGCCGAGTTGCGGACGTCTTGCGGTGTCTCGCGCCTGAAATCGATCAGCGCTCCTTCGATTGCCTCGAGCCGACCGACCAATGCTTGCGCACGCTCGCTAAGCGATTTTTCACTGCCGACCAGCCGCTTCTGGACATCCGCGAGCTGCCGCTTCAGGAGCCGCATGCGATTGACCGCTTGGTTAAGAGCCGAGAGCATGCCGAACAGCTCCTGTAAGAGCGCGAACTGCTCGGCAAAATCCTCGTCGGTCGTAGCTATTCGCGGATCCTTGACGACGGTGAAGCCGACCGTCTGTCTCTCGTCGCCGACTTGAAGCTCAACCCTGAAGTCGCCGGGAACCACCGCCGGGCCGCTCGGGTCTTCCCCCTCCGGCGCTAGAGGCTTGTACTTCCAAGTCCCCAGGGAGTGGTCGAGTTTGGCCGGTCCCGGATACCTGAGATCCCAGACGAACCGGTGGAGCCCGGCCCTTGTGCCGGGTTTTTTGTCGAAGGGCGCGTGCTTTTCGTCGCTCGAGAAGGAGACGATGGTCTCGCCCGCAGCGTCCAGGAAGGTGAGCTTTACCGGACCCTCTGTATCATTGGGCAGCCAATAATAGAGGATCGCCCCGTCCGGCGGATTCTCGCCGCAGTCGAGATAGCGGCGAGCGCTTCGTCCGTCCTCCAACTCAACCACCTCCGTGCCGCCGCCTATGCCCCAATGAAGGCCGTAGCTCATACCGACCTTCGAGAAACCCTGCCCAACGATCCAGTTAAGCTTAGTCCGGACTGTCGGGCGCGGGCTCACCAGCTTTACGTCCTTCTGATCCGAGGCCAGTTCGCGCAACGGCGTCACGTCATCCAGGATCCAGAAGGACCGGCCATGCGTGCCGGCGACGAGATCGCTTCCCTTGATCTTGAGATCGTAAACCGGGACCACGGGCAAGCCGCCGGCCATGCGCGACCAGTGCGCTCCGTCGTCGAGACTGAAGAAGACCCCTGTCTCGGTGCCGGCGAAGAGCAGGCCTGGCCGCACCGGGTCGGCCCGCAGCACACGCGTGATCTCGCCCTTCGGGAAGTCACCGACGATCGACTCCCAGCTCTTGCCGCTGTCCTTCGTGCGGAACAGATAGGGTTGATAGTCGGCGAGCTTGTAGCGCGTAGCCGCAAGATAAACAGTGTCAGCGTCATGCGGCGAGATCTCGACGCACCCAATATAGGCGAGCTCGGACATGGCTTTCGGCGTGACGTTGCTCCACTCGGCCCCGCCATTGCGTGTCACATGAACGAGGCCGTCGTCGGTGGACGCCCAGATCTCGCCCTTGCGGTGCCGAGATTCCACGACCGAGGCGCACGTTGCATGCACCTCCGCGCCCAGGTTTTCGCGGGTCAGAACGCCGCCGGAGTAGTCCTGCCTAGCGGGGTCGTTGAGACTGAGATCGGGCGAGATCGCGGTCCAGCTCGATCCTTCGTCACGGCTGCGGAAGACGTGGTTACCGCCGGCATAAAGCGTCTTTGCATCATGGGGCGAGAAGGTGAGCGGGAAGGTCCATGCAAAACGATAGCGCATGTTCTTCGGCGCGATACCGGTCGTCTTCTCCGGCCAGACATTCACAAGGCGGATCTGCCGCGTACGGTGGTCGTAGCGTTGCAGAGGCCCCGCCCCGTCTGGGCTCGAGCCGATTGCGCCGCAATAGACTATGTCGGGATCCTCGGGATTGACGACTATGAAGCCGCTCTCGCCCGTGCCCGGATAGGTGCAGTCGCCCAGGCCGATTATACCCCATTCGGTAGCGCTGGGGACCGAGATCGAGATGTTATCCTGCTGGGTGGCGTAGACCCGATAGGGGTGCCGGTCGTCAACATCGATGCGATAGAATTGTGCTGTATTCTGATTGTAGATCGAGGACCAAGTCCTGCCGCCATTGAAGGTGACGCAGGCACCGCCATCGTTTCCTTCGATCATACGTTTGGGATTGAGCGGGTCGATCCAGAGATCGTGGTTGTCGCCGTGAGGCGTAGTCACTTCGGTAAAGTTCTCTCCACCATCGGTCGATTTCCACATCTGGAAGTTGGTCACGTAGACGGTATCGGCGTGACCCGTATCGGCGAAGACATGGGTGTAATACCAGGGGCGATGCATCAGGTCGCGGTTCTGAGACACGCGGAACCAATGATCGCCGTAATCGTCGGTTCTATAAAGCCCGACCTTGTCGTCCTCCGCCTCTATGAGGGCGTAGACGCGCCCCCGCTGCGCCTGCGAGACGGAAACACCAATCTTGCCTAGGACTCCAGCCGGCAAGCCGTTTCGGCCGGACAGCTCCTCCCAAGTGTCGCCGCCGTCGAGTGACCGAAAAATTCCGCTCCCCGGCCCGCCGCTGTTCAGGTGCCAGAAGCTCCGCCGCGCCTGCCAGGTCGTGGCGAAAAGGATGCGCGCATTGTTGGGGTCCATCGAGATGTCAACGGCCCCGGCGTCGGGATTGCGGTAGAGGATCTTCTGCCAAGTCTTGCCGCCGTCCTTGGAACGGAACACGCCGCGGTCCTCGTTGGGCCCGAACGCATCGCCGAGCGCCGCAACATAGACGATGTCTGGGTCGTGCGGATGAATGCAGATCTTGCCGATATGGCGGGTTTCTTTCAGTCCCAGATGGATCCAACTGCGACCGCCATCGGTCGACCGGTATACGCCGTCGCCGTAAGAGACGTCGACGCGGATCGTCGCCTCTCCCATGCCAGCATAGATGACGTTCGAGTCGGAGCGGGCGACCGCGAGCGCGCCGACGGTGGCGCTCTTGAAGTAGCCGTCGGATACGCAGCGCCAATAAACGCCGCCGTCAATCGTCTTCCACACGCCGCCCGCGCAGGCGCCGAAGTAAAACACCATCGGTTCGTTGGGATCGCCGGCGACCGCCACAACGCGACCGCCTCTGGCGGGTCCGATGCAGCGCCATTTGAGGGCCTCAAGGGCCTTTGGGTCATTCACATGAACCTGCGTCGACATACACTACTTACCTACAAACCGGTGCGGTGAAACTCTGGTAAAACTTCTACGCGTTTTGATCGTTTTGGATGGCTGGGCACGCTCAGCGGCGGTGCTGATGTGGACCCCGAGCGCCACGGCAATTTTTTCCTGTCTTGTCTGTAGGCCCTTTGAGGAAATCGCTCCGGCCCTGGGGCCGGTGCGCCCGCGATTTGCGATGCACCCTATAATTTCTAGAGCCGCATTGGAATCCGCGTCCTCTAGCAGCCAGATGCGCTCCATACGAAAGTGAATCCACACATTCTATGAGCGTACGGATCGCGTCCTAGGGCAATCTTGATTGCTGACACTTGGAAAGTTCACATTTCCTTTCTAAATTCCCTTCGGAGTGAGCCTCTTTTCCTATTGCCTGTATCATTCATACCGAGTGTTACTGCGCAGCAGGATGAGTTATCTGGTGGGGACGATGGCAGTTTTCTCGGCGATTGACATATACAGTTTGACCCGAAGTTGGCCATCACACCGTAAGCGCTCATTCCATGCGCGTTGACGTGCGCCATGTGACGTGGATCGCTGTCAGACGGCTTTATCGGATCAAGCCGCGGCGGTTTTGGCGAAGGTGAAGGGCAGCAGGTCGGTGATGTCGGCGTCTGTGGCGCGCTGCGGCAATTCGCTGAGGACGTGGCGCAAGTAGGCCAAGGGCTCGACGCCACAGGCGCGGCAGGTCAACATCAAGCTGTATATGACGGCGCTAGCCCTGGCTCCGTCCACAGTGTCGCTGAACAGCCAACTCTTTCTTCCAGTGGCAAAAATCCTGATGTCGCGCTCAAGCAGGTTGTTGTCGATCGGCATCCTGCCGTCTTCGGTGTAGCGCGTCAGGTACTCCCCCTGGTTCAGGGTGTAGGACACGGCATCGCCGATCTTGCTGTCGGGCAAGACCTTCGGCGCTATGTTGTCGAGCCATGCCTTGAGAGCATTGAGGATGGGGACACTGTGTTGCTGGCGGAAACGGCGAATGCAATGATCTCGCGTTTCGCCCTTGCCCAGCTTTTCGTTCCGCCTGGCCCGGGTGCCGACATGGCCAAAATCAGAGCATATTCGCGGGCAATTTTCCCGCTTTTTCAGCTCCCTGATTCATCATGCCGCAGGGTTTTACCCAACCGATTGCGGCCGCCTGACGGTCTCCGTCCGAACCCGTTTCCAGTCCATTCCGTCAACCAGAGCCATGAGCTGAGCATGATTGAGCTGGACCCGGTGGTGGCCGATCCGCGGCCAGCAGAACTTCGCGT
>NZ_JAMYPH010000051.1:0-8261 GCF_040320265.1 Mesorhizobium sp. M0751
AGATGATGCGCAATGGACTCGAGAAGGCGGGCGTCACCGGCGATCACGGCGTGCGTTTCCGACCAAATGACTCCGTTCTGCAACTGCTGAACTCCATCTGAATTTATGTGGCGGAGGCAAGCTGGGTTTGGCCAGCCCGAAAGGGGGTCAGGGCGGCTCCGCCACATAATCTCGCCCAACGCATAAATGCGGATCCCGGCCCAACGTCTCCTGAACCTGCAGAGCGAGGCCTTGCATTCCGCGACGCATATCGGTCCGGCCGACCGCCAACCAGATCCGCACCTGGCTCGGAACCGGGATCATGAAATGCCCAGCGCCTTCACCATCGCCGCCGCCAATGTCGGCGGCGTGGTCAGCCGAATCCGCAGCCGCACCTTGCCGGCGACCTCCAGCTCGATCACCGCTGGGGATGCCGCAGGCCGCGAAACGGCGACAGGCTCATCGGGAGCCACGACAACTTCGGCAAAGCCCGTCTCGCGGGCTCTCATCGTGCGGCGCCACTTGTAGATCAGGCTGGTCGCGACATCGTACTGACGGGCCACCGCCGCCACTGTGGCCCCGGGCGCGAATGCCGCCGCCAGTATCCGGCACTGATCCGCTTCACTCCAACGACGCCGCCGCTCCGGCCCGGTCAATAACGTCATATGGCTCATGCTGTGCTGCTAACTTCGCTCGTAAGGACGACCTTAAGAGCGCAGCCTCGCTACCGTGCCATCCTCTCGCAAGGCGGCCTTCGCCGGAGGGTATCGGTTCATTCGGAATGTCTTAACTAGGTCTATCTCGATGGCAATTCGCTCGGGCCCGCTTGCATGACACGCCACCGAGGGGGCGCGCGCATGATACCGCGGAATGGGGAACGCAGCTCATCCGTGCTTGGAACGCGGCACGAGGGCCCCGTGCACCAACGCCGCATTCCACACCAGTCGGCGGCGTCGCGTCCGAGATCCAGCACCGGCTGCTCGGCGCGTTTACGCTCGCACCATGGCGCCGGCATGCCGCCGGCGAACCATGACGCATTGCCGCGGAGGCTGCTCGTCAGCAAAAGCGCGATAAGCCCTAATGGGCAACCTCATCGGGACCGAAAAGAGCGCTAAACCGGCCGGCTAGATCAATCCAGGGTGCCGCGTCGCCGATCTCTGAAGCTATGCGAACGATCGCCGCCAGATAATCGGCAAAAGCCTTCAGTCTTATGGCGCCTTGCTCAGAGAGGTAGCCAACGGCGTCAAGCCGCTGGTGAACGGCAGCGAGCATGTGTTGCACCAACAACAGGGAGGATGGGCAAGGGCAATCGCTCTCAGTCGCGAGGCGCTTGCACTCGCTGCAAATCGGTGGGATGTCCTCTAAGGCTAGGTCGCCGGAAAGACGTTGTATGAGATTGTCAGTGGCGTTCCACAAATTCGCTCGCATGCAGCACGGAATGCAGCGCTACGCCATGTTGGGCTAGCAGCGCCGTAGCTCCCTCGTCGCGGTCCACGAGGCAAGCAGCGTCACGCACAATGCCCCCGACGTGGCGAACCTCTTCAATCGCCTTCAATATCGAGTTGCCGCTTGTGGCAACGTCGTCAACGATCAGGACGACTTTTCCCTTGAGGTCCTCTTTAGGGCCAAGGCCTTCAATCACGTTCCTTGTGCCGTGGGCTTTTGGAGCCTTGCGAACGAAGATCGTGTTTATCGGTTTGTTCATGAGCGAGCTGACAGCCGCCATTGATCCGATTACGGGGACCGCGCCCATTTCAAGGCCGCCGACGTACTCTGCTTTCGTTTGCTCAACGATCTTTAGGAACTCAAGAGCGGCAAGTTGCGCGCCGCGCGCCACCATCATGGTAGGCTTCATGTTGAAATAGATGTCGCTCTCTATGCCCGACGAGAGCAGGTAGCGTCCGAATCGAAAAGAGCGCTCACGGACAATCTCGCGGAGTTCGTCCTTGTCGTGTTGGCCGGAATCAACTGGTCTGAATTTTGCCAGTGCCGCCATAGATCAGACCTCGCCCCTAGGGAAAAATTGGGTGCGGCATGCCCCTCAGCGACTACCGCTATGCGGCTTATGCAAGTGTTCGCGGGATGTGTCAATTAAAGTCAATACCGGTGCGACCGTTTCGCGCAGATTTTTTCCTTATCGTTATTGCGTGCCTAAAAGCGTAATCACGGGTTGGCGGCTCCCATGAGCGCAATCTCCTTGCCGACGCTACTCGCGGCTCCGGTGATCACCGCCACTTGTCGAGAAGCCGGCTACCGGCTCCGTCGTCGCGCTGGTTCGATAGGATATCATTCTGGAAGTTCATGGGTTCTTCCTTTCCGATAGCGAGGCTCGGCTTCCGAGGTAGTCGTGAACGACCTTCCCGAGCGCGAGCGTGAGATCTGCGACGAGGTGTACGGCCGAGACCACTTCCAGCACCGGCAGTTCGGCGACTGGGGCAAGCGCATGCGACCAGAGATTCAGGGCTGCCGGGCCGGTCCAGGCGCCCTCAGATCGATGTCCTCCAGCTGATATTCCACGAGCTCACAGATGCGCGGCGTGCCGTCGACATGCGGGATGATTTTTACTAGGAAGCTCGGTTCGGCGGTGCTTGTAGCCCAGGTACCCGTCGCGACGCGGACGGGGCCGTAGTCCAGCGTGCCAACGACGGTATCCGTCTCCGTTCGGAGCGTTGGGCTGGCGAGCTTCTTGGGAAAGCCCCACAACTCGCGTCCGCCGGCTATCGGCAGATGGTCATCGAGAAACATGCAGTGGGTGTAGCTCCCCCTGCGGCCACGGAAGGAGACAGGAATGACCTGTCCGCCTTCCGTGTAGTCGCCGAAGCCCGTCGAGCATGCGAATGAACTCGAATTTGACGAGAGGCTCGCACACCTGAAGCGGCTCCGGCACCAGGTCGCGCAGTTTCTGCGGATCGGTGCGATATGTGATGATCAGATACTCCCGGTTTCGGAAGCGATATGGGCCAGCCGGGTAGGCCGGGCTGGTCAGGGGCATGGCGAAAGCTCTCGCCCGGACGGTGTCTTGGTGCATGTCTGAAATTCCTTTGTGCTGGATCAAGCGGCGCTTAGATCGGTCTGCGTGTTAGCGGCGAGGCTCTCCTTGGCGCCGTCGTTCGGCCTCGAATAAGGATGCGTGCAGTAGATCGCGCGCAGCCATTTGCGCTGAGCGATTGCCTTGGGATCGCGCTCGTTGGCGATGATGCCGGACAGGATCTGGGCGCGGACGCGGTTCGATGGCTCCGGTTGTGGTCGCGGGACGAGTGGCAAGGTTCGAGGCAAAGTGATTTTGTTCCTCATTTTGAAGCCGCTGCTTCCCGGCTGCCCTCGTTGTAGGAGAAGGTGGATCGGCGGGCAGCGCCGAGCCGAATGAGCAACCGTCTTCTTGTTGCCAAGACTTGGTCGAGTGTCTTTGGATGCGTCTGGGAGACCCGCGGCGGCGGTATATTTCGGGAGGCGATCATAGGACGATTTCTCCTCATGACGGGGTTTGCGGATGAGCAAGCATTTACAATGCCAAATTAGAAATCGTTTCGAGGCAAAGCGATAGATCTGGCTCAGCTACGTTGCGTATCCGACATTGTCGGATATGGGACAGCGCCGAACGGAACAGCTTGCGGGTTGGGAGGATATCTCGCTCGTGCGGAAGAGGTTGCGCCTCGAAGGTCTCCGCCGCTCAGGCAAATGGCTCCGACGCTATGCTCCACCCACCATCGGCCCGGAGCTGTACCAGCTCAATCAGCGGAGAGAGGGTGAATGCGCGCCGGCGTCAACAAGAGACAGCGCTGTTAGGCGAATGTCTGGCGAAAGAGCGAGAGCCCGCTATTTTCGGTCGAAGCATAGCCGCATCGACATTGATTGAAGCGCACGAGCCCAGACATTTGGCGGAGAGGAGAACTGGCGCAGCGGAAGAGGTTGCGCCTTTGGTCTGTGGCCTGTAGTGGGCAGCAATGCCCGCCCAACACGCTGGATCGTTTCCAGCGCGCGCACATGCTCAACTCGCCCGTCCGGGCCCTCCGCTCAACCCGGTCTCAGCATTCGCGACGCGGCGCGCTCGATCGCGATCGACTGGCGCCGCGCCTCAACGAAACGGCATGGGCTAGGACGAATCCACATTCAGCGCAGCCATAGCATGACGGCGGCCAGGTGGATGAAGGCGAGGAAGTGGACGGTTCGCCTGTCATAGCGGGTGGCGAAGCGGCGGAAGTGCTTGAGCTTGTTGAAGCAGCGTTCGATGCGATTGCGGTCCATGTAGGCGACCTCGTCGTGCGGGGTCGGGACCTTGCGGGAGCGGGTTGAAGGGATCACAGCCGTAGCGCCATGTCGGCGATGGTCTGGCGCAAGTCGTTGTTGTCATAGGCTTTGTCGGCGAGCACCGCTTCAGCGTCGAACCCCTCCAACAGGGCCTTGGCAGAGAGGCAATCGTGGCGCTGGCCGGCGGTGAGGATGAAGCGCAGCGGCCGGCCAAGGGTGTCGCAGACGATGTGGATTTTGGTGGTCAGTCCGCCGGGAACGCCCCAACGCCTGACTTTGGCCCCCCTCATATGAGGCACATCGTGTCAATGGTAGTGGTGACGGCTTAGTTACTTTCGAACGTAGTCGGGATCGGCCTCGCGGCGAATTGCGGAACAAGTCCACATCACCTCATATCCGGTCGGCTCGGGTGGAGCCTGCACCCATATCCCGCATGCACGGGCAAGTTTGGCGAGGCCGGGAAGGATGGGACCCATCTTTTTGACGGCGTTAACAGCCCTGGGGGGCGCCGGTCCACATCCATCCCGCTTCGTCGCAAGTGACGTTGGCCGCCCTCGCGTCGAACTCTTTCGTCAGGCCTTGGTCATGGCGCCCTCCGGCAGCAGGCCCTGGGTCAGATACCGCCACAAGGCGATTATCAGCTTGCGCGCCAAGGCGACGATCATGGTGCGGCGGATGCGTCCTTTGCCGGTGCCGACGCGCTCGTGAAACCAGCGCGCGAGACCGCTATCGGGCTGATGGCGCAGCCACAGCCAGGCGAGTTCAATGGCGGTTCGTCGCGCTCGCGGATTGCCCGATCTCTGGATGCCTTGGTCGCGGCTGACCGCGCCGCTGCTCCAAGGGCTGGATGCAAGACCGAGATAACCGGCGACCTCACGCCGGTTCTGGAAATCGCGGAAGAACACCTCGTTCGTCATTACGCTTGCGATAGTCAGGCCGATGCCACGCAGATGACTCAGTTGGGCGATCCCGGGAGCTGTGGTCTCGGCGGCCTGACGCTGCTCAGCCTCGACCTCCATGATCATCTCGATTACTTGCCACAAGCGGCGGCACTCGCGCTTGATCTCGTTCTTCAGGCAGGGCGGCAGATCCCGCCCGTCAGCCGTGCGCAGCGTCTCGAGCTGCTCACGCCAGTCCCGTCTGGCTGGCTTGAAGTCGCGGATGCCCTGGGTCATCAAAAGCCCCTTGACGCGGCTCGAATGCTGGCCGCGTTCGTTGACGAGCCGAGCCCGTTCCCGGCTGCGACGGCGATCGTTCTCCTGCTCAAGGCTCGGCACTCGCACAACCCGGCAGACCCTCGGCTCGCCACGTTCCATCGCCATCAGCGTGCGCAGCAGCGCCGCCGCATCGAGGCGGTCCGTCTTGGCGCGGCGTGACCGGCGGTCGACCAGGATGCTGGCCGCGTCCAGAACCTGATTGTCGATGCCGCGGTCGCACAGGAAACGATGCAGCCAGAAACCGTCGTAGCCGGCCTCGTAGCACGACATTACCCGAACCGGACGCGTCAAGGCGGCCTGCGCCTGTTCGCGCCGGTGTTCAATGAGAGCCATAAGCCCTTCGGTGTCACCTCCTTGCAGGCGATGCAGGCTGATCTTGTCGACCGCCGGCGAGTGCAGGGCCACAAGCCAGGGTCGACTTGCTCAATTCCAGTGCCATGAAAATTGTGGCAGTCTTCTCGTCGACGGGCGGCAGAGCAACGGATGAGAGGTTCATGAGACGTCTCCAGGGTTAGGATGTCGGACCCCGAAACCTTACCTGAGTTCCGCCGCCCGTCGCCTCATGGGATCTTTTCCGCCCGCGGCCTGCTGGTGGACGCGGACCAGGGTAGAGTCGAGCATCAGGTATTTGTTGTCGAGGGCCTTGATCAGTTCGGCGAAGACCTTCTCCCAGACGCCGTTCTTGGCCCACCGCGTGAAGCGGGCGTGGACGCTCTTCCATTTGCCATAACGCTCCGGCAGGCGCTGCCAGAAGGCCCCCGACCGCAGCACCCATAAAACCCCGTTGACGAACAATCGGTTATCCGCCGCCGTCCGGCCGGGGTCATGTCGCCTTGCCCGGCAGAAGCGGCGCGATCCGCATCCACTGCGCCTCACTCAGCTCGTAGCGCTTCACACCCATCAATCCGCTCCGAATCAGAAAATCCGGAACGGATTGATTCAGCACTCTTCAAGCCTGGGAATCCTGAATGTGGATTGGTCCTAGCCTCGGCTGGCGGTTGGCGATCCGGTGGGATGCCACTAAACTGTCCCGATTTGTAAGTATCCGACGCCAGCAAACTTAGCCGAGGCGTTTTTGGGGTGCTTACCGGGAGTTGGGTGAGGAAAAGGGAATGCAGATCGACGCTGTCTTCGGCCCCGAGGGCGCCCTAAGTTCACCCTGGGCAAGCGTGCCGGAGGCTTCGCATCCTAGTGGCGGGCTGGACAGCAAGGCCGGCTCGGGCGCGAGATGAAGCGCGGTCATGAGATTGGCAACGTCGGCGCCGACCGGAGGAGATGGATCAGCAACGGCGATGCGAGGCCGAATCTTTTCGTTGGTCGGCGATGGAATGTCGCGACCTTCCCGTCAATCGATCGTTATTCCGTAGCCGCGGCAATCGGCCTCGGTCATTTCTGAGACGAGCTACCCGCGCTGTCGAAGCGGAACAGATGAATCGGTGCATTGGTCTTCAGATCGAAGCCGGCGCGAGTGTCGCTCAACCGTTCACCGTACATCCCTGCTTGCCGCAGCGCCTGCCGCGACTGGCGGAGGAGATCCTGCAAACGCTCCTCAACGATCATCGAAGGTGGTCTTTGGCTTCCAACCGAGCTGGGTGGCCGCCTTGGAGGCGTCGCCGATCAGCAGGTCAACCTCGGTCGGACGGAAATAACGCTTGTCTATCCGGATCAGCGCCTTGAGCACAAAATCGTCAGGCTCATGGTGCTGCAGGATGCGCCACATGCCCTCGACATAGTCGCGCGCCGAGCCCCAGTCGCGCTTTGCCTCCAGGTTGCCGAGATAGAGGCAGTCCTGCTTCCCGGCCATAATCGAGCCCTGCAAACTGCATTCACAGGTCGTCTTAATTTCGCCGACGGCCTGCAACTCACCACAGGTCGCACTTGGATTGCGTTCTACCTCTCGGTCGAGAACTTACAGGCGATGCCCTGGTATCGTATAGTCAGGGGAAGAAGCCTCTAGCTTTGGCCGAGGTGTTTACATGCCAGGAGACAACGCGCGACTGGTAGGCTTGTCGGCTTGAGGTAATCGAAGGCCCGACTGGGCGGCGGCAGCGTCGACAGCGGAAGGCACGGATCGTCGCGGAAGTTGTTCAGGCCGGCGCTCGGGTGGCCGAGGTGATGCGCAGAAACGGGGGGCACGCAATGGGGGCCTGGTCGGAAGGCACGGCTCGCGTTGCCCCTGAGGCAGGGCCTCGGCCACCTGCGTGGGCGACGCGGTGATCCGGGAGAGGCATGCGTCGATGCCGTGCATCTGTCGCGGGTGACCCGCGCTGTACTTGTGGCCCAACGATCGCCTCGGACGGCCGGGCACCAGTGCACGCAAAGCAGGATCACTCACCGCTCAAAACGGCGTCCCTGAACGTCACCGGCACCCAAATTCGCTGAGACCGCTCCATGCCACGCTGCCGGTAATCAAACAGTGCAACAGATCCTACAAGTAATTTCACAGAACCTTTGCAACCTAAAATCGCTGACGATGGTAGCTTCATCCAAAACCTGAGGTCAGGCACCTAGGCGCCCTAGGTACTTGAAAGTATCCCGACTGAAACGCGAGCCCATCTTCCAATGATCCGGTCTCGTCTTGGTAGCGGCAAATCACACTTCAATGAATCTGACGGGGAAGTGATATGGCGATCCAAAATTCTACCCATTCAATCGGCCCTCCGGGAAGCGGGGCGAGCATTGCGGCTAGAGAACTTGTGGAAGCGGCCGCCGATGAAGTTTGGAGGCCATACTTTTATCACCAGACATTCGATGGCGCAGATGCGGCTGAGATTATCGCCGAGGACGGGCAGCAGCTAAGGGTTCATTCTAGCGACG
>NZ_JAMYPH010000052.1:0-7612 GCF_040320265.1 Mesorhizobium sp. M0751
TGACGACGCGGCGATGAAACTGCTATATCTGGTGCTGAACCACGCCGCCGAGGAATGGAAACGCGCCCCGCGCGAGTGGTTCGAGGCCAGAACACAATTCGCCGTCGTCTTCGGCGAAAGGTTCGTCAGCCAATGACGACAACCGGCCTCACGCACAAGATTCCTGACAGTCCCTGCCGGCGGTCACCTGATCGCGTTTCAGAAGCAGGATGAAGGGACGTCGAGGCCTTTCGATGTCTTCGTCAAGACCAAGCTCTACACCAACCCGAACGTCCGCAAATTTAAGAGCATCATCACCCTGGACCGCGTGAAGTTCGAGCCTGGTTTAAGCGTGTTTCGACTGAACCGTTTCCATCACCCCGCGCCAGTTTTTGAAGCGCTCGTTGCGCCTGCAACGCCACTTTGATTGCAATCCGTGCGCCGATTCTGCGATCACATTCATGCGGCCAGACTGAGCTGGCTGCTCGGACGAAGGGGCCCGCGCCCGCGGCCGGCACACAGTTGCGTAGACGTCGCGGGACACGTGTTCGCGGTCGGGAGCCGCATCAGCATTCGAGCTGCCGTGATGCCAGGCCTCCGGGCGCTTCCAGCGCGGCCTTCAAGACGACCGGGTGCGCGGACTGCACGGTTCGGAGGAATTGAGGAATGACACTTGCCGCAACTGAGACCGCAACGGCTCTGCCAGCCGTCGAGCAGCACCACCGGGACCATCGGCGCTACCCTCATGGCGTGGCTTTCACGGACGGGCAGTACCTACCCATGTCCGAAGCCAAGGTTTCGGTCCTGGACTGGGGTTTCCTCCATTCTGACGCCACCTACGACACGGTTCACGTATGGAACGGCCGGTTTTTCAGGCTGGATCTGCACCTCGACCGATTCTTCCGCAGCATGGAACGGCTGCGCATGAAGCTACGGTACAGCCGAGTTGAAATCGAGGCCATCCTCGCCAACTGCGTCGCGCTATCCGGGCATAGGTCGGCCTACGTCGAGATGATCTGCACACGTGGCACGTCGCCGACCTTCAGCCGCGACCCGCGCCAGGCCGAGAATCGATTCATCGCCTTCGCGGTGCCATTCGGCTCGGTCGCCGACAAGCAACAGCTCAAGCGCGGCCTGCATGTCGCCATTAGCGACACGGTACGTATCCCGCCGAAGTCGATCGACCCATCCATCAAGAATTATCATTGGCTTGACCTCGTGAAGGGCCTGTTCGATGCGTATGACTATGGCGCGGAGACGGCACTGGTCGTCGATACCAAGACAACATCGCCGAAGGTCCCGGTTTCAACGTCTTCGCCGTCAAGGACGGTCGTCTTGGGACGCCGGCCTACAGCGTCCTCCCAGGCATCACTCGTCAGACGGTGTTCGACCTCTGTGGGGAGCTCGGCCCTCTCCGCCATCGCCCGCGACATCGGGCGCGGCGAGCTCAAGGCCGCGGACGAGGTGTTTATCACCTCCACCGCTGGCGGCATCATGCCGGTAACCAAGATCGACGACGTGGCTGTCGGCGACGGAAAGGTCGGCGCCGTCACCCGCCAGCTGATGGATCTCTACTGGAAGAAGCACGGCGATCCCGCCTGGTCGACTCTGGTATCCTACCCGTAATCTGAACCTGTCGCCACGGTGCGCTGTTTAGGCCTCGCCAAAGCGGAGGACGGCGCACCCATGCTTGGACCACGCCGCCGATGACCAGTCTCTTCCTTGCCCATTTGTCGTCCGAACTCGCGGGGTTGAAATCCGCCGGGCTCTACAAGCCCGAGCGCGTTATCACGTCGATGCAGTGTCTGAAATCGAGTTGGCGGGCGGCAACAAGGTGCTGAACTTCTGCGCCAACAATTATCTTGGCCTCGCCGACAACACGGACCTGCGCGATGCCGCAAAGAATGCGCTCGACCGCTATGGCTACGGTATGGCCTCGGTGCGCTTCATCTGCGGCACGCAAGAGGAGCACAAACAGCTCGAGGCGCGGATCTCGTCCTTCCTCGGCTTCGAGGACACGATCCTCTACGGCTCCTGTTTCGACGCCAATAGCGGCCTGTTCGAAACGCTACTCGGCGAAGAGGACGCCGTGATCTCTGACGAGTTGAATCACGCGTCCATCATTGACGGGGTGCGGCTGTCAAAGGCAAAGCGTTTCCGCTATTCCAACAACAACATGTCGGCCCTGGAGGAGGAGCTAAAGAAAGCCGAACGCTGCCGCTTCAAGCTGATCGCCACCGACGGCGTTTTTTCCATGGACGGCATTATCGCAAACCTGCGTTGCGTCTGCGACCTGGCGGAGAAGTATGGCGCCATGGTCATGGTCGACGACAGTCACGCGGTCGGCTTCGTAGGCAAGAGCGGGCGCGGCTCGCCGGAGCATTGCGGCGTCGACGGCAGGGTGGACATCGTCACCGGCACGCTCGGCAAGGCGCTTGGGGGCGCCTCCGGAGGCTATACCTCGGGCAAGCGTGAGGTCGTGGACTGGCTGCGCCAGCGTTCGCGGCCTTATCTCTTCTCCAATACGCTGATGCCAGCGATCGCCGCCGCCTCTCTCAGGGTTTTCGACGTGATCGAGAAAGGCGACGCATTGCGCGAAAAGCTCGCCGCCAACGCGGCTCGCTACCGCCGCGAGATGACGAAGGCCGGCTTCACGCTCGCCGGGGCCGACCACCCGATCATCCCGGTGATGCTAGGCGACGCCGCATTGGCGCAGGAAATGGCGTCGCGCATGCTGGAGCGGGGCGTCTACGTTTTCGGTTTTTCTTTTCCAGTCGTGCCGCGCGGCCAGGCGCGCATCAGGACGCAGATGTCGGCCGCGCATTCAAGTGAGGACATCGACCGCGCGGTCGCGGCATTCCGCTACGCCGGCAGGGAGCTCGGCGTCGTCTAAATGATATGGATATGTTAATTCCGTAACATGTATCAAAACGCCGAGCGTCACTCGATTGCCATCGGCTTTACCCTTACCGACTATTGTCACACTTTCGCACGACAAACGCCTCGGCCGTATGGACTCCGCGGACTCGAAGTGTTCCCTTCGGTAGCCCTGCCCTTCCGACGGGTAGAACAACCCTCGTAACTCCCGCGCTGAATATACGCCGGGTTTGTGCAGGGCTCGCCTCACCATCCCGAGAATTTCAACCGGCGCAAGTCGCGATCGGAAACGCCGGCATGTCGCGATTGACAAGGGTCAGGCTCGCGGGTTGCCGTTCCGGCAGTGCTTCAGGCTGGTTTCCCCATTGATGACCGCCACCACGACGCAGCCGCTGAATGGCTTGACGCTGCGGGCGATCTAGCGGATGGGCGGAAGCTGCTTCGGCGCGCGAGGGGTGAGTAGCTGGGCCCCGTCCTCCGTGATCACCACCGTTTCCTCGTGCAGCACGATCTTGCCGGGCTCGTATTCCAGGGCCGGCTCGATGCACATCACCATGCCGGGCTCGAGCACGGTCTGGTCCTCCAGGCGGACCGATGGGGGCTCGGTAACACGAAGCCCAAGCCCGTGTCCCATGCGCCCGTTGCTGTTGAGGTCTACCACGCCCGATGACAGGGCCTTGGCCATCTGCTCGAACACGTACCCGGCTGTGACCCCTGGCTTCGCGGCTTTTATTCCAACTTCATTCGCGTCCCACACACGCTCATGCGCGAAAAGGAGCGCATCGGTGGCGCTCCCGACCTGAAAGTTCCGGTCGTAATCGCAGAAATACCCATCGAAGGTCGTGCCCGTGTCGATGAAGAGCAAGTCGCCGTCGGCGATCGGCCGTTCGCGTGGTCCGCCGGTAATCTCGAACGGCCCGCCAACATCGGATCTGCAGATGAGGGTCGGGACAGCGCCCGCCCCCCCCGCATTGAGGCGCGCGCGGAACTCCCGAAGTATCTTGCGCTCGCTGTCACCGATCCTGACGAACTCAGGTACCTCGTCGTAAACGGCACCAGCGATATCGATTGCCCTTTTGATCTTCTTTACCTCAGCCGGGCTCTTGATCATTCGAAGGAGCCAAATCAGGAGAGCCCCGTCAACGATTTCCACGCCGATCAACTCGCCTATGATCGCGTTCAACTGAGAGACTGGGATCCCCAGCCTCAGTTCCATCCCGAGCTCCGCCCCGACGCGTCCGTGGCGACGGGGAAGGTCGGAAATCGCGCTCACCACCAGGGAAGTGCCCTCGTCCTCGGGCCGAGGGGACGGCCAAGACCTGATTTCCTTCATCCACGTCTGCTCGATGATCGCCCTCCCAATTTCCGGGATGATCGCGATTGGGTCGCCCGCGGCTGGCACCAAAACAAACCATGGTCGCGTGTAACTTTCCCAGAACGTCGAATCCACGCCGACAAAATATCGGATGTTGTCCATAGAGGTGAGCAGGAGGCCGTCCATGCAGTGCTTGGCCATGAGCTGCTGGGCGCGTGCAACCCGCGCTTGGAACTCAGTGGCGGGAAAGCCGTGGTCAGTCTCTTGATACATCCTATTCGCCCTTTGTTGTGGCACCGTTCAGCGCTGCGAACGGCAGCCGCCTCGCCTATGAGATCGCATCGAGCGTAGATGTGCTGATTGCGCAAAACTAGACAAAATGCGCCGAGCATGGCTGCCTCTGTTTCATAATCCTCGAATAGCCGCAATGTCTACGGCATCCACCGCGTCAAACGGCTGCACATTTAGAACAGATGCCAGCGATGGGAACCACCGGCAGTTCACGCGGGCTGGGCGCTCAGGCCGCTCTTCTCGATCGCGCACACCGGCCGCTGCCTCATCGTTATCGGAGGTATCGCCCGTAATACCTACAGCGCCAAGAAGGTCACCGGCTTTGTCGCGTACCAGAACTCCACCAGGAACGGGAACGATCCTCCCGCCTGACACAGCGTAGGGCCCGGCTACGAAATGGGGCCGGTCGGCCGAAGCCTTGTCGAGCCAGCGCGAGCCGAAGCCCGGGGCCAGGGCACCGTAAGCTTTGCCGGTC
Source organism: Mesorhizobium sp. M0751 (assembly GCF_040320265.1). Classification (NCBI taxonomy): domain Bacteria; kingdom Pseudomonadati; phylum Pseudomonadota; class Alphaproteobacteria; order Hyphomicrobiales; family Phyllobacteriaceae; genus Mesorhizobium; species Mesorhizobium sp. M0751. The sequence continues at coordinate 4,938 of NZ_JAMYPH010000052.1, forward strand.
CGCGATCTCGAAGCGAAGCGTCGACGCTCTGTCCTGCTTCTGGAAGGCGATCAGGTGGCCGCCGGCGTCGAGGACCGCAACGCTCTGGCTTGAGGTCCCTCCTGCGCCGCGGACAGCGCATTCGCGATGATCACGTTGGCGGCTGCCAGAGTCAGTGCGGTCATGTCAGTTCCCTTCAGAATGCTCGAAAGTAGGCTTCGCCTTCAGCTCCAGCCTCCGCGCATGCAGCACTGGCTCCGTGTAGCCGCTCGGCTGTTTCCTCCCCTTGAGGATCAGATCCCTGGCCGCCATGAAGGCGCTCGAACTGTCGAAGTCCGGCGTCATCGGCCGGCAGAGCTTGTCGCCGGCGTTCTGCTGATCGACAACCGCTGCCATGCGCTTCACCGTCTGCATCACCTGGTCGTGCGTGCAGACACCATGGTGCAGCCAGTTGGCGATGTGCTGCGAGGAGATTCGCAGCGTCGCGCGGTCCTCCATGAGCCCGACATCGTTGATGTCGGGCTCCTTAGCAGCCGACGCCCTGGTCGACCCAGCGCACGACGTAACCCAGGATGCTTTGCGCGTTGTTGTCGAGTTCGCGCTGGATCTCGTCGGGCGTCCAGTTCGGCCCCCTTGCTACCGGCGACAATATGTCGTCGAGCTTAAGTCGAAGGCATCGAGGGTTTTCCCCGGAGGAAGACGCGCTTCAGTGAGGTGGCGCTGCATACGCCCCGTTTCGCGTTCGGCGACCTCGAACTCAGCAAGCGCCGCCAGCAGCCGGGAAGCCGGCCAGCCTTCGGTGTCAGCCCGCTCGGCGAAGGTGTGCCAGGCCCTGGAGATGCCCGGCAGCCGCAGATCGGTGAGCATCAGGGACAAGCGCGCGGTATCGACAGGATCGTTGAGTCTCATGCCGTGACCTCCACGCGGGTGCCGATAAGCCTGTCGTAATCGACCAGTTTACCCAGATTGACGCTGACCTGCGGGACACAGGCCGGGTTCGGCGCGAACCGGGCGCGCATGCCGTCAAGCGTCGGCAAGGTTCCCGCATCGAGCTCGCCCTGGATGGCGTGGGCGAGTGCGGCCTCGACATTGCGCTCATGGGCGAGGCTCAGCAGTTCCACCGTCAGGCGGCAGGCATCGCGTTCCGGCAGCCTCTCCATGGCGGCATTGTAGAGATTGCGATAGGTGAAGAGCTGATCGCGATAGCGGAGTCTGGGCAAAGCCCCCGGTTTCTGGCGCAGGGAATGAATGACGTGATGATAGTTCACGACATGCTGGGTGGGGCCGAGCTGGCCTCTGACGCGCGGCAGCTTCATCAGGGACGTGCCGCCGAGGAACAGTTCGATATGCTCCTTGAAGAGCCGTGCGCGCAGCCGATGTCCGATCAGCCGTGAAGGAACGGTGTAGAAGACCCGGCGAAGGGTAAACCCTCCACTGTTGGTGACGTAGACGATCTCGTCTTCGCCTTCGGGCTGGCGCTTGCGCGGCAGCGCCAGCAGGCTTCGCGCTCAATGGCGATCTCCTTGGCCCGACGGGCATTGCGCTGGCCGACAACCTCGTCGACGAAGGCGGCAAAACTGGTGACGTCCGCAAAGTCACGCGTTCCGCGCAGGAGAAGAGCATCCTCCAATTCCCGCTTCAGATCGCCATGGAATCCTTCGACCGCGCCGTTCTCGTGGGCGACGCCGCGATTGTTGCGGCTGGCCTTCATGCCGTAATGGGCGCAAAGCGCTTCATACCGATCTGTCATGTCCTGTGCGGTATCGGCATTGAGATTGCGGAATGCAGCCGAAAGACTGTCCGTGCGGTGATCGCGCGGCGCGCCGCCGAGAGACCAAAGGGCGTTCTGCAAACCACTTGTCAGCGCGGCAAAAATCTCGCCGCCTTCGACAATCTCGCCATGCTCGAATCCACTGTATGCAAGTCGGAAGTGATAGAGCAGGTAATCGAAGGTCACGCCGGCGATCGTGACCTTGAGGCCCGGCGCATGGGTAAAATCCGACAGCCCCATGCGCCCCGACTCGTGAACCTGCCGGAATACGACCTCCTGATCTGCTCCATGGATCGCGCGCCATGCGCGGATCCGGCGCTCAAGTATGCGGCGAATACCAGAACCAAGCTCGGGATGACGCTTGCAAAGCTCACGAAGAATGCCGACAGGGCGCAAGCCGGGAGCGCTTTGCAGCATCGGAACCACCTCTTCGGTGAATATCCCTTCCAATGGATCAGGCCGACGTCGTTCGTGTTTGGACTTCTTCTCGCTTGGTGGACGCGGGTCTGATTCGATCCGATAACCAGTGGATGGGCTGAAACCTGATTTGGCGGCCGCGACAGGGACACTGTGCTTCTGGCGATTTGCATATAGAGCCTCGATTGTTGATCCGTGATGTGACTGCCGGACATTCATTCTTCCTTTGAGCGGGAAGAAGAAATGCACCCGACACATCGCGATCACCAGACGGCGTGAACCCCTATGTGGGTTCGCGCCGTCGCCAGGAACGTCCCTCCAGTCGGGCTACGCCCTCCCTCCGTGACGTCCCTGGCGACGCTCCCATCCTGATTGACGCTGTTCCCAGGTTGATTGCCGCGCCGTAGACTGTTCCCCAGCCCCCGCAGTTTCCGTTCGCCATCCTGTTGGCCAAAAATGACGCTATTGAAGGTGTCCACTCCAATCAGGCGCGCGCGAGGGGCTTTTT
>NZ_JAMYPH010000053.1:0-7463 GCF_040320265.1 Mesorhizobium sp. M0751
ACGGGATGACTGGCGACCAACACCTTCACGCCGGCCGGGATCATGCCTGGCGAACCGCCCGGATGATCCGCACCAGCTGCTCCTCATTGATATCGGCACCGGCACGAATGACCACGCCACCCAGCTCGATCTCCACCGACGCAGACGCCGCTTGGGTGACCTCGACAAAGCCAAGCCGATCCGCATCTCGCTGCGGCGTGACCGCACCGCTCTTGATCGCCTTGCTCCGCCAGCCGAACAGCTGGGCTGGCGCCATCCCCGCTTGTCTGGCGATGGCCGATACATTCGCGCCCGGCTTCAGTGTCGCCTCGATCAGCCGCGACTTCGCTTCCGCCGACCAGCGCCGCCGCGGACGCTGCGGGCTTGCCTCCAGCCGGTTCGGGACCGCCTCAAGGACATGGAAACTTCTATCATCAGACTTCATCCGGTCGCGGCGGCGATTGCAAAACGCAAAGACCGCAGGCGCAAATGGGTCAAGCTCCATCACCTCCTGCACCAGGACCGCAAGGCTGTTGATGCCGGCCCGAAAGTCGATGGGCTCGCGGTGCAGGTGGCGGCAAAGCAACGGCGTCTTTGGCCGTCTTTATCCATTTCCGAAGAAGGTTGGCATTGATCCCATGTTCAAGCGCAAGCCGCGATACCGACACGCCAGGCTCCAGGCAGGCCGCAGCGAGCCGCTCTTGCGACGCCCGGTCATACCGCCGGCGGCCGTTGCGCAAAATCCGCCTTACCAGCAGTTTCTGTTCAGCATCCTCAATTACTTGGTGTCCACCTCCGTTAAGTGGACACTTCATCCCAAAACACGCTCAATGGAAAAAGGTGCGGAGAAATTCGCGCTTACATCACTTACATCACACCAATACGATGTGGTCGTTAATACAGGGGTCCGTCCCGGCGGAGGGGCGCATAGGGCCCAGGAAAAAGGGCGCGAGAGCATAAGATAGCCCGCCGCCGCCCGTCCAGTGGCGAAAACGAGTTAGTCGGGTAGCGCGAAGCGAGGGTCGAGCATGTCACGCAGGCCATCACCAATCAGATTGACTGCCAATACTACAGCCATGATTACCAAGCTTGGATACAATATTAAATAAGGTGCGATCAGAGCAAACGACCGCCCTTCGGCGACAATATTGCCCCAACTCGGGTTTTCAGGCGGAACCCCGATGCCCACAAAGCTCAGATAGGCTTCATAAAGAATGGCCAGGCCACAGATATATGTCGCCTGCACGGCGATTGGCGCCAGTGCGTTCGGCAAGATATACTTGAAGAGTAGCCGCAAAGGACTAGCGCCGTAGGACCGAGCCGCCTCTATGAAGACCTGTTCCCGGAGCGTCAGCGTTAAGCTTCTAACCAACCTTGCAACACCGGGCACTTCCGGTATCGCCAGAGCCACGATTACAGTCAACACCCCGCCACCGAAGATGGTTGCCAAGGCAATGGCGAGCAGGATTCCCGGTATCGCCATGATGCCGTCCATCACCCTCATCAAGATATTGTCTGATGCCTGTCCGGCGCCTGCCACAAGACCAAAGATCGTTCCGGCTGTTGTCGCCAGAACCGCAGCGGCCAGTCCAATTGCGAGCGAGACCCGCCCGCCGTAAAGCACACGCGTGAAAATGTCCCGCCCGAACATGTCAGTCCCCAGAAAATGGGCGCCACTGGGTGGAGTCAGTCTCAACTCCGGGCTTATAGACAAGGGATTAAGATTGGCTATCCCCGGACCCAGATACGACACGAGCACAATCAAAAGCATGAAAATCAAGGCGACACGCACCGACGCCGGCAGGCGCGTCATATGTGGCCACAACAGGGAAAACGTCATCGGCCTAACTCCTCAAGTATATTTAATTCTCGGGTCCATTAAGGGGTACGACAGGTCCACCAGCAGATTTACCATGACGTACACACTCGCACTTATCAGTAGGACCCCCTGAATGACCGGAACATCCCGGTGCTGGATGGCTTCCACGAGGAGGCTGCCGACCCCGGGGATTGCGAAGACGGTCTCTGTTATTACCACACCACCAAGCATACCCGCGAACGACATTCCAACTACCGTGACCAGAGGTACGGCGATCAGCTTCAGGCAGTGTCGAACGAGGATCGTGAACTCGTCGAGCCCTTTCGCTCGCGCGACACGGATAAAGTCCTGGTTCAGCACTTCGATCGCGCTCGCTCTTGTGATTCGAGTGATGAGTGCCGTTTGCGCAAATCCCAACATGGTTGCGGGCAGAAGCACATGCCGCAAGACTTCCGTCACACCGCTGTCGAATCCAGGGAACCCGGAGACTGGCATTGACCCAAAGTACACACCGAACGTGAATATCAGCACGTACCCAATCAGAAAGGGAGGTATGGCTGTCCCCGCAACTCCGAAAAGTGATACTAGGCGATCAGCGATGCCCCCTCTGTTCTGTGCTGCCAACAATCCCAACGGCAGCGAGACGGTTATTTGAACCACAGTTGCTGCGGTTGCGAGAAGAATCGTCGGTTCTACCCGCGACAGAATGAGATTGAATACTGGCTGTCTGGAAAAGATCGAGTTTCCCAGATTCCCCTGCACGACATTCGCCAACCAATGAAAATACTGGACGGCCAGCGGATCACCGAGATGAAGGCTCTCCCGAATAGCGGCGATCTGGGCGGGCGTCGCGTAGTCGCCCGCCAGCACAGCCGCCGCATCTCCAGGGCTCAGATACGTCAGACCGAAAACTATGGCGGTCACGATCCCCACCACCGGAATGACGGAAAGCACCCTAGAAATGAGATACCTGATCATACTTACCCCACCAACCGGAGACGCGCTGCGCTACTGGCCCTTCCGTCGGATATTCCAGAAATAGTTATAAGGTGCCTCCGGATTGAATCCTTCGAGGTCGGCGCCATAGACAGTCGGAACGCCGTACTCTCCCGTCATGACAAAGGGAAAATAGGCTGATGCGCGGGCTTGGAGGTCAAAACTAATTTTCTCTTTCTCGTTCTCGTCGACCGCGCTCGCAAAGGCACTTCTCAGTTTCTCGAGTTTATCGTCGCACGGCCAACCAAACCAAGCCTTGTCGCAGTTCGCAGCCAGCATCAGATGGGTGATAGGGGAACTGGCAGGTCCCACCTCCATGTAGGTAGGGAACAGGTTCCACCCGCCCTCCGAAGCAGGAGCTTTAGACGTGCGGCGCGACGTCAAAGTAGCCCAGTCCATTGCTTTAAGGTCTACTTGGACGCCAATCTTTCTTAACTGCTGTGCTAAGTACAGCGACCTCGCGTGGGCCTCCGCCCAATCGGTTAGATCGAAGATCACAATCGGCTTTCCATCGTAACCGGCTTCTTTGAAGAGCTCCTTTGCCTTCTCAAAGTCCGCGGCCCCCCGGTGGCCGCTATAGGCGGACTCGTCGCCGTACTTCCCCTCGCAAGTGAGATAAGCATAGCAGGGATGCCAGAATTGCGGGTCACCCACAGAAATCTGCATGACCTCCTTTTGGTCGATCAGGTAGGTGAGAGCTTCAGTCGCCTTGATGTTGTTGAATGGTGGCACCTCGTGATTCACCACGAAGAGGCTCTGCACGAAAAATCCTTTCGAGACCACAAGCTTCGGGTCGTTTCGCAGCGCCAACGCATTATCAATCGGAGGAGATAACCAGATATCTTGTTTGCCGGTCAGCATCGCCGCCATCGCGGTGTTTGGGTCTGGTATGTAAGACATTTCGATCTTGTCGAAAGTTGCCTCTTTCTTGCCCCAATAGAAGCTTGGCGGGTCATTCCGCGGAGTGTAGAAGGAGTTCTTGGTGTAAACCGGCGTTTGGCCTGGCTTCCAGGTCGAGTAATCGAACTTATAAGGACCAGAACCGGTTGTATCGGTGAGCTGTTCGGTGGGCGGAAGGGAGGCAACCCGCTTGGGCATAATGAAAGGGACGTTCCCCTCAGTACTGGCAAGCGCCGAGGGAACGTCGAACGGCTCATTGAGCTCGATCCGAAACGTCAGATCGTCAACCTTAACCATCTCCTTGGTCCTGGATCCAAGGAGTCCACCAACCACATCCCGGGACTCCCAGCGCTTCAGTGACTGGATAACGTCGTCAGTGGTGATTGGAGCTCCGTCGGAGAATTTCAGGCCCTTGCGAAGCGTGATTGTGTAAGTCTTCTTGTCCGAGTTCACATCAACTTTGTCGGCCATTTGGGGACGCGGTGTGCCGCTGCTGTCGAACTCGAACAATTTATCGTAAATGAGATATCCGTGCATCTGTGTATCCCCCGATGTTGTCACAATGGGATCAACAATTTTCAGGGCGCTTCCCTCTATTACGCGCAGCGTGTCCGCATTCGCCGTACCGACCGATAAAATACCGATAACGGCAGGTGTTACTAACCGACGCACTGCGGTTGTTCTTGACATCCATGTAATAAGTTTGATCTTCATTTTTGTTCCCTCTAGTTGTTTAAGGAGCAATAGGCTGTAGTGCCCATTAGGTTTTCCTGCTCCCATTCCCCGCCCCAAATCATGACTGCGTGGCCAGGCGAGACTTCACGATACTGGCGCACAGGTGGGACGTAGTCCGCAGGCCGGACGGGACACTTGATTTCGTCATTTGAGACCGAGCGTTTCTGCAGGCGCCGTGCCGGATCTGCGATCGGCACTGCCGCGAGCAGCCGTTTGGTATACGGATGCTGCGGATTCTGAAAAATCGCCTCGCGCGGGCCGATCTCAACGATCTCGCCGAGATACATCACAGCCACGCGGTGGCTAACGCGTTCGACCACTGCCATGTCGTGCGAAATGAATAGATAGGCAAGGCCCATACGGGCCTGGAGATCCAGCATAAGGTTGACGACTTGCGCCTTCACAGAAACATCGAGTGCCGAGACGGCTTCGTCCGCCACGATGAGCCACGGCTCAAGTGCAAGCGCACGCGCAATACAGATGCGCTGGCGCTGGCCACCCGAAAACTCATGCGGAAAGCGGTTGACTATGTCAGGCGAAAGACCCACCTGCTGCAGGAGGTTGGCGACCTTATCGCGTGCTTCCGAACGGCTGGCGAGATTGTTGATCAGCAGCGGTTCGATGATCGCTGTTCCGACATCCATGCGCGGATTGAGCGATGCGAACGGGTCCTGGAAGATCATCTGAATGCGATTTCGCTGCTTGCGCAACTCGGATTGACCAAGTTTTACAAGGTCAACACCATCGAGCAAAATCGACCCCGAGAGGGGCTCAGTCAACCGCATTACCGTCCGGCCTGTCGTCGATTTGCCACAGCCTGATTCGCCGACCAGTGCCAAGGTTTCGCCGCTCTTGACGCTGAAGGAGACATTCTCGACCGCGTAGACCCGGCCTTTGACCGAAGAAAACATGCCCGACCGGATTTCGAAGCGCTTCGTCAAGCCCGCAATCTCCAGCACCGGGCGCTCCGCCTCCTTGACGGTATCCGGCACCTCGGCCGGCACGTCGGATTGGCCAGTCGTCCGGTCGACGATCGGGAAGCGTATCGGCCGCCTTCGCCCCTTCATCGAACCGAGCTTTGGAACGGCCGAAAGCAGCGATCGCGTGTAGGGGTGTTCGGGGCGATTGAAGATGTCCTCGGTCGGCGCAGTCTCGACCATCTGGCCGTTATACATGACTGCCGTGCGGTCGGCGATCTCGGCGACGACGCCCATGTCGTGCGTGATGAAGAGGACGGACATGCCCTCGTCCTCTTGCAACTCCTTGATCAGCTCCAGGATCTGCGCCTGGATCGTCACGTCGAGCGCCGTCGTCGGCTCGTCGGCAATCAGCAGCTTTGGCTTACCGGCCAAAGCCATCGCGATCATGACGCGTTGGCGCATGCCCCCCGAGAAGTGGTGTGGATATTCGTGGAAGCGCGACTTCGCCGCCGGGATTCGTACCTTCTCCAACAGCCGAATCGTTTCCAACTCAGCCTCGGATCGCGACAGGCTGCGGTGCAGAATCAGCGATTCAGCTATTTGGAACCCGATTGTGAGTACCGGGTTCAGCGAGGTCATCGGCTCCTGAAAAATCATGGCAATGTCGTTGCCGCGGATACGACGCATTTCTGATTGCGAGAGCGTGAGCAACTCCTGCCCGTCAAGCTGGATCGACCCTTCGACCTTGCTCGAAGCTGGCGAGTTGAGCCGCATGATCGAGAGCGCCGTTACGCTCTTTCCAGAGCCGGATTCGCCGACGATGGCGACTGTCTCTCTCTCGCCGATCTCAAACGATATGCCGTCCACGACGGGGGCCCAGTGCCCCCCGACACGGAACGAGGTCACCAACCGCGAAACAGAAAGGACCTTATGGGCCATCCTGTGCGTGCGCTCCTCTAGGAGACTTGATTCAGGTTCGCACAAATCTACTATATCGGAACCCACGGAACTACCTCAAGAATTAGGGCCAATTCCTCGCTAAATCCGCAAATTAGTTCTTTTTCTACTGTTCGCGTCACAGGGTTCGATAGACTTTCCTCGCGTTTTCCCGAAACAGCAGCGCCTTGTTTTCCTCGGATATTCGAGCCTTGAAGGCATAGCGCGGATCATCGAAGTCCCAGTGAGGATAATCGCTCGCATAAATCAGCCTATCCCAGCCGATTTGATCAAACAGATAGTTGAGCTCCTCGGGATTGTCCGGCTCCTCCACCGGCTGTGTGGAAAAGTAGAAATTCTGGCGTAGATAGTGGGAAGGCGGATGTTTTAAGCTAGCCACTTCCGAACCCATGCGACGCCACAACATGTCCAGCCGGTGCCCAAGTTCAATCGACCAGACACAGCCGCACTCGATGATGATCACCTTGAGAGATGGCAACTGATCGAATACGCCATCCAGAATGAGACTCATAACTTGTGACTGGGCAGCGAAGGTCAGGTCCAAATGATCCTCATTGTAGTATGATGGCCAGCCGCTGGCGGTCCGCGCGCCGCTTTCGCCGCCAATGTGCATGCCGATTGGAAAGCCATGATGAGCCGCGGCTTCCAGGATGGGCCTGTAGCGTCGATGCCCTAATAGCTCGGTTGTGCCGGTGGGTATGTGCACCTGGACAAATCGCGCATCCAGTGCCCGCTTTTCGATTTCTGCGACCGAGGAAACGACATCGTCCGGGACAACCAGAACGGACGCTCTCAGCCGATCCTCAGACTCGACGAACTCGGCGATCTGCCAATCGTTCATCGCCGTGCACAACACATTGTTGAGATCGAGATTGCGACCGAGCTGCGCCCCAAAAGGTTCGAGCACTCCGAAGACGACATTGTGGGGATCGAGGTGCTGCTTCCTCATGAAGGCCAGGTCCGAACCGGGTCCGCCCCCACCCGGCGGCCAGGCATCGCGGCGTTGTCCCCTTGGATTGTACCGGGGATAGGTTTGGCTGTCAGCAAACACGCTGAACCCCAACTCGCCATACTGATCGAGATGATCGCGCCAACGCTTGGAAATATAGGGATGGAGGCCATACCGGTCTTTAAGAGCCGGGTGGATATCGCAATCG
>NZ_JAMYPH010000054.1:0-7147 GCF_040320265.1 Mesorhizobium sp. M0751
AAAAAGCCCCTCGCGCGCGCCTGATTGGAGTGGACACCTTCAATAGCGTCATTTTTGGCCAACAGGATGGCGAACGGAAACTGCGGGGGCTGGGGAACAGTCTTGTGCCCAAGAACGTGAAGCATGAACTCTATGACGAGGTGCATCTCATCTCGGCTCCGCTCGCATTTGCTGCAATGCGGACCCTCCACGAGCGCCACGCCGTTTTCGCCGGTCCGACCTCTGGAGCGAGCTACATCGTGGGGCGCTGGCGTGCTCGGCAGTGTCCAGAAGAGACTGTAGTCGTCATATGTCCTGATGAAGGCCACCGCTACGTCGAAGCTGCATACGACCGCGAGTGGCTAAAGCAGAACGCATGTCTAAACGACAGTGTTCTGCTGGGCGCGCCGGCCACCGAAAATCACCCCTCGACCGCCCTCCCACCGTGGAACCGATATCTTTGGAAACGGAGAACCCGGGAAGCTGTCCTGAGCCTTTTGGAGAAGTTTGATGAACCGAGGTAGCTTCCTTTTCGTGGAAAGCAACACGACGGGCACTGGCGAACTATTGATGAAGCGGGCCCGACTCCTGGGCTTTGAGACCTACCTTGTTACCCGCAACCCTGCGCGCTATCCGTTTCTTAGGGACTCCCTCGCCCAAGTTATCGAAGCTGAAACGCGAAGTCCGGATGAACTCATTGGGGTCGCCGCCAAATTAAGAGGGCTGGAAGGAATATATTCATCGTCGGATTATTTTGTGGAAGCAGCGGCAAATGTCGCGACGGCGATTGGGCTGCCAGCAGCGAATCCGGACGCTATAGCTACATGCCGGAACAAATGGCAGCAAGCGGCCGAGTTGCAGCGACAATCAATCACGATCCCTGAAACTCGGCTGGCCACTTCCGTCAGGGATGTCGAGAATATTCTTGCCCAAGCTACTCTGCCGGTGGTTGTCAAGCCGGTGTCCGGAAGCGGTAGTAGCGGCGTGAGGTTGTGCGCTACTGCCGCAGCCGCCATCAAGGCGTTTGAGATTGCAAGGGTCGCACTGCTCGATCAAGTGGATCTGTCCAGTCCCGACATCCTCATCCAGCAATATGTCGAGGGTAAGGAATACTCGGCAGAGATAATTGCGTGCGATGGGATGATGCATTGCCTTGGAATTCTTGCCAAGCACAAAGGCCCGCCTCCCTGCTTCGTCGAGGTGGGGCACGACTTCCCGGCCCCGCTCTCGGAGCCGTCGCTCCGGGGATTGTCCTCTTTTGCCGTGAGCGCGGTATCGGCTCTCGGCCTGGAGTTCGGACCGGCTCATGTAGAGTTCGTGATAGCGGAGTCGGGCCCAGTCATCATTGAGGTCAATCCCAGGCTGGCTGGAGGAATGATTCCGGTTATGCTGTCGCATGCCTTGGGCACGTCAATCCTTGACATGGTAATTAGACTTTACGCGGGAGAAGGGTTCACGCCTCCACGGGCGAGCGCAAGGGCGGGAGCCATCCGTTTCCGACTTGCTCACACGTCCGGGAAGCTCAAACGCCTGGGCTTTTCTCGAAATCCAGAAACTACAGTGCCTGAAGCGGGTCTTCTGAAATCTGAGGGGGAGAAAGTTCGAATAAATGGCGACTTTAGAGACCGGGTGGCCTACGCTATAGGCGTCGCTGATGAACTCAATGCCGCCGCCGCGGCAGCTGAACGGATGATCGATTCCATTGTGATGGATATTGAGGCGGCTACCGGAGAGTCGGACGACAAGCAAGAAGCTGGGTCAAGCCAGGGCAGGTGGAACCTACATCCCGAAGCGATGAAGTTGCTCGCTCCGCCTATCGAAATCTCGCGTGACGGTCGCCTTCTGCAGCACCAAGCGAGCATAGACGAAGCACATCTGGTGATGTTGGCGGATCAGGACTTGGTCAGCCAGGCCGCCGTCGCCGATCTCCTCAAGCACATCTTGGACCTCCAGGACGAGGGCTTTCAGTCTTTGGAGGGCCGTGATGCTCCGCGTGGCCTCTATCTGGCCTATGAGGCCGAACTTGCCGCGAGAGCTGGCCCTGAAAAGGCCGGCTGGCTGCACCTTGCGAGATCCCGCAACGACTTGAACGCGACCATTTCTCTCCTGGTCCTTCGGGAAGCTGCGTGTTCCATTTCGCAAGAAATAGGAACTGCACAAGATGCCCTCCTTCAGCGAGTGGAAGAGGCATCGAGACTTGTGGCTCCGTTGTACAGTCAGTACCAGATCGCGCTCCCTGGGTCGCCAGGGCATTACCTGCTCAGCGTTTTCTTTGCTCTGGGGCGCGAGCGCCAGCGCCTCCATTCCCTGCTGGAAGACATCAGGAACTGCCCTATGGGCGCTGGTGCCGGCGGAGGCACCAGTATGCCGATAGATCCTTTGAAAACCGCAAATCTTCTAGGATTTGAACTGCCGTCGTTCAACTCACTTGATGCGGTCGCGAGCCGAGACCATCACCTGCACGGGCTTTCAATCTTTGCTAGCATCTCAACCTTGCTCAGTCGTGTGGCCCAGGATCTGCAAGTCTGGACGACTCGTGAGTTCGCTCTTGTCGATATTCCTCACTATCTTGCCGGCGGCTCTTCCATGCTTCCGCAAAAGAAGAACCCATTTCTACTTGAACACATCAAGGGGTCGGCAAGCACCGTAATTGGCGCATACGTTTCTGCTGCAACAGCTATCTGCAAAGCGCCTTTCAGTAACTCGATTGAGGCAAGCAACTACGGCTGCTCTCCTCTCAGGCTTTCAGAGGAGGCCGTGAAGAGGGCCATCATCCTCACATCGCTTATCGTGAAATACATGTCGTTCAACGGGAAGTCTATGCGCGAACATCTGGAAGACGGGTCATCAATGACGGCCGTCGCCGCCGAACGGATGGCGTCGCGAGGCGTTCCTTTCAGGAAGGCCCACACAATAATTGGCCAGATCGCCAGCCGCCTGTCTCAGGATAACTCCGTTGAGCAGCGCCGAAGCGAGTTGGCCAGCCACCTCGCTGGGGTATTACCGGCTAGTCTTGAAGAGTGCAGAGATGCTCTGCAGTTCGGCGGAGGATCCGGGCAAAGATCAATCTGCGAGCAGGTTTCCATAGCAGTAACACTTTTTCGGGACATGCAGCTCAAATGCGAGGACATACGGGAGCGCTGGGCGCATGCTGAGATGCATCGCAAACAGAAGGTGAAAGAACTCATTAACAAGCACCGGACTGCCTGAAGTTGTGTATGTTGGGGCGTCCGCTGCTGGATCGAGTGGAGTCTAGTCTTAGTCTAGTGACTACTTGCCTCCAGTCTATGTCGTTGTCGGTATGAGGCCAAGCCGCGCCGGTGCATAACGACCCATTGGAAACGCCGCCCGATCATCAACACGCGGCGGCTGTCAGATCGCCAATGCCGGGGGCCATCGGCGTCATGGCGCGGCAATCACCTCTGGGCGTTGAGCGCCCGGTCCGGTGCCGGCGACGATGCCGCTCACGGCTTCGTCCCACGGTCTCGCAAACTCCACTGTCACACTTCGTAGTGTCACAACACTGCAACGTCATCATGTCGATATTTCCAGGTCCCTAAATTGGAGGTAAATTGATGCGGCATACTGGCTGGCGCTCTCATGCGAGGGCCACATTCACTTGTCAGAAAGAACCGGCGACCGGTTCGCGAGGCATGGTGGTGACCAATCACCCGCTCGCTTCCGCCGCGGGGCGGAAATGCTCGCTGCCGGCGGCGACGCGATCGACGCTGCCATCGCGGCCTTATTTACCCTTTCGGTCGTCGAGGCGGTGATGGTGGGGGTACTGGGTGGGGGCATGGCGCAGTTTCGTCTCGCGAACGGCACGCATCACGTGCTCGACGGCATGAGCATCGCACCACTCGCGACCGGCCCCACCACCTACACGCCCGACCCGAAGGCCGCGCCCGGCAAGATGGACACGGTCGGCCGCCGCAACGCCGTTGGTCCCACGGCGGCCGCTGTTCCCGGCGCTCTGTTGGGCTGGTGCGAGGCACTGCGACGGTTTGGTACCTTCTCATTGGCCGGCGTCATTGAGCCCGCGATCCTTCACGCCTCGCGTGGCTTTCGCGTCGGCGCCCGCTACATCGTCCCAGGCACCGGCATGATCCCGAACAACTACATGGCCGTGTTCGACCCACGTCCGGGCTGTGCTACCTCGGTCGCACCCGGCAATCGCGTGATCTCGTCGATGTCTCCGGTGATGGTGCTGCGCGACGGCAGGCTACGCTACGCGATCGGCCTGCCCGGCGGGTTGCGCATGTTCCCTTCGTTAATGCAAGCTCTGTCGAACCTGATCGCTTATGGCATGAGCGTGCAAGAGGCAGTGGAGGCGCCGCGGCTTTGGACGCGCGGCGATAGGGTGAAGATTGAGGCTTCGGTGCCGGAAGGTGTGCTCGCGGCATTGCGCGACCGCGGTCACGATGTGGCGACGGTTAACAGCGTTGGCTGCGGCATGAGTGGGATTCAGTTCGAGGGGGACGGCACCATGACCGGCGCCGCGTGCTGGCGTGCCGACGGTACGCCAATTGCGCTCGGCGGCGGGTTGGCGCGGCGCGGTGTATGGTTCAGGCCGGACCAGGCGCGGAACTGCGCGCGGCCGGCGTCTGGCCGCTCCGGCGCGCCGACGATCGGGTGATCTTCATGCAAGTGCCATCGAATGCTGCATGTCGAAGTACGAAGCCGTGGCTGAGCGAAGGTCTCCAATATCAGCGGAACGACGAAGCGCAGGCAGCCTAGCATGCGCGCCCGGCGGATCCCGGCGATCATGCACTCCATTGGCTCGAGATCAAGCGCGATCATGCTCTTAAATCTTCGAACATTAGGGTTAGTGTAGAGCTTCGTCTTGACGAAGACGTCTAAGGCCTCGACGTCTTCGCCCGCCAGGATCTGGATGAAATCGGCGTCGCCTATAATCAGATAGCCTTGAGTAACGCCTTTGGCCACCCGCATGTCGCTTGAAGTCATCAACAGATTGAGCTTTGTCGAGCGAAAACCCGTGGGCCCATGGGCGCACCAATGCGTTAAGGTTGTGATTCCCGGATCGTTCTGCGCGGACAAATTAACTTTCCTGGTGTGAGGAAGGAGAAGAATGGCGCCGGCTATAGCCGTGAAAATTCGCTTCGGTACCGCGCCGGCCGCCACCAGCCTGCGGGCGGAGCACGGTGGAACCGTTTGTGAGCTATTGCAGCAGGCGCTGAGTCAGATTACGGCCGACCCGGCAGCGCGGCTGGTCGGCACCAGTTGGGCAAGCTCATGACATTGCCACCGCTCCGGCGCTCCTCAAGGGCATCGACGGCGGCGACATCATCGCCGTCAGCTATGGCAGCAATGATTTGTGCCGGGTCATCGCCGACGCCGGCATGTTCACCGATTGGGAAAAGGAGCACGTTTAACCGGACTAGATATCTCGCCCGATCTTGCTAAGAAGAGCCGAAACAGAATGCGACTGAACGCGGGTAAGCGTTGAGGATGTTCGTGGCGACTATTCGCCCACTTCGCTGGCGAGATCGGTTTGACGCGGCTTTTCTGTGGTACACGACCTTTGGCTATTTCGATGATGCGGGCAATGAGAGCGTTCTTCATGAATCCGCCGCAGCGGTCGTTTGCTGATCGATCAGCTCAATCGCTTCTCTTCGCTACGCGACAAGTCGCCTATCTACGAGATCGTGCAACGCAACGATGATCTAAGAATCGACATCATCAACAACGACGCGCTTAACCCATCGTCGAAACGGCGAAAGGATCGTCGTCCGCAATGGACTTGCTAGACGAACGCATCTTTCTTTCAGACAGTACGGTTTTCTGAATATGTTCGCATGTTGCGAAGCGCAGGGTTCGAGGCTGTTGAAGCCTATGGGCAGGAAGGCGGAGAGTTCACATCCTATGGCCCGCGCCTGGTGGTCGTCGCGTACAAGTAAGTGGGCGTTCAAGGCGATGGCGGACTGTACAGCCTAGATGATACTCTGAATAGCGAGTTGCGGGTCGCTTGAGGAACTCCTCGTCGATTGTGGTATCGCGGGATTGACATGGCCATATACCTGCGGCGATAGCCCGCCCCTCTCCGAGCAGGGACTGTCAGGGATCTTGTGCGTGAGGCCGGTTGTCGTCGTTGGCTGACGAACCCTTCGCCGAAGACGACGGCGAATTGTGTTCTGGCCTGGAACCACTCGCGCGGGGCGCGTTTCCATTCCTCGGCGGCGTGGTTGCGAACCAGATATAGCAGTTTCAGCGCCGCGTCGTCATTGGGAAAGTGACCGCGCGTTCAAGGAAGAGGGAGCCGATGGACCTGTGATTGGGATGGCGTTTCGATAGCGCGTGTCACAGCTCTAACATGATCCGGTGCGGGCCGGCATCAACGACGTGCAGACACTGTCGAAGACACATGAAGCGATCCCAGGGCCAAAGACCGAGATCCAGCACCGTATCCCTGAGGCACTACCTGCCGCTGTATTTTCCGAGATCGATCGCTTCCGGGGAACAGCCGCAGCGTCGCCTGGATCCCGAGCTTGGGATCACCTGTGCTTGGATCTCGTGTTCGGGCCAGCGCCAGCGACGACACCAGCCGCACCTCAAACCCGCTTGAGCAAGGCGCCATGCTGTCGGTCGTTGATAGTTCCCGCCTCAAAAGGCGCAAACCACAGGGCGGCCGCACGCCTGCAGCACTTCGATCAGACGATCATGCTCAGCACGGGTGTTAGGACCAAAAGGCGACACCGGCGCTAGTGGCCTGATGCTTCGATCAGAACTTCATTGCGCACCTCGGCAATGTCCATCGCTACCAGCACCGCGGCGGTGGTTGTAGAATCTGAAGTGGTCATGGTCGGGCTCTCCGGAATAGGTTATGAACATCCACATTCTAGAGAAACTTTGACTGGCCATGTGCGGTGCGCGCCTGCAGCGAATTATATGAGCGTCGGTGCATCGCAAGACCCTAAGGTGGCTATGATAGGTGTGATAGCCAATTTCTGGGCAAACTGTATATGTCAAAAGCCGAGAAACCTGCCATCGTCCCCCGAGAACAACTCACTTGGGTGCGCAGAGGATTGGGTGCCAGAGGATCCCGAAAATGGCAAAAAATTCGTTCGCTGAAACGATCAGGTCGGGAAAACCGCAAATTGGCGTCTGGATGCAAATTCCGCATGTGATAGTCGCAGAGACATTGGCGCAG
>NZ_JAMYPH010000055.1:0-6483 GCF_040320265.1 Mesorhizobium sp. M0751
TTTGCCGTCTGCTCCCACGTAGGCCCTCCGTCTCTCGCGATCGGCGGGATTCTTCGCACATTCACCTCATGCCCCGCACGAGGGGAGCGGCGTGGCGCTTACGGAAATCCCAGCCTATGAAATGATGCTCATTTTCCCGCACCTGAAGAACCATTCCAAGGCGCAAGTGGCATTTCGCGATTATGTGAATACCTTCGATTTTTCACGGCTCGCCGCTGGGACACCCTGATCGACTTGGCCGATCCCAAAAAAACTCACGGGCAATTCGGATCAGGGAAGCCCTTCCCGCGGCGGTCACTGATTGCCGCATGTAGTCGGCTTTCTGGATTACACCAACAAGTCAACGGTGCGGCCTGTTTTGCAGCGAGACGCTCTGGTGGTGGGTGCCTACTTCAAGGGCGCAGCTAGTCAGACCCCGCGTGGTGCGTAAGATCGTTCCGCCGGTGGCTGCTAGGGTATTCTGTTCGTGACCAGCTTGCAGGCGCTCCTATTGTGCCTCGAGCAAAAAAGGATGCTTACGCGGCGGCCGCGGCCTCCACGAAACCTTCGACCCTGCCTCGTGGCGGCCACACCTCGACATTGTCGATCAGCCGAGTCTGGCCAAGCCAGGCGGCGACGAGCAGTCGCGCCGGTCGGTTGGGAATGGCGATGACAGCCAGGTCCTCGCCCGTGCGCAGCTCAAGATACTCGACTTGCGAAAATCCCGCAGCAAGGATGGCCTGCCGTGCTTCGTCGAGCACACGGTCGATGCAGTTTTCGGAGTTCAGCCGTCGGGCTGTCTCGAACAGGATTTCGGCCAGGCGGGGTGCTGCTTTTCGTTCAGCGGCCGACAGCCGCGCGTTGCGCGACGACATCGCCAGTCCATCGTCTTCGCGGACCGTCGGGCACGCGATGATGTCGATCGGGATGTCGAGATCGCGAACAAGCCGGCGCACCACGTGTAGTTGCTGGAAATCCTTCTCGCCAAAGAATGCCATTTCGGCACCGGTCTGGAGAAAAAGCTTGGTGACGACGGTCGCCACCCCGTCGAAATGACCCGGCCGGAACGCGCCGCAAAGGCCCTCGCTCACCGCGCTCACCGAAACCGTCGTGGCAAAACCTTGCGGATATACATCCGCCGCATCCGGCGCGTAAAGGATGTGCGCGCCGAGCGGCGCCAGTTTGGCGGCATCGTCATACTCGGTTCGCGGATAGGCGATCAGATCCGCCGGGCTATTGAACTGCTTCGGATTGACAAAGAGCGTGACGATCACCCGATCGGCCTTTGCGAGGGCGGCTCGCACAAGACTGAGATGACCCTCGTGGAGAGCGCCCATGGTCGGCACGACCGCCACTTTCAAACCATCCCGGCGCCACACGGCCACGATGCTGCGCAGTTCAGCAACTGTCCGAATAATGGGAATGCCCACCTTGGATCTCCTCTTTTCAGGTCTTCGGCTCGTCGCCGAACACGTGTTCTGCCGCTGGAAAGCGGCGCTCACGAACGTCGTGCGAGTAGGCCGAGATGGCCGCGGAAGCCGCCTCGCCCAGCTCGGCGTATCGCTTGACGAACTTTGGACGAAAGGCGCCGAACAGGCCCAGCATATCGTCAACGACGAGGATCTGGCCGTCGCAGGCCGGCGAGGCGCCAATGCCGATGGTCGGGATCGCAATCTCCTGCGTGATCCGCCGCGCCAGGGCTTCAGGTGTCTTCTCCAGCACGACCGCGAAGGCGCCTGCTTCGGCCACCGCGACCGCATCACGCTGGATGCGATCGGCATCGTCGCCCCGCCCCTGGACGCGGTAGCCGCCGAGTGCATTCACCGCCTGCGGCGTCAGGCCGACATGAGCCATCACCGGCACGCCACGCGCAGCAAGGAAGCGTATCGTCGCGGCCATGCTTTCGCCGCCTTCGAGCTTGACCGCCGCGCAGCCTGTCTGAGCGATCAGGCGGGCAGCATTGCGAAAAGCCTGTTCAGGACTTTCCTCATAGGAGCCGAACGGCATGTCGACGACCATCAGCGCCCGTTCGAGGCCCCGCCGCACAGCCTGGCCGTGCAGGATCATCATTTCGAGCGTGACGCCGAGCGTCGAAGGCAGGCCGTGAAGCACCATGCCGACGCTGTCACCGACAAGCACGACATCGCAGTGAGCATCGACCAGTTGTGCAATGGGCGTTGTATAGGCAGTAAGACAGACCAGCGGCGTCCCACCCTTGCGTGTCGCAATGTCCGGTGGGGTCAAGGCCCTGATTGCTCGCGTTGCGCTCACCGACTTCCCTCACCTAACGTCAACCCGAAGGCATCTGCCACAACTTTGTGCAGATGCGAAGGAGAAATTGCAGTGCACAATAATTTGCTGACTATTTATTCCGCAAGCTGCGACGCCGCTTCGAATGAGCACGAGTGCGAAAGCGGGCTCTTAATCTCGCGCCCAGTCCCACTTCCCTTGCGTCACTGCCGAGCGGCTTCGCGTTTGCGACACTCTTGTGTAGACCGAAGGTCTAGGCCTTTACGGAGAGTGTGGTGTTGACAGGCTAAACGGGCTGCTACACGCTGGTTAAATCGATTGAGAAGCTTCTCACTGAACTCTGCCCAACCCAGGCAACCATGGACGATCGCCCAAAAGCAACACGCAACGGTAGGGCCGCCGCCAAGGCCAAGCAAGTCGAAGCGGAGCTGATTGCCGTTGTCGTGTCCGTCAATGACGGTGAACCAGCGGTCCTCACCATCGGGCAGGGGGATTGCCTGCCCTCGGGGCCGTTCGCGCTGGAGCATCGATCGCTGCAGTCAGGTCTTAGGGCGTGGGTCGAGCAGCAGACTGGTCATCCCCTCGGCTATATTGAGCAGCTCTATACGTTCGCTGATCGCGACCGCGCCGACGGGCGCCAGCAGCGCGTCATTTCCATCAGCTATCTCGCTTTGACCCGGAAGGAACATGCCACCGGCGCATCCACCTGCGCCTGGCGGAGCTGGTACGATTATTTTCCGTGGGAGGACCACCGCCTCGGAACACCGAAACTGATTGCGGATGTTATGAAGCCGCGTCTGCTTGCCTGGGCGGCTCATGCCGAGCAAACTGCGACGCGCAGTGAGCGGCGGCGGCGGGCTGCCATTGCTTTCGGGCTCGACGAGCGCCCCTGGAATGAAGAGTTGGCGCTCCAGCGCTATGAGCTGCTTTACGAGGCGGGTCTGGTGGCAGAGGCCACCCGCGACGAACGGTCGATCGCATCCGACTCAACAGCCGGGACAACGATGGTTGCCGACCATCGCCGCATCCTGGCCACGGGCCTTGCGCGCTTGCGCTCGAAGATCAAATACCGGCCAGTTGTCTTCGAGCTGATGCCTCCTGTGTTTACGCTGCTGCAGCTGCAACGGACCGTGGAAGCCCTGGCAGGCCGGCTGATCAACAAGCCCAACTTTCGCCGGCTCATCGAGCAGCAAGAACTGGTCGAGGAGACTGGCGAGACGTCCCCGGATACCGGCGGCCGCCCGGCCAAGCTCTATCAGTTCCGCCATGTCGTGCTGGATGAAACTGCCGTTGCGGGGACAAAATTGCCTCTGGCCCGGGGTTGACACGCTTATAGTCAACCTAGATATATACCCCTTATAGTCGAATGGATTATAAACGGGAGGCGCCGGTGAGCGGGACGATACCTTCGGCCGCGTCCCTGTATCAGCGCGTCCAGCGCATCATCCCCCCAGTGGAATGGGCGGCTTTCAGCGACGACGTCGAGGCTATTCTGGCGCTCAAGCGCGAGCGCAACGCTGTCATCCTGGCCCACAACTATCAAACGCCCGAGATTTTCCACTGCGTCGCCGATATCGTCGGCGACAGCCTGGCGCTGGCCCGCAAGGCAATGACCGTCGATGCGGACATCATCGTGCTCGCCGGCGTGCATTTCATGGCCGAGACGGCGAAGCTTCTCAATCCGGACAAGACGGTGCTCATTCCGGATCTTGGCGCCGGCTGCTCGCTGGCGGACTCGATCACGGCGGACGACGTGCGGCTGATGCGGCAACGCTACCCTGGTGTGCCAGTCGTGACCTACGTCAACACGTCCGCTGCCGTGAAGGCCGAGTCGGACATCTGCTGCACCTCCGGCAACGCTTTGGCTGTGGTGGAGTCGCTTGGCGTTGAGCGGGTGATCATGCTGCCCGATGAATACCTGGCCAGGAACATCGCGGCACAGACTTCGGTCGAGATCATCGCCTGGAACGGTCATTGCGAAGTGCATGAGCGCTTCACGCCAGCCGACATTCGCGAGCTGCGGGATGCCTACCCTGGCGTTACCGTGCTTGCCCATCCCGAATGCCCGCCGGAAGTTGTCGCGGTTGCCGATTTCGCCGGCTCGACTGCGGCGATGTCGGATTTCGTCGGACGGCACAAGCCTGCGCGCGTCGTGTTGATGACCGAATGCTCAATGAGCGACAACGTCGCCATCGAGCACCCCGATGTCGAGTTCGTGCGCCCCTGCAATCTCTGTCCGCATATGAAGCGTATCACGCTCGCCAACATTCGCACGGCGCTGCAAGAAACCCGCCACATCGTGACCATCGATGCTCGAGTGGTTGATGGTGCTCGGCGTGCGGTCGAGCGGATGCTTGCTGTATGACGCCAGAGGTCGGCGACATCAGGGGAGCGCCCGTGATCATCGGAGCCGGCGTTGCCGGGCTGATGACCGCGCTTCATCTGGCGCCGCATCCCGTTTACCTTCTCTCCCCGACGCGGCTCGGGACCGAAACCTCCAGCACACTCGCGCAAGGCGGGCTGGCGGCAAGCCTCGGCGCTGACGACAGTCCAGACCTGCATCTTGCAGACACGCTTGCTGCAGGTGATGGCCTCTGCGACGAGAGTGTGGCCAGACGCGTTTTGAATGCGGCAGACCGAGCCATCGAGAATTTGATGGACCTGGGCGTCGCCTTCGACTGCTCGTGGGACGGGACACTGCGGCTCGGGCTCGAGGCAGCGCATTCCCGTCGCCGGATCGTCCATGCCGGGGGTGACTCTACGGGCCGCGAGCTTGTACGCGCGCTCATCATCGCTGTGAGGCGAACGCCATCGATCACAATTCTGGAAGGCATGGAAGCCCGCCGGCTCATTGTGGAAAATGGTGCGGTCAGCGGCGTTGTGGCGGCAAAAGGTGGACAGGCAATAATATTTCCGACGCGCCGCGTGGTTCTTGCGAGCGGCGGTATCGGCGCCCTGTTCAGAGACACGACCAATCCGGCCGGCTCATTCGGGCACGGCCTGGCGCTCGCCGCATGCGCCGGTGCAGAACTCGCCGATCTGGAATTCATCCAGTTCCACCCGACAGCACTCGACGTTTCGCAGCGGCCCATGCCGTTGGTGAGCGAAGCGGTCCGCGGCGAAGGCGCAGTGCTGATCGACGAGTGCGGGCACCGCTTTCTATGCGATACGCCTGGCGGCGAGCTGGCATCGCGCGACGTCGTGGCACGGGCCGTATGGCAGCAGCTTGGCACCGGACATCGTGTTTACCTTGATGCCCGGCAGTCCCTCGGCCAGAAGTTCGCCAAGCGCTTCCCAGCTGTTGCCCGGCATTGCCGGGACGCCGGAATCGATCCTGCCGTTGAGCCGATTCCGGTTCGCCCGGCGGCACATTATCACATGGGCGGCGTGGCCGTGGATGCGGCGGGCCGCAGCACGGTGCCGGGTTTGTGGGCTTGCGGTGAGGTTGCATGTACCGGTCTGCATGGGGCGAACCGGCTTGCCAGCAACTCGCTGACCGAGGCCGTGACGACCTCGTTGTGGGTCGCGCAAAGCGTAGCTGCCGCTCCTGCGGGCTGGCAGTGGCCAAGGCTTGTCGCAAAGGCACCCCCGCGACCGGACCCCTCCTCCGTTCGCCACGCTGTGTCCAATGGGCTCGGTGTTATCCGGGACGGGCAAGCACTATCCGACACCGTGGAAACGCTGCTGCCGATGGCGGTACGCAACACTGGCGCTTCCGATCCCGCCTTGATCGCGCTGATGATCGCCATTGCAGCGCTTCGGCGCGAGGAAAGCCGCGGCTCGCATTACAGGTCGGACTTCCCCACACGCAGCGCGCAGGCCCGGTCTTCGCGCTTGACCTTCGCCTCAGCAATGACGGTTGCGGCCGAACTTAGTCTGCGGCCCGCGGAACGGAGTGCCTGATGACGTCACCTCCACCCCTTCCCGGTATCGTGATCGAGCCGATCGTGCGTAGCGCTCTACTTGAGGATCTGGGCAAAGCCGGTGACCTTACCAGCGATGCGATTGTGCCTTTTGACTGCAGGGCCACCTTCGCGTTCAGAACGCGGCAGTCTGGCGTTCTCGCTGGGCTTGATCTGGTCGCCTACGCTTTCATGCTTGTTGATCCGTCGATCGACATAAATTTTGGACGCCTGGACGGCAGCAAGGTCGCGGCGGGTGAGACCATTGCAAGGGTGAGTGGACCGGCGCGTGGCATGCTTGCGGCCGAGCGCACTGCACTCAATTTTCTCTGCCATCTCAGCGGCATTGCGA
>NZ_JAMYPH010000056.1:0-6088 GCF_040320265.1 Mesorhizobium sp. M0751
GGCCTGCGTAGCCAGCTGTTGGGACGTCCAAATCGACGTCCATTTTGCCGTCTGCTCCCACGTAGGCCCTCCGTCTCTCGCGATCGGGGGGATTCTTCGCACAGTCACCTCATGCCCCGCACGAGGGGAGCGGCGTGGCGCTTACGTATATTCCTCCGAAAATGTCGGAGGCTCTCCTGCCACAGTGCCGGTATTCAAACCGTTGCAAAGCAACCGTTGGCGCGTTGGCGCTGGTAAGCATCGCATTCAGTTTGGGCGGGTTTTGCGCAGGCTGGCACCAGTCAGATTGTTCCGGTGGAATGGCATCGGCGATCCCCGGGATGCTGCCGATCATCTCGGATTACCTTTCGGCTGCAAACGGAAGCTGCGCTCGCCGTTACGGCAGCCGTCCGGCAGCGTGTCCGAGTCGTCCTTAGCCCGAAAAGCTCTTCGAGGCGAACGCCTTCAGCATCTGCCGTGACCGGAAAATGCTCTGTGCTTAGAACCTTCTTCACCGCCGGCTGCGAAAACGCTCGGAGCGGAGCGAATACAGCATCGGCAAAATCACCGCCCGCATCAGTTCCGGCGCAATCGACGGCCGGCCAGTCTTGCACACAGCGCTGCAAGCGATTTATCCGGCGGCGCAAGTGAGGCGTTCACCCACTCGCGCATCGCCCGAAGCGGATACCTTGCCCACTCCTGCCTCAAGGTCGACATATGAAAACAGCGACCCGTCCGCTCATCCTCACCGCGCATCCAAAAACCCCTCGGAACCATCATCGGCACAACCTCAAAAGCCAGCGGTTTTCAGCAGCCTGTTAGATCACGTTTCGTGACTCCGATGGCATTTGTTTCCAGCAGCGGACTGCCTAACAGGAAAGCGCCGGGTCAAGCACTGCCGGCACCTCGGATTTCAGCGCAGGACGGCAGTGTAACGGCAGCGACTTTTCAGCGGGTTGCGAGCATGCCGATTTTGACGACCGCGACCTGATTGCCTGTAACGCTGCACGCATCTGATCACCAGATCGGGCTGCAAAGGATGGATTTCCGTGGCGGTTTCGTGCGTCTGCACCGTCAGCGCGGTGACAGCAAGGCAGGAGCGCACGCCAAGGGAAGAACTCAGTCGATATCGCGTGCTTTTCCGGCGCTCCCGCTGGAGGCCGGCCCCTGCCGACAAGCACATGCGGTTCTCACCTCAGCGCCATGGCGCGTTGTCTTTTCGATCCATTCTCGCGTGCGCGCCTCGGGTCCTCATTCAACATGATGTCCGTGCCCACTGCCGCACTGTCCGCGCCCGCCGCGAAAACGCCCCGGTTAGGGTTGAGCCACCATGGCGACCAAGGGAATGGGTGCTGCCCCGCGCTTCCTGTCGCAGATCCGCTCAACTTCTTGGGGTGCCCATTTCATTTCATCTTCTTAAGGCTAGTCGACGAATTCAGGCGCGCGGCGATCGCGGCCTGGTCACGGAGCATGATGTTGATCGCTTCTAGTTCGAGCCGTGGAACACGGCGTAGGTTTCGACGAGTTGCGTTGACGCCATCACTTCGGGCCATTTTTTGGATTCTACGTTTCGCGCGCAGCATCGGATTGATCTTTTTCGCCGGCGGGACTGTGCGATCTAAAGCAAAGCGATGATCTGCTGCTGCTGTTCAGGCCGCCACGCGGCCGCGACTTATGCGCGGCGCGCCCTGCCGGTGTCCTCCCCACCGGCAGGGCACTTTTTTAAAGTGCAGTATGAGGGTGATTGGGCGCGTTCGCGACCAAGAGTTTTAGACAACCGAATGAACCGTCCGCCTCTGATTGTGAGGCAGCCCGCGCTGCGCATGAATCCGAACCCGATGTCTCAAATTGGTGTGTGTTTGTCGCAAGCATCTTAGCCACGTCCAAACGGACATTTACGATTTAGTCATTTCACGATCGCCACCGGACGGGGATTCAGAGCCCACGCCGCCTACGAAAATTTGGTGCGCGGCTTTGCACAACAATACCCCGTACGAGTGGAACATTCACGAAAACAAATAATGTCTCACAGAGAGGACAACTCGCGCATGGCGATTATTGCTGAGATGAAGGAACAACTTGACCGCGAGAAGACCGCTACTCGCTCTGGCCCCCCAAAGGCGCCATCGAATCCCTTCTTCGGCGTAGGCCCTATCACGGACGCGACAATCGATGAGGTCGCGGGGAGATTGCGGCGCGTCGAATTCGATGCGTGGCTGGAAGCCAACTATCGAAAGCTCGATGAGAAGGGCAACGACCTCGGTCCATTCACGACCGCCGAGATCGCACGCAGCATGCATCGAGGCTATCCCGCGGACAAGATTCTGACGGATATGATGCACTCCATCCATCAGTACTTCGAATTTCCCAAACAGAATCTGATGGCCGTCGGACTTGGCGGGGGACATAGCGGCTTTACGGTCGCGGTCATGCACCTCATGAACCCGAACAACAGGAATCAGCGCGTTTTCGTGGACACGACAAAACCGGAAGCCGCTGAATCCAGCGGCGCCGGATTCTTCAGGCAATCCTGGGCGACACAGCTTCTCGAACTTCAGAAGTCTGCACAAAACGGTAGCGCCGACAAGATTCAGTTCGCTACCGTCGAGGGGTCCATTCCCACCGCAAAAGAACTCGAAGCACTTGGGACAACGCTGTTCCTTGGCGTCGGACACGAGACTACCGGCGCCAACACCTATAGCCGAACGGAAATCGAGGAGCTTCTGAAGTGGCTCGATCGAGATCCGGAAAACCGCCATGCCGTCCTCGACGCAACGTCCATGCTAGGGGCGATGCCGTGGGGTGAGAATATTGTGCGGGAAGCTCTTACCAGGTGCTGCGTATTCATGCCGTTCCAGAAAGCGATTGGCGGCATCTCCGGGTACTTCGTCGTTTCATTTACGCCCCAGGCGTTGAAGCTTGTGGAGAGCAATCAGAACGATCCGGCTTGGGCCATTCCCCGCCAGCTCAAGCTGGCTCCTCCTGTCGATGTGAAGCTCCCGGTCAGCGGCAAGAGATCGTTGGCCATCGGCCCCTTCTACGACGCGGGACAGCACCGCATGCTTGGTGGCGTCATCAACACCTACAGCGCGCTCGCCTTCGCCGAGACCACCTTTGGCCTTCTCCAGGCCGCCAAGCGGGTCGGCTCGGTCGGCGATCTGAACCGCCGTTCGGTACAAAACCGCCGGGTGATCTCCGGCTGGGTCGATAACAACTCCCTGCTGAAGTTTACCGTCGGCGAAGCTGAAAAGCGCGGCGCTGCCGTTGTTCTTCTGAAGGTCGTTGATCCCGACATCACCGATAAGCAGATCCATGCCCGCATCATTGCCCGCTCGAAGCAGCTTCTTGGCTATGAGGGCATCACCCATGTGAATAGCGAATACGAAAGAGGCCTGGACGCCGCCCGCTACGTGAATGCCTTCCCCGGCATGCCCGGCGATTACCGAGCCTGGATCGGGGGCATCCGCGACCCCGAGGATGTGCGCCTTCTTCTCGACAACCTCGCTTATGCCTATCGGAGAGCAAAGATTGCTGTCCTCGAGGAGGAGTTGGCGGCGCAAGGTGAGCGGTTCGATACCATCCCCTCGGCCGTCGGCCATGTCAGGAAGGATGATCCCGAACGCGCCTATACCGTCTTGATTGCCGACCTGCTTGGCCTGCGCCTTGGAGAGAACAACGTGCCGGACAGCAGTGAGATTGCGGCCCACATTCGGGAAAAAGGGGGCGAATTCCACCTTGGCGGCCTAAAAGATCGGAACGCCCTGCAAAAGGGAAAGATACACTTCTTCTATCAGCCGGGGTTGAGCGCCGAAGCCGAGCTCGTAGGCTGCACGGCCCACGGTGAGTACGACGCCCTTATCGCGGCAGCCACCTTCATACCCAAGCAGTCCGTCTTTCCGCTCGGCGGTGTGCGGATTGGCGCCGGAACCGGAAACATGGGCTCCAGCTCGTGGGGCGGCCCTAACGGCGACGGCGGTGGCGCCCCGCTTATGAACACGCCCGGTATCAACAGCCGCGCCACGGCTCAAATGGCCATGAAGGCGCTTCTCAAAGTTGTTCCCAATATTCCCGTCGATGAGCTGCATGGAAGAGTCGTCGCTGGGAATTTCGACACCGGGCGCGACCTGAAGAAGTTCCCGACTGCAAAACTTGAAGGGCAGAAACTGGCTGTCTTGGGCTACGGCAACATCGGCCGGGAAGTCGCCAAACTGGCAACGGCCTTTAGCATGCGCGTCTGCGTCTACGCGCGGGAAGCCCATCGCGCTTGGATCGAAGCCGAGGGCTTTGAATATGCCGATAGTCCGGTCAAGGCAGCGAAAGATGCCAACGTCCTTTCGGTTCACGTCGGCCTTGGCCGCCTCGACAGGTCGACCGGCAAGTTCAGTAATACCGGCCTCGTGAACCACGACGTGCTCTCGAGCTTGGCCGATGGGGCGGTGCTGATCAACTACGATCGTGGCGAGCTCGTCGACATCGACGCTCTCGATGCCGCCCTGCTATCGGGTAAGGTCAGCTATGTGGCGGTCGATGCGGACATCTTCAGCGATGCGGAAAAGGGTACGCTGCGGGGGCCGCTGACGCCCTACCTGCCCTTGAGCGAGCGCCATCCTGGTCGGCTCGAGCTCCTTCCGCACGTCGCGGCCGACACCGATCACCCGACGCGTGTTGCAGGCGCCAAACAGGCGGTTGACCAGATTTTCGACGCGATCCAGTTCAAGGCCGTGCGCAATCTGAAGGGCGCCTTGCCGGAGGGATATGTCGACCTAGGCTCCACGGTGCCCGTGGGTGTCGGCAAGTCGACCTCGGCTAATCTCGGCGCGCTTGCGGAACAATCCGAACGGTTGAACGCCCTGCGTCAGCTCTCTGAGCGGATCGCCGCTGTTATCGGCGGGATTGACGCGATGACGGATCCGGAGCGACGCGCGAGCCTGATCGGGAGGTACCATAGCGACCTCGCCCTCGATCTCCTCAACCACCGGCGAATCCTCGAGGAAGCAGGCCTTCTTGCTCCAGCGACCGTTTGAAAGCCGACACTTCGCAACGGCGGATTTCCGGATCCTTGTTCAGTGGTCCTGACGGAGGCCACGGTGGGTTCGAACCGCAAGCGCCCGTGCGTCTGCTCCACTTTCGGTCCCTTGCGTTTGGCCTTCCCGCCATCGGCGAGGGCCTGCCCATGCTTCTGGCGGCCAGTCGCGATGAAGGGCCTCGATCCGGCGATATTCCATGGCCCTGGACGTTGGCCTCTGGGATCTTGCCCCGATTGACAGCTCGGCATCAAGGAGGCCCACGAGGGGCATTTGGCTCGTAAGCTTCATGCACTATCCGGGATATATAGACTTGGAACCTGGAACAGAGAACCTCGCAGGCCATCGACAATCCGTTCGGCACGAGGTTGTCACCTTGGCATAAGAGGATCCTGTCTTTGCGGCAGTGGATTTAAGCATCGGAGCTTGGGGCGCATCTCCGAGTCGGCGGCCGTGACCCGCGGTAACATGTCGGCTAACAATATATTAACTCCACAATTTTCCTGATTTGGCCTCGCTCGTGTTCTCTGAATCCGGTTTGTCTCGATTAGTCGGCGCCAGGGAAAGTAAGCGACGACCTCAGCATTGCTAGAACGGCAAATTGCACCAGCACAACGCCACTCTTAGTGAAAATGGCAGCCTGATCCAGAGCGATGCGACGGCGTCTGCGCTATAGCTATTCGTTCTTTTTCTTTGCTTTCGTCCAGCTAGCAGCCGCAGTCCAACAAGCTCCGCGCCCCAAATCCGGGCGTCCATCTCATAACCGTGCGGAACTCGGCAGTAATGACGCATTCTTCGTTCCCCCGCTCCGAGAGCTTGTACGCAAGGGCACCCCGACTTGCTGGAACTCACACGCATAGTGGCCCTGACGCCCGCTCTGCTCACCGCTACGTATCTTGGCCGTGCAAATCGCACGATAGGGTTCAATGCCCAGCCCCAGTTTCATGCGACTGGTCCTTTGTTCACACTGAAAAATTGAACTCCTCGCGAGATCGCTGCCGGCTTGGGCCGCCATCGATGGTGTTCCGTGCTGCTGAAAGCTTAAGCAGAAACTGCTTTGTTCACTCTACGGGAAGTCGCAGCAG
>NZ_JAMYPH010000057.1:0-5311 GCF_040320265.1 Mesorhizobium sp. M0751
GAAAACCAATGAGCCGGAGGAGCCCCTCTCTCGCAGAGCCAGCTATCGTCGGCACGCTTGACAAGGACCTTATAGCGGAAGCGACAGCTTGGCGCCGCGATTTTTGGTTCAAGCCTGTCAGCACGTTTGGCTTGTCAAAGATCACGACGTTTATCGGAAGTTCACATACGTTGGTCGTACCCACTCATCCCTTGCTCCTCTCCGCCTTCGTGCTGGCAGATTCCGTCTTGCCTCGCGGCTCGACGTACCGGATATCCGGCGGCTCCTTGTCCGTGCGACGGGGTCTTCGGTGAGCGCGCCAAACGCATGAGATTCATGGCCGCGGCTGTGGCAAGATGCTGAAGGTGGGCTTTGGCTTGACCGATGTAGCGGGCGTGGCGCATGCCGAAGGCGCGCACCGCGTACGATATTGTCGCTTCGATCCCAGCTCGGCAGGCATATAGTCTTGCGAATTCGGCTGTCTGCTGTCGTTGGCGCCCGTCCTTCAGCGCTTCGTGTTGATCTTGCATGCGCAGCGTCATGCTGCGCCGATTTGCATGTGCCCCTGCGCAATCAACGCGATCGGAGCAAGCACCGCAGTCTTTGCGGGAGAACTT
This sequence comes from Mesorhizobium sp. M0751, assembly GCF_040320265.1. NCBI lineage: Bacteria > Pseudomonadati > Pseudomonadota > Alphaproteobacteria > Hyphomicrobiales > Phyllobacteriaceae > Mesorhizobium > Mesorhizobium sp. M0751. The sequence goes on from NZ_JAMYPH010000057.1 coordinate 597, forward strand.
GATCTTGAATACCGAGGTTGCACCATTGTCGGTAGCTGCAGTCCAACTGGAACTGTACGCCCCCCGCGGACAGGTGACGCGGCGTTCATCCCAATTGATTTGAAAGGCGTCGGCAGTGAAGCCCTTGCCCGCCTGGGCTTGCCAGCGCATGTCGCGACGAACAGGCCCAATCAGATCGACTCCAAAGCGTTGTCGGGTCTCAACAAGAATTCCAGCGCTGAGATAGCCTGTATCGACGAAGTGCTGAGATGGCAAAATACCCTGTTGTTCCAGGGCTTCGTGAACGGGTTCTGTGGCCTGGTCGTCGGCGACCGGCGCCGTGGTCGTTCGCACATGCGTAATGATCGGCGGCGCATCAGCATCGCACGTCTCTGTCAGATGCACTTTGTAGCCGACCCACGAGGCTAAGTTCTTGCGCGCGTAGTGAGCGTCAACATCGTGCGGCGTGCTGACGAACAGAACGGCCGGCGGAATGCCATCCGCCGCCGTGCGCCAATGCATCTCGCCGTCGAGCAGCATGAACTGTTGCACCCACATTAGGCGCAACGTCTCGACGGCCGGTATCGCGCGCAACCATGTAGGCGCATCCGCGGCAAAGATCGCCGCCAGGAGACGGTGCCCATCCCCTCCAATCTCGCGGGCGTGGTTCTGACGCGCCGTTTCGTTGCGGGGCAATCGGGTTGCTAATGTTGGCCGTTGGTAGCGCTCCACCCAATGAGGCGCTGCCTGCACTCGCAGCCAATCTGGCGCTGCCACAGCCAACACCTCCAAGGCATGGCGCATGGCTTCGGTAATCCCCGCCATGCGGTTGAGACCGCGCACCGCCGCGACGACACGGGTTGAGTCAGTGCGCTGGCGACCGTCAGGCCGCACGAGATGGCGCGATTTGGCGATGTCGAGAACAGCGTCAAACAATATCGCTTCAGCCCGGCCGGCAATCAGGCGCGCACGAAACTCGCACAAGACCGTGTGGTCGAAGCCGGCATCGGTGAGCGAGAGAGCGAGCAGATACTTCCAGTCGATCCTGCTTCGCACGGCACCCGCCGCTTGTCGATCCGACAAGCCCTCGGCGAATTGCAGCAAGGTGATGAGCGCCAGGCGCCATGGCGTCGCGGCAGGCTGACCGAGCGCGGGAAAGAGCGACGCGAACTGTTGGTCATGGAAGATCGGCCCCAAATCGTCGCGCAGGATCATCAGCATGCAGCCTCGCGGAAAAGCAGCTTTGGCGACCCGCATCGTCTCCTCAGGAATTCCGACTGAAAGGTCTGGCCGCAGCGACATTCAATGCTCCTCGAATCAGTGGGAATACCCAGGGAATCAAGGCTCTCTGCATTCGTCGAGCCCAAAGTGCTGACTTCGCCAACAGTATCAAGTATGCGGAAGAACCCCAGATCGCCGCGCTATACCAGGACGTGCAACGTATCCTTCAACCAAATTTACAGAATCTTTGCGCCCGCAGGGCTGCTGACAATGATACTTTCACCGCGACGTTTGAAAGCAGGCTCGGATAAAAGTTGACCAATTTACGGTCAGGCCGCCGCACAGAACGCAACGGAAGGTCAACGGCAATGGCAATACGAGTGCTCATCCTGGTCGAAGGCCATAGGAGTATTGCTCCTATTCGCCCAAGCAGCCAGCGTCTTGGTCTTATTCCCTGTCAGCTGATCCAGCTCGGTACGACTATCTTGCGGCGGAAGGCAATGAGGGCGATCCTTGTCGATATACATCGATGCGCTGATGCGCGAATGTTCGCGACTACGTGTGAGCTAGTGCTTATTCCGATGAAGCCGGCCACCGAACGGAGAGGGATACACTTTTGGGCACGCTGGACTACGGGCCTGTCCGCGTCGCGACGGAGAACCGTGGGCTGCAAGCACCGAGTCGCTGACCTTGCAAGCGTGAAGGCCCTCGCTCGCCGACCGAACTTCCTCCTCAAAATCATCTCGCATCGACGGCACCGGTCCTGCAGCCCTAACCTCTGGTCGCATGCGCTTGCACCTCTTGTCGAACTGCGAGTGCGGGAACTGGCGTCGGCCGTACACATCGTCGCTAGATCTCACCTCACGCCGGGAAGGTCGTCCACGACTATCTCGCGGAAGACGAGCCACTCTATCGGGAAGAATCCATGAACTTTCAGAATGATATCTATCGAACCGGTACGACGATGGAGCCGGTGGCCCGCTTCTCGACAAGGTAGTGGCGACTATCGGAGCCGCGATTCCGATAGGCCAGGAGATTGCGCTTAGCTCTGCCCGCGAAAGGGCAGGCGAGTCTTAACCAAGAGCGCTATCCAACAAACGGGGTCCGGGGATCGGATCCGATGGCAAACGTGCACCGGAGTTTGGGCTGGATGTCAAAACGAGCAGGTGGAAGCGCGCTCAGTACAGCCGCTCGAGACCTTCCGGCGCCTCGAAATCCGGGTCAGCAATGTCGGCGTCAAGATTATGGCGCCGGTTGGAGTGAGGCAGCCATAAAGGACATCGAGTGTTCGCGGGGGTGCGACGCCCCGGGCTCGCCCGAAATGCGCGACAGTTGATTAGGAAGGAGGCAAAACATGTGCGGCATCTGTGGATGGATCGACTTCAATCGTGACCTCGGAGGTCCCGACACGCGAAGGGAGCTTGCCGATATGACGACCACCATGGCGAACCGCGGTCCAGACGACGAGGGGATTTGGATTGATGGGCCCGCTGCGCTAGGACACCGCCGCCTTGCGGTCATCGACCTGGAGGGGGGGCGCCAGCCGATGACGCTTCAGGAGGACGGCCGACCGGCCTTGGTGCTCGTCTACACGGGCGAGACTTACAACTACCGCGAGCTGCGTCAACGGCTCCTCGCCCTGGGCCACCGGTTCGACACGAGCAGCGACACCGAGGTGGTGCTGCACGCTCACCGCGAGTGGGGTTGCCGCGACCCCCGCAACGCCGTGAGCGAACTCAACGGGATGTTCGCCTACGCACTGTGGGACACCGCCAAGCGCGAACTGCTTCTTGTACGCGACCGGCTCGGGATCAAGCCGCTTTACTACTACCCGACGGAGTACGGAGTGCTATTCGGCTCCGAGCCGAAGGCGATCCTCGCCAATAGTCTCGCGGAACGAGCCATAGACGCCGACGGGCTTCGTCGCGCCCTGTGCCCCATCCCCGACCCGGACGGCACCGTTCTCCATGGCATGCATGAGGTACGGCCCGGCCACGTAGTCCGCGTGACCCGCGACGGCATCAGGCAGGTGAGCTATTGGCATCTTACCGACAGCGGACACACCGACGACGTCCCGACCACCGTTCGGCGCGTCCGCGAGTTGCTCGAGGACACGATCCGGCGGCAGCTCGTCGCCGACGTCCCGCTGTGCACATTGTTGTCGGGCGGGCTTGATTCGTCGGCCATGACTGCACTGGCCGCGCGCTTCAGCGACGAACGGATCCGGTCCTTTGCCGTTGACTTCGTCGGCTACACTGACAACTTCATTCCCGGCCCGGCGCGCCCCACACCCGACCGGCCATACGTGCAGGAGGTTGCGAAACACGTTGGTACCGATCATACGGACATCACCTTGTCGGCGCAGGAACTCATGGATCCGAACGTGCAAGCCGCCATCCTCCACGCTCGAGACCTGCCTTTGACTGGCGGCAACGGAGACAGCTCGCTCTACCTGCTGTTCCGGGCCATCAGGCAACACTCGACAGTGGCCCTGTCTGGGGAGGCAGCCGACGAGCTTTTCGGCGGCTACCGGCATTTCCACGATCCTTCGTACGTTCAGGCCGACACGTTTCCCTGGATCGTTGACAGCGACGATGTCGCGCGGCGGTGCCTAGACACTGGCCTTGTCCAGAAACTCGACTTCCCGGGCTACGTCGACGAGCAGTACCGCAGGGCACTTGCTGAAGTACCGGCTCTGACCGGGCCGGCCTCGGCCAATCCGCACGAACGTCGCATGCGCGAGATCTGCTACCTCTTCCTGACGCGTTACTTGCCGCTGATGCTCGATCGCAAGGACCGGATGAGCATGACTACAGGTCTCGAGGTGCGGGTCCCTTTCTGCGACCACCGCCTCGTTGAGTACGTATTCGGCACCCCATGGACCCACAAGACCTTCGACGGGCGCGAGAAGAGTCTGCTGCGGGCCGCCACGGCGGACCTCATCCCGCAGTCGGTGGTGCAGCGAGTTAAGAGCGCGTATCCGCTTATCCAGGATGCCACCTACGACAAAATGCTACGCACGCGGTTCACAGCCCTGCTCAATGACCGCAATGCCGTAGTGGCACCGCTGTTGTCCGTCAACAGGTCCCTGGCGTTGCTCGATGCGACCGACAACTTCAGGGCGGTAGAGCAAATCCTGGCCCTGCAGGATTTCCTCACCGATTACCACGTGAGTCTCTCGATCTGACAGCCTGACCCGAAAGTCGGGATTGAACAGGGAATCCGGTTGAGTGGCCCCGTCTGTTGTGTTGTCTAGGCTTGAGCAAAATCACGAGATGGGTTGGACGGACACACGCCTAATCTGCAGCGCTCCCCAAGCCACCGTCGGTAGGAAGAGGGACGGGGGCCCAAGATATTGTTATTCTCAGGATATATATCACTCAACGTTCGTATCCCGGTCTAACCAGTAGGACGATGTCACGGTCTGCCAATAACAAAAATCTTGCGAGCATAACCGCCACAGAACGTCTTTAGATTTGATTGGCTTAAGCTGAGGCGATCACGCTGAGACCAAA
>NZ_JAMYPH010000058.1:0-4661 GCF_040320265.1 Mesorhizobium sp. M0751
CTGCGCCAATGTCTCTGCGACTATCACATGCGGAATTTGCATCCAGACGCCAATTTGCGGTTTTCCCGACCTGATCGTTTCAGCGAACGAATTTTTTGCCATTCTCACAATCCTTTGCGCGCCCAAGTGAGTTGTTTTCTCGCGGGGACGATGGCAGGGTTCTTGGCTGACCAAAATATACAGTTTGTCCAGAAGTTGCCTATCACACGAAGGGATATTCGCCGTTGACACAGGCTCCGCTCCGGCGAAGGGTGCAAAGGCCACTGCTGAAGCGCTGACGTGGGTCTCGGTTCGTTACAGTGTCATAAGCCTCGGACGGTTTCGCGGCAGCACTCCGGCCGCAGGTTGCTTGGCTTGTGACGTTGTTAGCTCGACTTTGTATGTTTAGGTGGCGAAGCACAGGGCTTGCGCCATTCGCAGGATGCGCTCTGGCGGGATATTTTGTCGTTCCCGGTTTGGCGGGGGGTGTTGATTAATGTCGCCGATCCAGATTGCGAGGCGGACGGCGCCGATGGCATCGCTGAACGTGAGGCTGGTTTTTCGGTACCACGCTGCTGCGTATGGGGTGGTGGTGCTGGTGAGCAGATCGCAGGCCCATAGCGATTACGAGGCTGTAGAGCCCGAGCAATGCCGGGGTGGTTCGTGCAATGGCCTTGTCGGACCATTGCCGCTGGGTCTCAACGCCAAGGTGGACACGGGTCTCGGCGAACGTGACCTCGATCTGCCAGCGGCGGACGAACAGGGCGATCACGTCGGCGGGCTCGAGGGTGATGTCGGTGCTGAAGAAGGCTTGAGGGGGGCGGTTGCCATCGGGATCCCGGACCAGCACCCAGCGGATCGGCATTGCCGGGGTACCGGGCCTGTACCACAAGGCGGTATCAGACGTGATCTCGAGCGTCTTGCCGTCGACATGGCCATACCAGGCGAACACGATGATCCTGGCCCAAGTCGTGGCGGGGTTGGACAGGAGTGTCTTGAGCTTTGGTAGCGCTGGACCTTTTTGCGCTGGCCGGCCGAGGGTGCGCGTGGTCCGCTTGGCGGTGGCGCAAACAGGCTGGCATCCAGTCGCAGCCGGCTGATGAGCGTTGCCCTGGCAGTGATGGCATGGGCCAGTTCATGGACGGCAAAGCTGCTGTCGCCTACGAAGATGATGCGGCGCCCTGGCAGCCAGCGACAGAGTTGCAGCGCGCCCTGCCGCGCCCAGTCGGTCAGCAGCTTGTGGCGCCGCCCGCGTTGATGGTCGGATCGCTCGGATGAGGCAAGCAGGGTCAAGACCGGCAAGGCCTTTACCAGGCTCGTCCATGGCACCGGGGTCAGAACCATGAAGCTCAACCAGCGCAGGCCACTGGCTTTGACGAAATGGCCATGGCTGGAGCGCACTGGATCCCGGTAGATGCCCCGGGCGCTGATCCGGTGTCCCCATCGGCGGTTCGATGGTGTCGTCCATGCCAATGACGATGGGGCCATCGGGCACGAGCCGTTCGACCACGGGGCCCAGCAACCGCCTGGCAACGGCACGGGGGCTCCAGCAGGCTCGGTTGAGGATCTGGTGGTAGCTTGCAAAGTTGGCGGCCTCGGCCCGGCCGGTCATGCGCAGGCAAGAGCTGACGGTCCGCTTGCCCGGCGCCAGCAAAGCTCCCATGACCAGAACAAGGGCATGTTCCCAACTGGGCGCTGTGAAGCAGGTGCGCAACGCTTGGAGCAGCGACGCTGGGATGGTGCAGCATCCCATGCTTCGAATCCCGGCCAGCACATGTTGCAAGGCAATGACCGTGCGGCGAAGTGAATCAGGCCTGCCCGAGGCCGCGGCAGCTATGACTGCACAATGGAAAAGGACGACATTGCCCTGCGCATCGAAGCGTTCGACGAGGTCAATGGCGGCGGCGTTGGCTGGTACAAGGACAAAGGTGCCTACCACCTGTACCTGCTGGCAACCGAGGTGCCGATCGCCCGTCTCAAGCCGACCGGCAGAAGCGATGAGGTCAGGATCGCCTACTGGTCACACCGGAAAAAATGGGAAGAGATCGACGATATGGGCGGCTGTGTCCTGCCCCTCGATCAGGCACTCAGCCACATCGCAACCAACAGCCTATTCTGGACCTGGACCTGACCAATAACGTACAAAGTCGAGGTTAGAGGCTGTTTTGAAAATCAGCTTGTTGGGGCTTCCGTCTGAGAATTTCATGGCCGAGATTGGAAAGTGCCAGCAATGCGCTCCGTTCGAGGCTTCCATGTCGACCGGATATCGCGGCAGACTGGCGAAGAAGCGGCTACCGCGACGCAGCGTCTTTCGCAGGACAATTTTTCCGTGGCTGTCGACGCCGTGAACCTCGAAGACATACTTCGCAGGATCCAGACCTATTCGAACGACCTGCACCACATCCTTCCTCATTGGAGTTGGCGTTCGAGATTTCACCGCGCCTAGCAGGCTGTTGAAAAAGTGGCTCGCAGCGGGGCTGTGAGCGTGATTCAGTGTCTCCGGAGAGATTCGGAGAACGAGGCATGCGCGGTGGAGACGAACGGTCTGGCGAACTGTTCAGTTATGTTGATCTCGAGGCTCGGGTGCGGCGCGATCATCCGTTGCGCCGCATTCGGGCGATTGTGAACGACGCGCTGGCGGCGTTGGAGCGGGACTTGGCGGCGCTGTATTCGCCGATTGGGCGACCTTCGATCCCGCCAGAAAAGCTTCTGCGAGCGATGCTGCTACAGGCGTTCTACTCGATCCGCTCGGAGCGGCTGTTGATGGAGCGGCTGGAATACGACGTTCTGTTCCGCTGGTTCGTCGGCATCGGCGTCGATGACGCGGCCTGGGACCATTCGGTGTTCTCCAAAAATCGCGACCGGCTGCTGGAGGGCGACATCGCGACGAAGTTCCTTGCTGCGGTGCTGGCGCAGCCCAAGGTGACGAAGCTTCTGTCTACGGACCACTTCTCGGTCGATGGCACATTGATCGAGGCGTGGGCGTCGATGAAGAGCGTCAAACCGAAGGACGGCCCAAGCGGGGGTCATGGCGAGCCACCGGCTGAAGGGGGCGGGCGAAACGCGGAAGCGGACTTCCATGGCCACAAGCGTTCTAACGACACACATGCCTCGACCACCGATCCGGATGCCCGGCTCTATCGCAAGGGCAAAGGCAAGGAGGCCAAGCTGTGCTTTATGGGACATGGCTTGATGGAGAACCGCCACGGCCTGCTGGTCGACGCCTGCCTGACACTGGCCGACGGACATGCTGAGCGGGTGGCCGCACTGCACATGATCGAACCTCGAGCGGAGCGGCCACAGGCGATCACGCTCGGCGCCGACAAGGCCTACGACGCGGAAGACTTCGTCAATGAGCTACGCTCGATGAGGGTGACGCCGCATGTAGCGCAGAACACGAGCGGCCGCAGTTCCGCGATCGACGGGCGCACGACGCGACATGGCGGCTATGCCGTCAGCCAGCGCATCAGGAAGCGCATCGAAGAGGCGTTCGGTTGGATCAAGGTCGTGGCCGGCCAGCACAAGACCAGGTTCCGCGGCCGCGACCGTGTCGGATGGGCCTTCACCTTCGCAGCCGCTGCCTACAATCTGGTGCGACTGCCAAAGCTCATGGCGGAGACCGGCTGATGGCCAAGGTTCCCGGCTTCGCCAAGGCCTTCGCCGGCCGCTGGCGCATCATCGAGATGGATGTTTGGGATAACGACTTCCTCGATCTCGTCGAGGAAGCCCATCTGACATTCAAAGGCTCGGCGGATGGCGAGATCGCCTTCGGCGCACTCAAGGGCTTCCTCGATGTCCGCTATGGCACCCGCGATGGTTCAGCCTGCGCGGAATTCTCGTGGGAGGGGCATGATGAGAACGACCCAGCCTGTGGCCGCGGCTGGGTTGTCTTTGGCACTGCAGGTCGCCTCGTCGGCCACTTCTACATCCACAACGCCGACGATTCCGGCTTCGTTTGCGAAAGAGCCTGACTTCTTCAACGGCCTGCTAGAGGGGGACCATACCATTGGCCCCGTTGGGCAAGAAGATTCCAACATGGCAATACTGAACCGGTCAGGTTCATTCACGTGTTCGGCCTGTTTTCGTGCGGCCTTGGACTGCTGGCCATGATGGTGTTGTCGGTGCGGATCGAGCCGTCATCAAGCTGCCGCGCTGCGATGCGCGTATCTGCATCACTGATGTCGTTCTCTCCTGCCCAAATTGCATTTCATTTCGCGTGACCGTCGATTACCCTTGAGCCGTTGACGGCTTCGCGCGGTAGTTTGCCGCCCGCGGCTTTCGTGTCGGCCGCTTTGTTCTTGTTGCGCTTGACTAATCGCGAGGTCGCAAGAATGTAGTGAAATCCGCACAATTCTGCCGTTCGTCGAGGGATTTGCTCCGCATTATGGCGAACCTCTGCGGTCGTTCCACCTTTAGACAAATAATGATTCGCAGTCAGGTCGTGCAGTGCTTGAGCCTCCTGACTGCGTAGCCGCCGATCCATATTTATCCTTTCTGACCGTTAAAATGCACAAAAGCCACCAATTCCGCGGAGCACAGTTTGTCGCGAGGATGCGCTTCGGGTTTCAAAACTGCGCCGTCTGTGCTGAACAAATTCGCAGGAATTTGACACTGGCGCGTCTCCACATTTTTGTTTCTGTTTGTCATGTTGGTAACGGTCAGAGTCGCCAGGGCGCTGAGGA
>NZ_JAMYPH010000059.1:0-4647 GCF_040320265.1 Mesorhizobium sp. M0751
GGTGACCGCGGATCTCGCGCACGCTCATGCCGCGCGCGTACATCGACACGATCTTGGCGTCGAAATCGGGAAAGCGGCGCTGATACTTTGCGATCAACTTCGGATCGAACGTTCCAGCCCGGTCGCGCGGGTCGCAAACTCCATCTTCGGGGTGCCCGTCAGCACCGTCTTCTTCGAATGTCCGTTGCGGCGATTGGCGCCGCCCTCGGCACGCTCCTCCTCGAGGTGTTCGTCAAGCTCGGTGTTCAGAATCCGCTCAGAAAGCGCTTTCTTCAAATCATCGAGCAAGCCGTCCTTGGCAAACAACTCGCTCGGATCGCGACCGGCAAGCAGCTGGTCCAAAAGTTCCATCTGAATAGCCATGTGATGATTCGCTCCTTTCCATCATCATGGCCTCGCACACAATTCCTGACAGTCCCACTTGCCCAGAATACCCATGACGAGGACCAATGTGACCAGCGTCGAAGGCAGGACCGACAGCACCACAAGGCCGAAGATCAGCGTCGGGATCGCCATCAGCAGGTCGACGAACGGGACATCAACATATCGGACCAGCCGCCGAGCACCGCAGCGGCGAAGCCCGAGGATTGCGCCCACCGAGAGGAAAGCAGTGTAGCCACCACCGCGATCAGGATCGTCGTCTGGGCGCCATAGATCATGCGCGAGAGCAGGTCGCGGCCAAGATCGTCAGTGCCGAAGAGAAATTTCGCCGATATCGGCTCCCAGACTCCGACGGGGATGTCGCCGAGGCCGAAGGGGGCGATCGACGTGCGAAGATCGCGACGAGGAAGAAGAGAGTGGTGATAAGAAGGCCGAGCAGGGCGCCGATGGGAATACGTCTTAACATGGTTCTCCTTACCTCGGATGCCTTAGGCGGGGATTGGCGAGAATGGATGCCACGTCGGCCACGAGTTGAGGGAAATATAAACGGCGGCGAAGATTAGCCCAACGGCCTGCACGACCGGCACGTCGCGCTTGGCGACATGGTCGACAAGATACTGGCCAATGCCAGGATAGACGAAGATCACCTCGATCACCACCACGCCGACCACGAGATAGGCGGGGTTCAGCGTGATCACACTATGGTCGGGGCGATGCATTAGGGAAAGCGTCCCTGCGAATGACCTCGAAGGCGGTGAGTTCTTTCGGTTCGGCAGTCTTAATGTAGGCTGACTGCACGCCCTTGAGGATCGCCGCCCTCGTCATTCGCATCATGGGCGAGGATGCCCAGCGTGAGCGTCATGCAGGGCAGCGCGAGGGCTTTCATATTGTCGAGGAAGGGCATGCCCTCATAGACCATCGAAATGCCTGGCAAGATATGGAACTTCACGGCAAAGAAGTAACCACAGACGGCCGATGAAGAATTCCGGTACCGATGTCGAGGCAAGTGCCAGGCCGGTGATCAGTTTGTCGATGAGGCCATCGCGATGACGCACTGCCGACAGCCCGAGGACAATCGCGAGCGGGACGGCGATAATCGCCGCCCAGAAGGCCAGGGACAGCGTGTTCCATAGGCGCTCCTGGAGGGAAGTGGCGATATCGAGCCCACTGGTGAGAGCAGTGCCTAGAGGTCGCCCTGCAGGATTCCGAAAAGCCAGCGGAGATATCTGACATAGGCGAGGTCATTGAGGCCCCATCCCCTTTCGAAGATTGGCGAGCGCCAGTGGCGTCGCCGACGGGCCGAGAATGGATTGCGCGACGTCGCCGGGCAGAAGATTCGTGCCAACAAAAATGAGGACCGAAACTGCGAGCAAGAGGAGGATGCCCAGCGCGACGCGCTGGGCAATAAGCTTGAGAACCATGTTCTCAGGGCCTCAGGCCTGCAGCCAGCACTTGGTCAGCGCGTAGCCGTTCATGAATCGATCGTTGCCATTCTTGGCCCATCCGCCAACACGCGGGCCCGTGGCGTCGATGTAATCATTGAACATCGGGATGATCAGGCCGCCCTCATCGTGGATGATTTGGCCCATGTCGGCGTAAAGCTTCTTACGCTTGTCGGCATCGAGTTCGCCGCGTGCCTGGACTATCATCTGGTCGAACTTCTCGCTGTAGAAGTGAGTTTCGTTCCATACCGCTTTAGATTGGAGCTTCAGAGAATACTCCATGTCCTGGGTTGGACGGCCCGGACCAGAATTTGCCACGAACGGCTGTTTGAGCCACACGTTTGTCCAGTAGCCGTCAGCTGGTTCACGTTTAACCTCGATACTAATCCCCGCTTTGGCCGCGCTCTGCTGGTATAGCTGAGCAGCATCCACCGCTCCTGTGAATGCGCCGTCCGATGTATGAAGGAGCACCGAACCGGAGTGCCCTGACTTCTTGTAATGGAAGGCCGCCTTGTCCGGATCGTATTTGCATTGTTCGATTTCGGTGAAGAGTGGATAAAACTTGTTTATATGCGTGTCATTGCCGACGGAGCCGTAGCCCCCCAGAACCTTTTGGACCATCTCTTCGCGGTCGATTGCATATTTCAGGGCGAGCCGCAGGTCATTGTTGTTGAAGGGCGCCGTATCGAGTTGGCAGCAAAAATAAGAATGCCCACGGCCTCCAACGTTGCGGACGGTGATGTCAGGGAAGCGCTTGAGGAGTTCGATCACCTTCGGATCGACGCGGTTAATCATGTGAACCTGCCCGCTCTGCAAAGCAGAGGTGCGGGCTGTCGCGTCGTTGATGACAATAATCTCGATCTGGTCGGCAAAGCCGCGATCGTCCCGCCAGTAGCCGGCGAACCTCTCGCCGCCAAGTCGAACACCAGCTTCGTTGACCGTGGCCTTGTATGGACCCGTGCCGATGCCTGCGTTCGGGTTGTCCTTGCCGCCATTTGGCTGAATCATCAGGTGGACATCGTTCATTATGACTGGGAAGTCTGCATTGCTTTCTTTTAGAGTGAAGACGATATTCCGGCCGTCGACGGCGATCTTGTCGATCCCGTGCATAAAGGCGAGCATAACCGACTTCGAGTTAGCGTCGGAGTGACGTTCCAATGTGGCTAGCACGTCGGCGGGCGTCATCTCCTTGCCGTTGTGAAATTGCACGCCCTTGCGGATTTTAAACGTCCAGGCCTTGGCGTCTTTCGATGCGCCCCATTCCTCGGCAAGTACCGGCTGCAGTTTTTGATTCGCGTCCAGCTCTACGAGTTGTTCGCCCCACAGGCGGCTGAAGATAAACTGAACATCATTTGTTAGGGTCGCTGGATCGAGAGTGTCCGTCGCTTGTCCACCCATTAACCCGGCCTTGAGCGTGCCGCCCTTGACTGGCCCCTCCGCCCTAGCGGCTTCAGCCAGCAGATTGTTAGCGAAGATTGCACCAAGGCCAAGTGTCGCTGCCCGACCTAAGAAATCGCGCCGGGACAGCTTACCTTTCGCGACGCACTTACTGAGAAAATTGATTTCATCATTCATCTTAATTCCCCTCTTCTTTTATTAATCGGTTATTGGCTGCACCCACACGAGGTAACCAGTGGCTGCCCTCGTGCGATCTCAAGAAGCTCGGTTCACCTTCGGCAACACCTCGGAATCAGAGGGGACGTTCGCTCCAGAACGTCCTCGCGGACGTGACGGTTTGATCCGAATTCCCGGATGGAAGCTGCGAATACGGTTCTTCTTCCGCTGTTCGCGTTACAGGATCCGATAGACTTCCTTGGCGTTCTCCCGAAACAGCTGCGCCTTGTGTTCCTCGGATATTCGAGCCTTGAAGGCATAACGCGGATCGTCGAAGTCCCAGTGAGGATAATCGCTCGCATAGAGCAGCCTATCCCAGCCGATTTGATCAAACAGATAGTTGAGCTCCTCGGGATTGTCCGGTTCTTCCACCGGTTGTGTGGAAAAATAGAAATGCCGGCGCAGATAATGGGAAGGCGGATATTTTAAGCTTGCCCCTTCCGAGCCCATGCGCCGCCACAACATGTCAAGCCGGTGGCCAAGTCCAATCGACCAGGCACAGCCGTTCTCGACGATGATCACCTTGAGAGATGGCAATTGATCGAACACGCCATCAAGAATGAGGCTCATAACCTGCGTCTGCGCAGCGAATGTGTTATACAAATGAAACTCACAGTAGTAGGATGGCCAGCCGCTGGCAGTCCGTGAGCCAAGCCGGCCACCAACGTGCATGCCGATCGGAAGGCCGTGATGAGCCGCGGCTTCCAGGATGGGCCTGTAGCGTCGATGTCCCAATGGCTCGGTTGTCCCCGTAAATATCTCCACTTGGACAAAGCGCGCATCGAGCGCCCGCTTTTCGATTTCTGCGACTGCGGAAACGGCATCATCCGGAACGACCACAACGGACGCTCTCAGCCGATCCTCCGGCTCTACAAACTCGGCGATCTGCCAATCGTTCATTGCCGTTGACAACGCGTTGCTGAGATCGAGATTGCGACCGCCGTTGCCCAGCGCTACCATGGGTTGGAGCACGCCGAACACAACATTGTTGGGGTCGAGGTGCTGCTTCCTCATCAAGGCCAGGTCCGATCCGGGTGGCCCTTCATCCGGCCAGGCATCGCGACGGCACGTAGATGGAGTGAAGCCGTCATAAAGGCCGCCGGGATCGAACCCCAACTCGCCATACTGATCGAGATGATCGCGCCAACGCTTGGAAATATAGGGATGGAGGCCATACCGGTCTTTAAGAGCCGGGTGGATATCGCAATCG
>NZ_JAMYPH010000060.1:0-4546 GCF_040320265.1 Mesorhizobium sp. M0751
GATGATCTGCTCTTCCGTAAACCGCTTTCTCTTCATCAGTCCGTCCTTCAATCGAGGCCGGACTCTAATCTCAGATGGAGGAAATTACCCGTGGCAGGTCACACGCGGCCGCATTTTCAAACAACGTGACAACGCCGTTGCAACTCATCCCCCCGCCAGCCTCGGCAGCAGGAAGATTTCCGCCCTTTCGGCAGTTCCTTCGACCACGTATCCCTGTAGATCGTCCCGTCGATCGCCACCGCGATCCCGCGATCGATCAAGGGCTCGAGGCCGGGATACTGTTCAGCCAGCTTCCTGAACAGCTCCCTTATGTCTTTGGCCTCGATCTCGACCTTGTTCTTGCCTCCGGCGGCCGCACCAAGCGATCCCCAGAGCGTCACTTCGACCATCAGCCTCCCCGTTCCGCCTCGATCGCCGCCAGGATGCGCGGCGGTGACATCGGGATGTGGGTCATGCGCACGCCGGCTGCGTTCGACACCGCATTGGCGATCGCCGCCAGCGGCGGCACGATCGAGGTTTCGCCGACGCCGCGCACCCCGTAAGGGTGGTTGGGGTTGGGGATTTCGAGGATCTGCGTGTCGATCATCGGCAGGTCCGAGCAGACCGGGATGCGGTAGTCGAGGAAGCCGGCGTTCTGCAGCCGGCCGTCCTTGCCGTAGATATACTCCTCGTTGAGCGCCCAGCCGATGCCTTGCGCGGCACCGCCCTGGTACTGGCCCTCGACATAGGTCGGATGCACCGCCTTGCCGGCGTCCTGGATCACCGTGTAGCGGATGACCCTGGTCGAGCTGGTCTCGGGATCGACCTCGATATCGCAGATATGGGTGGCGAACGAGACGCCGGCGCCGTCGGCGACGAGTTCGCTATGGCCTGCGATGGGTCCGCCCGTCTTTCCGGAAGCGGCCGCAATCTCCTTCAGCGACAGCGGCGAGAGGTTGCCGTGCGTCGCGCCCTTGGCAATCGCATGACCCTCTTCCCAGACCACGTCGTCGACGGGTATGTCCCACATCTGCGCGGCGCGTTCTCGCAGGATCTTGATGGCGTTGCGAGCGGCGGAGATCGTCGCCATCGAAGACGAGAAGGTGCCGCGGCTGCCGTCCGTCATGTCGTTGTAGCCGAGGCTGGAGGTATCGGCGACCACCGCCTTGATCTGCTCATAGGGGATACCGAGCTCCTCCGCCGCCACCAGCGACAGCGACGCGCGGGAACCACCCACATCGACCGTGCCGACGGCAAGCGAGACCGAGCCATCCATGCCTATGTTGAGGTCGGTGCAGGTCTGGCCGCCGAAGTTGAACCAGAAGCCGCAAGCCATGCCGCGGCCCTGATTCTTGCCGAGCGGCGCCTTCATGTGCGGATGGTTCTTGGCCGCCTCCAGCGTCGGCCCGATGCCGATCGGCCCATATACCGGGCCGTAGGACGATCTGGTGCCTTCCTGCGCCGCGTTCCTGATCCGAAACTCGACCGGGTCCATGCCGATCTCCTTGGCCAGCTCGTCGACCGCGCTTTCCACCGCAAACGCTGCCATCGGCGCCGACGGCGCCCGATAGGCCGCGGTCTTGGGCCGGTTGACCAGCACTTCGTAGCCGACCGTCCTGACGTTCTCGAGCTTGTAGCAAGCAAAGGCGGTCATGGCGCCGATCTCGGCCCACATGCCGGCATAGGGGCCGCAGGAATAGCGCAGCGTCGCCTCGGCCGCCGTGATCGTGCCGTCCTTACGGGCGCCGATCCTGACGTCGATCGAGGTGGCGCTGGTCGGGCCGGAGGCGCGGAACACCTCGTCGCGCGTCATGACCAGCTTGACCGGCCGGCCGGCTTTGCGCGACAGCGCCAGCGCCACCGGCTCGGCCCAAACATGGGTCTTGCCGCCGAAACCACCGCCGATCTCCGACGAGGTGACGCGCAGCTTCGAGGCCTCCATGCCAAGCAGCTGGGCGCAGTGCTGGCGATAGACGAAATGCCCTTGCGTGCAGACCCAAAGATCGGCGGTGCCGTCGGAGCTGACATTGGCGACGCAGGCATGCGGCTCGATATAACCCTGGTGCGTCTGCTCGGTCTTGAAGGAGCGTTCGACGACGAAATCGGCCTGGCCGAAACCTTCATGGATGTCGCCATGGCCGTACTGGGTGCGCTTGGTGACGTTTGAAGGCTTGACGGGCTTTTGCTCAAGGCCCCCGGTGAAGATGGCGTCGTTGAGCACGGGTGAGGAGTGCTTCATCGCCTCGTCGACGTCGGTGACATGCGGCAGCACCTCGTAGTCGACCTCGATCAGCTTCAGTGCCTGCCTCGCGGTGCGGGCATCGACCGCAGCGACCGCGGCCACAGCATGGCCGTCGTAGAGCGCTTTCTTGCGCGCCATGCAGTTGTCGAGGATGTCGTACATGGCGGCATCGCCGTCGGTGAGGTCGGGCAGGTCGGCCGCGGTGATCACCGCCTTGACGCCGGCGAGCTTCTCCGCCTTCGACGTGTCGATCTTCCTGATCGTGGCATGCGCATGGGGGCTTCTGAGAACGCGCCCGACCAGTTGCCCGGCCATGTTGAAGTCGGCGCCATAGCGTGCACGGCCCGTCACCTTGTCGACGCCGTCGGGACGGATGGGACGCGTGCCGACAGAGGTGAAATTGCGTCCGGAGTAACGTGGATCGAAATTCATCGTCATGCTCCCTTCATCACGCTCGCGGCGTCCTGAACGGCACGCACGATCTTGTCATAGCCGGTGCAGCGGCAGAGGTTCCCGGCGAGGCCGAAGCGGATCTCCTCCTCGGTCGGATCGGGGTTCTTGGCCAACAGGTCCTTGGCCGCCATGAGGAAGCCCGGCGTGCAGATGCCGCATTGAAGCGCGGCGTGTTCCAGGAATTTCTGCTGCAGCGGATGCAGCTTGTCGCCATGCGCCATGCCCTCGATGGTTTCGATGCGCCGCCCTTCAGCCTCCGCGCCGAGCACCAGGCACGAGCACACCAGCCGATCGTCGAGGATGATGCTGCAGGCGCCGCAGTCGCCGGTGCCGCAGCCTTCCTTAGCACCCGTCAGCCCCAGGCGATCGCGCAGCACATCAAGCAGCGTTTCGTCCGGCTGGCAAAGGAACTCGACATTGTCGCCGTTGATTGTCGTTGATACTGCCACACCAGCCATCATTTGCCTCCTGCGCGCGCATAGGCGGTCGTGGCGGCCCGCTTGGCCAGCACACCCGCAACTTTCCGTCTGAATTCGATAGTGCCCCGCTTGTCGTCGATCGGACGGCAGGCCCCCGAGCAGACCTTGGCGAGCCTCTCCAGCGTGGCTTCGTCCAGCTTGGAGCCGATGAGAACCTCGGCGGCCTCCTCGACCAGAATCACCGTCGGCGCCACGGCGCCTAGCGCCAGGCGGGCGGATTTGACGCGACCTTGCTCGTCGAGCGTCAGGTTCACGCCGGCGCTTACCACCGCGATGTCCATCTCCGTGCGCGGAATGAAACGCAGATAGGCATCGCCCGAACGCGGCAGACGTTTGTCGAGCAGGATTGCCTCGATGATCTCGCCCTTGGCCAGCGACGTCTTGCCCGGCCCAGTCGGTACCGCTTCCACGGCAATCGTGCGCCTGGTTCCCGGGCCGACGACCACCGCCTTGGCGCCAGCGGCCACCAGCGCCGGCACGCTGTCGGCGGCCGGCGAGGCGTTGCACAAATTGCCGACGATGGTGCAGCGTCCCTGCACCTGCTTGGAGCCGATCAGGTTCGCTGCTTCGACGACGCCGGGCCATGCGTTCTTCAGGGCCTTGCTCTCGCCCAGCACTGCGCAGGGGACCGCCGCGCCGATGCTGAAGCCCTCGGCTGTTTCCCTGATCTCGCCAAGCCCCTCGATCGCCTTGATGTCGACGATCAGGTCGGGTTCGATAAAGCCGCCTTTCATTCTCACCAAGAGGTCGCTGCCTCCGGCGAGGATGGCGGCCTTGCCGGCTGAACCGGCCAACAGGCCGGCGGCGTCTTCAATTGAAAGCGGACGTATGTAACGCATCGTCTCCCCTTGGTCATCGTGATCTGAGCGACCGTTGTGAATCTCGGGACCGCTATAGCCATAAAAATCTATCAGCTGTCATTCGGCGGCTTTGGCCTCCGCTTTGAGCCCACGCTCGATATATGGAGATTCTCGATATCCTCCAGCCCGATCTGCAGGCGGATCAGGGGGCCGCCGTAATCCCCTTGGCGATGGTGCGGTCGACGAGGAAGAGCGCATGGCCAGGCTCTCACAGCCGCCCACGAATAGCCGATTTCGAAGACCCCTAACACGCCGAGGCAGGCGTACTTGTTTTTGACCGCCGCCGTTGAGCATGATCAAGGATCACTAACCCTGCCGAAATACTTGGTAGCGTGTTCACTCCGAATTTGGGCAGACTTAGAGATGAGTGATTGCAGACTGTGGACCGAACCGGCGACAATGGTTAGCGAGAAACGCGTTGTGGAAATCTTTCGCCACAGCGCGGCCGCCCTGCAAAACAAAATCAGGGTCAGATCCATAGGTGAACAGGCTGAGGCCAAGTACTTTAAGTCGCATCATATATTCTATGGATG
>NZ_JAMYPH010000061.1:0-4405 GCF_040320265.1 Mesorhizobium sp. M0751
GGGCCTTGCCGTGCGCCAAGCAGCCAGGGGGTGAGGCATCCCATGGGGCATTCAGGATCGTGACTGCAACCGAGAGCATCAGCACGGTAGCGAGGCCGCGCTCAGCATCGCCAAAGCTGGACTCACCCCGCTTGACACCAATTGGGTTTGTCCGCTCCTGCAGGCGGCTCAGCGACGCGCATTCAGGGCAGGAATTGCGAATAATGATTAGTGAAGCCCGCATAACAAGCAAAGCGTTGCTCGCCAAGCATCCGTCGCTGATAAAGAACCAGAGCCCATGTTTGGGCAACATGAGATGGACCGATGTTCAACCGTCTGGGCGCTGCAGCCGCGCGGACGTTGTGATGAGGGAAGCCCGCGACATCACCCACCTGTCCGGGCGTGACGATACGGGAATCTTTTTGTCGTTCTCCTCGTCGATGATCCCTGCCGACAGCGTGATCGTCGATGGCAGGGCCGTGATGGAAAAGGGCCGCCTCTACCTGAGCTCTCAAATCTGACATGCGATTTGACAACAAAACTAAGCACTGGGGAGCGTCGAAAGGTTCCATGTCCAAAGTCTTTGATGCGATAGTTATCGGGGCTGGCAACAACGGCCTTGCCTGTGCCTGCTATCTAGCGAAGGCCGGTCTGAAAGTGCTGGTGCTTGAGCGTCGCCATGTTGTTGGCGGCGCAGCTCTGTCCGAAGAGATCGTGCCCGGATTCACTTTTTCCGTATTCTCATATGTCGCTGCTCAATTGCATCCGAAGGTGGTCAACGACCTCGAACTGAAGAAATACGGGCTTCAATCCATAAAGGCCGACTATCGCGTTTTCCGCCCCGTGGACCAAAAGCGCTCAATGATGGTGGGTGGCGACGTCGGGCAGATGCAGGCGATGCTGTCGCGGTTTTCTCACGCCGATGCCGCCCGCTACCCTGAGTTCCGCAGTCATCTCTCAGGCGTCTCGGAGTTCGTTCACGATCTGAAACTGCAGACGCCCGTCGATATCGTCGCCACCTCGTTGACCTCTCGGTTGAAGACGGCGAACTTCCTGTGGGGCCACCGTAATGTGGGTGGCGATTTCTACAAACTGATAGACCTCTTCACGCAAAGCTCCGATGAATATCTGAGCCGTTGGTTCGAAAGCAGTGAAGTGAAGGCTGTATTCGCGTTTGCAGTGGGCGGAAGCCTGATCGGCCCCAAAACTCACGGGTCCGCATGGCTTGCGCTGCACGGCGGCAGCACGGGCCGTGCGGAGAAAGATGCCATCAGCGGCCAGGTAGTCGGCGGGATGGGATCCATCACCAAGGCCATGGCTCGGTGCGCTGAAGAGCATGGCGTCGAGATACTCACCAACTGCGACGTCACGCAGATTCAGACGCGCAACGGCCGAGTGAATTCCGTCGTAACAAGTCGCGGAGAAGAGTACGTCGCGCGAACCGTGGTGGGGAACCTCAACGCGAAAGTGCTGTTCAGCAAGCTCGTGGCGGAGAAAGACCTTCCAAGCGACTTCATCTCCGAGATCGCCCGTTTCAAGACAAACGGGGCCGCGTTCAAGCTAAATATTGCATGTGAGAGAGCTCCACAGTTCTCTTCTTTCAAAAAACAGGACACGGGCATGGAAAGCCCGCCCATCGTACAGATCGCTCCAGACATGGGATATCTCGAACATGCCTATGAAGAGGCAAAACCAGGCTGGTATTCTTCGCGACCGTCCATGATCATGACGATCCCGACCGTCCTCGAACCTAGCCTAGCGCCAAAAGGGAAACATATTGTTCAAATCTATGGCGGGCATACATCTTATAAACTGACGAACGGCTCTTGGGGACAGGAGCGCCCGAGATTCCTGAAATCGGTCCTTGAGACCATCGATTACTTCGCCCCCAGCTTTTCCGATGGTGTGATCGACACGCAGCTCCTTCTGCCCGAGGATATCGAGGAGCAGCTCAACATCCCCGGTGGCCATATTAATCACGGCGACATGTCCCTCGATCAGATGTTCTTTATGCGGCCGGTGCCTCACTATTCGGATTATCGATCGCCGATCAGAGGCCTCTACCAGTGCGGCGCGTCGACCCACCCCGGGGGTGGTGTTTCCGGCGTCCCTGGCCACAACGCAGCTCGGGAGATCCTGAAGGATCTAAGGAAACGTCGGCGTGCGGTGTGAAGACATGTCCTCTCTGGTAATCTGGTCGCTTGCCGCGTTCCACTCGCTCCTTTTCAGTCCCGTTATTTTTCAGTCCCCGTTAGACCCGCCGAATCCCATTCGGGGTGGCAGTTCCGACTATGTGTAAGAGCGGAGTTTGTATCGCTTGGGGCCGGACGATACGGACGATCATAAGCTTTCCCCTCTTCAAATAACTCTCGCGGCTCGCACTCTTGTTCGCGGTCCGATTAAATCACTTAGCAAACGACGGGAGCAATTTCATGTCTGCTGGACGCAAAGTAGTAATCACTTGTGCCGTGACGGGCTCAGCACACACGCCGACAATGTCGCCATATCTGCCGATCACACCGGAGCAGATCGCAGATCAGGCAATCGGCGCGGCGGCGGCGGGGGCGGCCATCGTCCATTTCCACGCGCGCGACCCGCGAGATGGGCGTCCTACCCCCGACCCAGACGTATACGCGCCGGCAATCGATCGCGTGCGTGAAGAGTCTGATGTTATAATCAATATTACGACAAGCGGCGCACCACATACGCCTCTGGACGACAAGATTGCCGCCGCACTGCGGTTCAAACCAGAGCTAGCCTCCTTGAACATGGGGTCTCTTTCTCCATACGGTCGGCAGAGAATGCTCAACAAGTTCGAGCACTGGCAGCACGATTGGGAGCAGCAACTGTTCTCCGCGGCGCCCTCGCGAGTTTATCCTAACTCCGAGGAGATGATCACTCGGACGATCAAGGAGGTCGGCGCCTGCGGCACACGCTTCGAATGCGAGTGCTATGACGTGGGGCACCTGTATAACGTGGCTTACTTTGCGGATATCGGCCTGCTTACGCCACCCTTCATCATCCAAACTGTCTTCGGGTTCAGTGGTGGAATCGGCCTTGACGCTGACAATATGACTCACATGCGCAACGTCGCCGACCGGCTGTTCGGCAGGGAGTACCACTGGTCAGTTCTTGCACCCGGAAAACACGAATTTCGCTTCTGCACCATGGGTGCTACGATGGGTTCGAATGTGAGGGTGGGGATGGAGGATAACCTGTACCTCGACAAGGGCAGGCTCGCCCGGTCCAATGCTGAGCAGGTCACGCGGATGCGGGATATCCTTACCCTTTTGTCCTTCGACATCGCGACACCGGACGAGACCCGGCAGATGCTCGGGCTGAAAGGGCGGGCCAACACCGGTGGCTCAGATGCTGCAGGCGAAAGTGCACATAGCCGGTGATTGACGTTTGAAACACGATATCAGGCCGTAATAACCGATCTCAAGGCTTGGTCGTGCTAGGGTTTTGGGCTTTAGGGCCCGTGCAATGGAGCGCCCGATGACCGAGATAACAAAACTCGATCCTATCCGTACTGGACCAGGGCCGTGGAGCAAAGATGACATCAGGCGCATGCCGACCCAAGGATTTCAGAAGGCTCTTGGGATTGAGCTCGACGAGGTGTCCCCGGATCGCATCGCCGCACACATTGAAATCGAGAATCGACACATCAATTCTGGCGGCGCGGTGCATGGAGGCATACTTATGTCCCTTGCGGACAGCCTCGGCGCGATGGGCGCGTTGCAACATCTTAGTCTCATGCAAAGAACCGCGACGCTCGAATCCAAGACCAATTTCGTGCGCGCCTGCGAAGGCGCGAAAATAGTCGCCGAATGCCGACCGCTTCACATAGGCCGACGGACATCCGTGTGGCACACCGTCGTGCGGGACGTACATGGCAGGATCTGCGCACATGTGTGGCAAACGCAAATCCACATCGATGCCAACACCTGACAACCTCAGTTCGAGATTCTCACATTGCGTTAAGACCGAGGTATTCTCCTCGGCAGCTTTCCGATCTCCTCTTCGGTTTCTCTCTTTCCAAATCCATTCCATTCCCCGTCCGCGGATCTGCGCTGCTGTTCACCTGAGCAGCATCCCCATCGTGACCGGCGGACTTCTGGTCGGACCCGTCGTGCACAGTGTAGCCGTCGAGCATCGCTACGGCGCGACGCAAGTTCTCGCGACCCATCGTGAAGCGCTGGCCGTGGCTGCGCCATGTCTTTGCCGATGGCGGCTGTACGAGCCGAGAGGCGCTGAAAAGGGTCGGACCCTTCGCGCTCGAAATCGTCAAACGGCCCGGCGACGAAAAGGGCTTCGAGGTGTCGCGGCAATGGATTGTGGAACGGACATTTGCGGGGCTCGGACGATGACACCGACTGGCTACGAACATCTAGATAACGAGTGCTCCCGCCGAAATGAATCCTCG
>NZ_JAMYPH010000062.1:0-2482 GCF_040320265.1 Mesorhizobium sp. M0751
CGGTGTTTCCGGACCACCTTTCGGGAGTGGTCGCGATCTGTGAGGTTGCCGATCCTGTATTGGGATCGGAGATCGGCTTGTGTCTGGACTTGACCTTACGCTTGACCCGGAGCGGCAGCTTCGACGTTTCGAGGTGATCAACGGTGCCGGCGGTCGGCGTCACTGGTCGGTGGATGACAAGGCGCGGATCATCGCGGAGACGCTGGAGCCGAACGCAATCATTTCCGAGGTCGCCCGTCGGTATGGCCTTAGGCCGCAGCAGGTCTTCGCCTGGCGCCGCGAAGCGCGCAAACAGGCCGCTTCGGTGCAGCAAGATTCTCCTGCCTTTGTGCCGGCGGTTTTGGCGGCGGCGGAACCTGTAGCCAGCCGTTCACCGAAGCAGCGGAAGCGGCAAGCCACCCGAGATGCCGGCATGATCGAGCTTGAGATCGACGGCATCGCGATGCGCGTCGGCCGGGGCGCCGATACCAAGACGGTGGCCGCAGTGATCCGCGCGCTGAAGGCGACGTCGTGATCGGGCCGACGGGTGCGGTCAAGGTCATGGTGGCGACGAAGCCCGTCGACTTCCGCAAGGGTGCTGAGGGATTGGCGGCGCTGGTGCGAGAGACAATGGGGGCCGATCCGTTCAGCGGGGCCGTCTACGTCTTCCGGGCGAAGCGGACTGACCGGATCAAGCTGATCTTCTGGGATGGCACCGGGGTTTGCCTCTATGCCAAGCGTTTGGAGGATGGGGAGTTCCGCTGGCCGAAAGTGCATGACGGCATGATGCGGCTGACGGCCGCGCAGCTCTCGGCGCTACTCGAAGGTCTCGACTGGCGGCGAGTCCACGAGGCGCGCCGGACCCGTGTTCCAGCCCAGGCGGGCTGACCCGCGACGAAGTGAATCAGCCTGGATTCCGCTGTCGCGGGCTGTCGGCGAATATGGTCTGATCCGCTCATGGCGATGACGGCTGACCAGCTTCCCGACGATCCGGACGCGCTGAAGGCGATGGTCCTGGCGCGCGACGTCGAGAACGCCCGACTGATTCAGATCATCAAGGAATTGCAGCGTCACCGCTTCGGCCGGCGTGCCGAGACGCTCCCCGAGGATCAATTGCTGCTGGGGCTCGAAGAGGCCGAGCAGATCGAGGCCGCCGACGAGGAAGAGAACGAACAAGCATCTCCCGCAGAGCGCCTGGAGCGAGCCAGGAAGCGTCGGACGAACCGCGGCGCGTTGCCATCCCATCTGCCGCGGGTGGAAATGATCGTCGACATCGAGGACCATGCCTGCCCATGCTGCCGCAATGGCTTGCATCGGATCGGCGAGGACGTGAGCGAGCGGCTCGACATCGTTCCGGCGCAGCTGCGTGTAATCGTCGTGCGCCGGCCCAAATATGCCTGCCGCGCCTGCGAGGACGTCGTGGTTCAGGCTCCCGCGCCGGCCCGGCTGATCGAGGGTGGTCTTCCGACCGAGGCAACGGTCGCCCAGGTGCTGGTCTCAAAATATGCCGATCACCTTCCGCTCTATCGTCAGGCGCAGATCTACGCCCGGCAAGGAATCAATCTCGATCGCTCCACGCTCGCCGATTGGGTCGGCCGCGCCGCCTGGCACCTGCGTCCGGTGCATGAGCGGCTGCTTGGCAAGCTGAAGTCCTCGCCAAAACTCTTCGCCGACGAGACGACCGCGCCAGTGCTCGATCCGGGCCGCGGCAAGACGAAGACAGGCCAACTCTGGGCCTATGCGCGTGATGATCGGCCATGGCAGGGAGCCGACCCGCCGGGCGTCGCCTATGTCTACGCACCCGACCGGAAGGCCGAGCGTCCGATCGCTCATCTCGCAGGCTTCATCGGAATCTTGCAGGTCGACGGCTATGGCGGCTATCGCGTGCTGGCCGACAAAAGCGGCGTCACGCTCGCCTTCTGCTGGGCGCATGTGCGCCGGCGCTTCTATGAACTGGCCGTGTCCGGACCAGCGCCGATCGCTAGCGAGGCGCTCAGACGGATCGCCGAACTCTACAAGATCGAGGATGACATTCGTGGCCGATCGGCCAACGAGCGCCGCGCGATGCGTCAGGACAAAAGCCGCGCCATCGTCGCCGATCTCGAACCCTGGCTGCGTGAGAAGCTCGGCCTGATCAGTCAGAAGACAAAGCTCGCCGAGGCGATCCGCTACACGCTCTCGCGCTGGCAAGGCCTCTCGCGCTTCCTTGACGACGGCCGCATCGAGATCGACAGCAACACCGTCGAACGCTCGATCCGTCCGATCGCGCTCAACCGCAAGAACGCGCTCTTCGCAGGCTCTGACGGCGGCGCCGAACACTGGGCAGTCATCGCCTCGCTGATCGAAACCTGCAAGCTCAATGGTGTCGAACCGCTCGGCTATCTCGCCGATGTCCTCACCAGGATCGTCAACGGCCACCCCAACAGCCAGATCGACGATCTCCTGCCTTGGGTCTACATCAACAAGCTCGAGCTCAAGGCCGTGGCCCGAGAACACCGCTTAC
>NZ_JAMYPH010000063.1:0-2246 GCF_040320265.1 Mesorhizobium sp. M0751
TCCTCAGCGCCCTGGCGACTCTGACCGTTACCAACATGACAAACAGAAACAAAAATGTGGAGACGCGCCAGTGTCAAATTCCTGCGAATTTGTTCAGCACAGATGGCGCAGTTTTGAAACCCGAAGCGCGTCCTCGCGACAAACTGTGCTCCGCGGAATTGGTGGCTTTTGTGCATTTTAACGACCAGAAAGGATAAATATGGATGGGTTCACGTGTTGCAGGAGGCTTAGGTTATGCAACGATCTGGCCGCCAAGACCCATTATTTGTCTAAAGGTGAACGGCTTTCTTGTGCAGACAAAGCAGATACCAGTTGCGATCGGAACTCCAATCCTATGACCGATGGTCCCCAGACGTCGGCGATGCGCCGCTACGAATTTGTCGTTGACCTCATCAAGCGCCGCATTCGCACCGGGACGCTGAGGGTCGGTGATCGCCTGCCGTCTGTGCGGCAGTTAAGCGAGGATACGGGGTACAGCCCGATGACAGTTCATCATGCATACGAGCTCTTGGAGGCTGAGGCTGTTTGCGAGGCTCGGCCCCGGTCGGGCTTCTATGTCATCGGTTTGCCGGCGCCAGCGACAGGCTCACGAAGTCACGATGGCGATGGAGAGACTGTTAAAAATCTGCCTGAGGCTTTGCTGCACATTTGCTATTCAAATGAACTTGGCCCATTCGGCAGCTTCTACCCAAGTCCGGACTTATTCGACCGGAGCGAGATAGACCGGCTGTTGCGCCAGCTCTTGCGGCAAGGCGAGACCAGGCTTGTTGGGTGCGATTCACCACAAGGCGACATGCAGTTGCGACATGAAATTTCGCGCCGCGTCTCAAAGCGAGGATGCGTCGTCGCACAAGGGGAAATAATCGTCGGCAACACCGGCATGTCGTGCTTCGACATGTGCCTCAATGCATTTACCAAGCCAGGAGACGTAATCCTTGTCGAAAGTCCATCTTATTTTCCAATGCTGGCTGGATTGAACCGCAAGAGCCTCTCCGTGGTGGAAATTTATTCCCACCCGCGCTCTGGCATCAATCCCGAACAATTCCTGCATCTTGTCCGCTCGAATTCCGTTCGCGTGGCATTGCTTATGGGCTCCCATCACTATCCCACAGGCGTGACCTATTCCGAGCAAACTATGCGCCGTGTTGTGGAAATTGCTCGCCAACACCAAGTGCTTATCCTCGAAAATGACATGTTCAGCGACCTGAATTACCGTGGCAACAGACAGCCTTCGTTCAAACAACACGATCCGTCCGATATCGTAGTGCAATTCGGGAGTTTTATGGCCTCGCTCCCGCCAGCGTATGGATTGGGTTGGATCATTGCCGGCACCCACACACGGCGTTTGATGACCCACCAGTATACACACGGACTGAACAGCGGTGACGGTATTGTCCAGCGCGCGATCGCCACGTTTCTGGCGATCCGTAGTCAGGACCGACATTTGAGGCAATTGCGCGGCACACTTGCCGCGAGGATGCAAAGGGGCCTCGAGCTAATCGCAGAACATTTTCCCAGTGAGTGTGTTGTATCGTCTCCGGCCGGCGGGTTTATGTGCTGGGTGCGAGGGCCACTCGCCTTCGATGCCACTGGCGCTTTGCTTCAGGCGATAGAATCTGACTTCAGTTTTCTCCCTGGTCCTATTTTCTCGATCGAGGCCTCATTCCGAAACTTCGTTGCACTTAACTTCTCGTTCCCATGGACAGCTCAAAACGAAACTTATCTGGCGAATCTGGGTGAGATGATGCACAGGTCGGTCGGGCGGTGATGACCATTCAGATTGAAGGGGTTGAGGCTGCGCAGTCAAGCGGAAGCATCAGCCAGCCCAACCTCAAGGAGCACTTGAACGAAGCCTTCGTGCCGCAACGCCTGCCTGCGTACGGCTGACTTGCGCGAAATTTCGATTCAGACCCCAAGTATCAAGACCCAATCGAAAATTCGCTTTCTTAAAATACTTGAAGGGGCGCAGTTCGCACAAACTGCTGAGCGAGTTCGGGATATTGCGCAAGGGGCCAGCACCTATGGGCGAGGGGCTATTGGGTGGTGAGCAGCGGGAACGTGACTGATGAGATGTGGGCCGAATACAATGGCCGCGTGGGAAGCCGTGAGTGCACGGCCTGAAAAGCGCGGTGTCGGCCCCACGTGACCTGCCACTGAATTTTCATCCGGCTGCAGTTAGAGCCTCGGCGGGTTTTACGCCGTATGGCGCGGGTTGAGCAACGGGTGATCGGCGGAGCTGGTCGGGG
>NZ_JAMYPH010000064.1:0-1784 GCF_040320265.1 Mesorhizobium sp. M0751
CCTCGCGAGATCGCTGCCGGCTTGGGCCGCCATCGATGGTGTTCCGTGCTGCTGAAAGCTTAAGCAGAAACTGCTTTGTTCACTCTACGGGAAGTCGCAGCAGGACCTGGCCGTCTTCCACCTTCGTCTTGAACACGGTGATTGGGCATTCAGCCGGGCCTTGAACCACTTCCCCGGAGGTGATCTCAAATTGAGCACCATGCAAAGGGCACTCGATAAGAGTCCCTTCCAGCCAGCCGTCGGAAAGGAGAGCGAATGCGTGTGAACAAACGTTATCGGTCGCGTGTACTTTGCCGCCGATCAGATAGATGGCAATTCGGTTGTCGTCGATTTGGAACGGTGTCACAGTCTCCTCTTGAAGGTCGGAAAAAGGGCAAAGAATGACCCATTTATAAGTCTGCGGCGCCGTATCTATGTTATTTGCTACTGTTATCACAGGTAACTCCGATTGCCACGATTAGCCAGTTGCCAGGTAAATATCGGACGGATCGACTTCCTCGGCTCGGCTCAAGATATCCGGCGATATAGGCCTGCCAGCCTTGGCGTCTCGCCGGAGCTGCATCATGTCACGACCTGGGTTGACTCCCACGGCACTGACAAAACGTCCCTGGTCATCGGCGCCAATCTCCAGCCACCGTTCGCTCGCGACGTCTCCGATGCGGTACAGGCGGGTCGCGAGGGCTGGCAGCCCGAATGACTGGATGGTTACGCCGCACTGATCGGACCAGAACCACGGTAGGTCCTGATACTGTGCATCGAGACCGCACATAACTTGTGCGGCCACAACGGCCTGATCGCCGGCCACAGTCCAGCTCTCACTGCGTAGCCGCCGGCCAAGCGCGGGCAAAGGATAGTTCGTCACTTCTCCGGCAGCATATATTCCCGCAACGGACGTTTCGCAGCGAGCGTTCACAAGGATCCCGTCAGCGGTGTCGATGCCAGCGTCAGCGGCGATTTGCGCATTAGGCCCAATCCCGATGCCAATAAGCACCACGTCAGCAACGATCGCCCCTCCATTCCAAGTCAGAACGACCTCGCCCTTTGAATTATTCGACATACGCAGATTCGCACAGTTCAAACGGAACTCACCACCTTCGCTCGAGTGACGCGTTGCGATCCATTCTGACAAAGAGAGGGAGGCGCTACGCGGCAGCAGTCGCGGCGCTAGCTCAATGACCGTTGTTTGACAGCCCAAGCGGCGAGCCATCCCCGATACCTCCAGCCCTATAAAACCCCCGCCTACAACTGCCAGCCGCCGGCCAGGCGCAAGAGCCGCGCGCAATCGCAAAGCGTCTGCTTCAGTGCGCAAATAATGAATTTGTGCCGGGTCCACACCGGAGTTCTCGAAGAGCCGTGCTCGAGATCCCGTTGCGATCAACAGCTTGTCGTAGTGTTCCGGTTTGCCGATATCAGTATGGACGATGCGTCGAACAGGGTCGATCAGGGTGGCCTTCGTCCCATCCCGCAAAACGACGCGGTCTGCATACAGCTCAGACCCTTTCAGGGTCGGCCTCTTGCCCCCCAAAAGAAAGTCCTTGGATAGCGGCGGCCTGTCATAGGGTGTCCCGCTTTCGCTATGAATCAGGACCGTGCGCTGCTCAGGACACAGCTCGGCGAGCGTGGTGGCAGCACGATGCCCTGCTAGTCCTCCTCCGATGATAACGACCGTTTCCATAAACCTTCCTCAGCGCCCTGGCGACTCTGACCGTTACCAACATGACAAACAGAAACAAAAATGTGGAGACGCGCCAGTGTCAAATTCCTGCGAATTTGTTCAGCACAGA
>NZ_JAMYPH010000065.1:0-1680 GCF_040320265.1 Mesorhizobium sp. M0751
CTCGCAGAGGGATGCTAGGCGAAATGCGGGCGCATGCGTCGATGAGTGACGTCAACTCAGCCTCGCTGAGAATACGCGGAGGCGGAATCGCTCTGGATCTGGGGAAAGCCCTGCGCTCCAAGACTTCGGTTCCCGCGTCGTAGACGGCGAGATACTCGTAAAACCGGCGGAGCACGCCGTGACGAGTGACGCGGCTGTTGGCGGCGCCGCTGAACGACAGGGCGAAATCCAGCGCCAACGTTCGAGTGGCGGGCCCATCGAACTGAGCGCGCTCAACGTACCTCACGAAAGCCCGCAACGTGCCGGCTTGCTTGCTGAAGGCATAGCCGAGGGAGTGGCGTAGCTCGATGTAACACTCGGCCTTCTCGCCGAGGAATCGGGCAAAGGCGGTCATGCCACGCCTCCCGGAAAGGCAGGGGAATCGCACATGGCGATTTTGGGGTTGAGTTTAGGCTGAGAAAGGATTCTTTGGAGAGGCAGTTGAGCGAAGGAGCGACTGCCATTTCCTGCCTTGAGAGCTACTTTGGCGCGGTGCCTGATCCACGCGCGCCCAACGCCACGCACCGGCTTGGCGACCTGATCGTGATGATGATCGCAGCAAGCCTGTGCGGCGCCAGCAATGCGACGGAATTTGCCCTGTTCGCGCAGGAGCGCAAGCAGGCGCTGTCGCGGCTGATCGACTATGACGCAGCTCCCAGCCACGACACCTTCTCGCGGCTGCTGCGTCTGCTCGACCCGGAGGCCTTTGGTCGCGCCTTTGCTGCCTTTGCCGCAGCTTTCGCCCGAGCCAGCCGAGAGACGCCCGAGGTGGTGTCGCTTGACGGCAAGGCTTTGCGGCGAGCCTACGAGAAGGGCTTGGCAGCCAGTCCGCCGTTGACGGTGTCGGCCTTCGCCGCCGAGACCCGGCTGTGCCTGGCGGCAGTCTCGCCGAGCGATGGTGAGAACGAAGTCGAGGCCGCGCTCAAAGTCGTCGAACTCATTGATCTTACGGGCAGATTGGTCACCGCCGACGCGCTCCACTGCCACACCCGCATGGCTGCGGCCATTACCCAAAGAGGTGGCGATTACCTGCTTGCACTGAAGGGCAACCGTCGTCATTGGCTGCGCCGTGCCAACCTGCAACTGGCCGACGCCACCCCTTCCATTGCCGAGCGGACCGAGACCAGCCACG
Source organism: Mesorhizobium sp. M0751 (assembly GCF_040320265.1). NCBI lineage: Bacteria > Pseudomonadati > Pseudomonadota > Alphaproteobacteria > Hyphomicrobiales > Phyllobacteriaceae > Mesorhizobium > Mesorhizobium sp. M0751. The sequence goes on from NZ_JAMYPH010000065.1 coordinate 1,172, forward strand.
GCCGCAACGAGTGGCGGCAGGCCGAGATCGTGGCGGCGGCCGAGCCGCTGATGCCCGGCCACCTGGCCTTCATCCGCATCACCAGCCGACGCGATCAGGCCAAGCCGTTGATGCGCCTGTTCATGGCCTCCACGCTCATGTCGCCGCAGCGGGCGCTCGACCTCACTAGAGCTCATTGGCAGATCGAGAACGGCCTGCATTGGATGCTCGATGTCCATCTCGATGAGGATCTCAGCCGTGCCCGCAAGGACAATGCCCCCGCCAACACGGCCCTTCTCAATCGCCTCGCCAGAAACATCCTTCAGGCCGCCGATGCTGCCAAAGTTCCCATCAGCCATCGCATCAAGAAATGCGCCTGGAACGACGACTATCTCATCAATGCCATCACTCATATGCGATAGCCCTGCCCGGAAAGGGGAGTGCGACCTCGGCAAGTTGCGAGGTCGCGACCTTTACGTACAGCGCCGTTGTGTTGATGCTGCGGTGTCCCAGGAGATCGGCGACCTCGT
>NZ_JAMYPH010000066.1:0-1648 GCF_040320265.1 Mesorhizobium sp. M0751
CCCAGATCCAGAGCGATTCCGCCTCCGCGTATTCTCAGCGAGGCTGAGTTGACGTCACTCATCGACGCATGCGCCCGCATTTCGCCTAGCATCCCTCTGCGAGGGCGGACGATGGCGACGCTGATCGGATTGTTGGCGAGTTCGGGGCTGCGATCGGGCGAAGTAGTCGGGCTTGATCGTTCCGACGTTGATCTCACCAACGGGGTTCTCCTCGTTCGGAAGACAAAGTTCCGCAAGGATCGTCTCGTTCCAGTTCACACGACAACCCAGGCTGCCCTTGGTTGCTATGCCCGTGAGCGCGACGCCGCTTTCCCCACACCCAAGGATCAGGGCTTCTTCCTCAGTTCCCGGGGCAACCGCCTCTCGGCGACCGGCCTGCAAAACGGCTTTGCCGAGGTCCGTAAACTCGCCGACTTTGATGGCGGTAAGCCGATAAGGCCGCACGATCTCAGGCACCGGTTTGCCGTGACCCGCCTCAGCCTCTGGCACCAACAGCGCGCAGACGTTCAGGCGCTATTGCCTTTGCTCGCCACATATCTCGGCCACGCCAGTTACAGCGACACGGCCTACTACCTCACGGGCTCGGCGGAGCTCCTCGCCATTGCGGCGGAGCGCGCCTTCCTCGACGGAGGCGCAGCATGAGCGAACACCTGCTCCTAGCGCCGCTCCTGGAGTCCTATTTCCGCCGGCGCCTGACCAAGCAGCGGAACGCGACTCCCGCGACCGTGGCCAGCTATCGGGACGCCTTGCGCATGCTGATCCTCTTTGCCGCCGCCCGATTGCGGAAGAAGCCGGCGGCATTGGCGCTCGAAGACCTCGATCGAGACCTCGTTCTCGCTTTTCTCGACGAGCTCGAGGAGAAGCGCAAGAACGTCATCGCCACGCGCAACGCCCGCTTGGCCGCGATCCGATCTTTCTTCCACCACGTCGCTGCCGCCGACCCGGCGTCCTTCGGCGTCGCCCAACGCGTGCTGACGATTCCCATAAAACGGACGCACATTGAGGTGACGTACCACCTCACCAAGGCCGAAGTGGACACCCTCATCGCGGCCCCCGATCAGAGGACGTCCCGTGGTCGGCGCGACCGAGCCTTTCTGCTCTTCTTGGCACGGACCGGCGCCCGGGTCTCCGAAGCCACCGGCGTCAACGCAAACGACCTTCAGTTGGAGCGGCCGCACCCACAAGTGCTGCTGCGCGGCAAAGGGCGCAGAGACCGCGTCGTCCCCATTGCTAAGGACCTGGCGCGGGCGCTGACATCCTTGTTGAGCGAGCGCGGGATCCCCCATCACGAGCCGCGACCGATATTCGTCGGCGCCCGCAACGAACGCCTGACTCGTTTCGGAGCGACCCATATCGTGCGGCGTGCGGCCACCGAGGCCGTGCCTACCAGGCCGGCCTTGGCCGACAAGCCCATATCGCCGCACATCTTCCGGCACTCCCTCGCCATGAAGCTTCTCCAGTCCAGCGTGGACCTTTTGACGATCCAAGCCTGGCTCGGGCACGCACAGGTCGCCACGACCCACCGCTATGCCGCAGCGGATGTCGAGATGATGCGCAATGGACTCGAGAAGGCGGGCGTCACCGGCGATCACGGCGTGCGTTTCCGACCAAATGACTCCGTTCTGCAACTGCTGAACTCCATCTGAAT
>NZ_JAMYPH010000067.1:0-1632 GCF_040320265.1 Mesorhizobium sp. M0751
CTAGTTTCCGTCCGCAAACGACAAGCGTTTGATTTTGTTAGCTGAATCGCATCTTTGCGCGAGCAAGGCCCGGCGGTTTCAGGTATCTTGGATCATGCCACTGAGTCCAAGTCCCCGCCACCGCCGGAGCCGACAATGCGCCAAGAACGCACCGTCCAAGCCAGCATATTCGATGTTTTCGCCGTACACGAGATCGGCCATGAACTGAAAGCGATGTCGCAATGGCTGGATAAGCATCGCGATCTGCTTGGCGCGGTGGCGCGCGACCTGCGTCGACATGGCGTCAAGGCGACTGGACGGCGGGGACTGCCCGCCGAAGCAGTGCTGCGTTGCGCGCTGCTCAAGCAATATCGGCAGCTGACTTATCAGGAGCTGGCGTTCCATCTCGAGGACTCGGCGTCGTTCCGAGCCTTTGCCCGCCTACCATGGTCATGGAGCCCACAGAAGTCGGTGCTGCAAAGGACCATCAGTGCGATCCGGTCCGAGACCTGGGAGCAGATCAATAGGGCATTGCTGTCGGGTGCTCGGCAGGCGAAGCTCGAAGACGGCGCGGTCGTGCGGCTGGACAGCACCGTGACCTCGGCACTCATGCACGAACCGAGCGACAGCAGCCTGCTTTGGGATGCTGTGCGGGTCATGGTGCGCCTGCTGAAGCGGGCCGACGCCTTGATCGGGGGCGCCGGCCTTGAGTGGCGTGATCATTGCCGCGCAGCCAAGAAGCGCGCCCGCAAGATCCAGTTCACGCGCGGTCGACCCAATCGGGTCCAACTCTACCGCGAGCTGATCGCGATCACCCACGCGACCTTGGCCTATCTGAAGCAGGCGAGCGAGCGATTGGCCGTTGCGATCACACCGGCCATCGCTCTGTGGCAACTCCAGGTCCATCATTATCAGCCGCTGGTCGAACGCATCATCAGACAGAGCGAGCGGCGGGTGTTGGCCGGCGAGCAGGTAGCGGCCGGCGAGAAGCTGGTCAGCCTGTTCGAAGAGCATGCCGATATCATCGTCAAAGGCAGCCGCGATACCGAGTACGGTCACAAGCTCAACCTGACCACCGGCAGGAGCGGCTTGATCCTCGATCTGGTGATCGAAGCAGGCAACCCGGCCGACAGCGACCGCTTGCTGCCGATGCTGGAGCGCCACATCGACCTCTACGGCCAAGCGCCGCGGCAAGCGGCGGCCGATGGCGGCTTCGCCACTCGTGACAACCTGGCCACGGCGAAGGCGTGGGGCGTCTGCGACATGGCCTTCCACAAGAAAGCCGGCCTCAGGATCGAGGACATGGTCAAAAGCAAGTGGGTCTATCGCAAGCTGCGCAACTTCCGCGCCGGCATCGAAGCCGGCATATCATGCCTGAAGCGCGCCTACGGTTTGGCACGCTGCACCTGGCGCGGCCTTGATCACTTCAAGGCTTACGTCTGGTCCTCGGTCGTGGCCTACAACCTCGTCCTCTTCACCCGCCTCAAAGCGACCTGAACGCCAATCCCGGCATCGTCGTTGCGTCGCACCGGCCATTGCCGGCCGTCGCGGCGTGCGGCTGATAGTGCTGACCACGCTATCTTGTCGACGGTCAGCGCCCGTGATCCCATCCATCCCGTCGCTAAGGCGACCCAGCCTAGCATAAACCTCTGT
>NZ_JAMYPH010000068.1:0-1570 GCF_040320265.1 Mesorhizobium sp. M0751
TCTGCGCCACCGTCTGCGAGGCGATAACGGAGGAGCCTGCGGCATGCAGTTCGTAGAACTTGCGCCGCACGTGCGACCAGCACGCCGCCAGCGTCACGCCGTCATTGCCCCGATCCGATCGGGCCAGCCGGTTATAGGCGGCGTATCCGTCGACCTGCAGGATGCCGCGATAGCCGTCCAGATGGCGGGCGACGCATTCGCCGGCACGGCTGTCTTCGAAGCGGTAGGCGACGATGGGCGGTCCGCTGCCACCGAACGGCCGATCATCGCGCAGATAGGTCCAGAGGTAGGCCGTCTTGGCCTTGCCCGATCCGGGGGCCAGCGTTGGCAGGGTGGTCTCATCGGCAAAGACCCGCTCACCCTGCTTGATGCGGGTCAGTGCGTAATCGGCGAGCGGCTCGAGCTCGAAGCCGACCTTGCCCATCCACTGCGCCATCTGTGACCGGTCGATCTCGACCTGATCGCGGGCATAAATCGCTTCCTGGCGGTAGAGCGGCAGGCCATCGGCGTATTTGGACACTGCGATCTGCGCCAGCAGCGCTTCGGTCGGAATGCCGCTTTCGATGATGCGGGCGGGAGCGGCTGCCTGGATAACGCCGTCCCAGCCCTTGTAGGCATATTTGGGGCGACGCGTGACGATCACCCGGAACTTCGCCGGGGTGACATCGAGCCGTTCGGAGACGTCCTCGCCGATCAGGATCTTTTCCAGCGCTTCGCAGCCAGCAGGCGTTTCGGGCTCGATAACCACCTCGACCCGTTCGAGATGGGCCGCAAAGCCTTTACGAGGACGCGGAGCGCGCTTCGCTTTCGAGCCGCCCGCAGACTTCTCCATCTGCGCTTCGATGGCCGCCACGCCGGTTTCGATCTCGTCGAAGACCAGCGCATACTGCTCCTCGCTCAGCGCACCGGTCCGCAACCTTTCGGAGCGGCTGCCGAAGCGCGCCCTCTCCAGCATCTTCACCACCGCGGTCAGCCGTGCGATCCGCTCATCAGCGCTCTTGTTGACCAACTCGAGATGGAGGTTGCGCTCCTCCAGAAGGGCGGCCTTTTCGGCCATGGCAACAACCATCGCCTTGAGCGCGTCAACGTCGTCCGGGAGCGCGAGTTCGGGTGCCGACATGGCCAAAATCAGAGCATATTCGCGGGCAATTTTCCCGCTTTTTCAGCTCCCTGATTCATCATGCCGCAGGGTTTTACCCAGCCGATTGCGGCCGCCTGACGGTCTCAGTCCGAACCCGTTTCCAGTCCATTCCGTCAACCAGAGCCATGAGCTGAGCATGATTGAGCTGGACCCGGTGGTGGCCGATCCGCGGCCAGCAGAACTTCGCGTCGTCCAGTCGCTTGGCATAAAGACACACGCCGCTGCCGTCCCACCAGACGATCTTGATCCTGTCCGCTCTTTTGGCGCGGAAGACATAAAGCGCGCCGTTGAACGGATCCGAGCCGGCATCGCGCACCAGTGCCAGTAGGCCGTCGGGACCTTTTCTAAAATCGACGGGATGACTGGCGACCAACACCTTCACGCCGGCCGGGATCATGCCTGGCGAACCGCCCGGATGATCCGCACCAG
>NZ_JAMYPH010000069.1:0-1532 GCF_040320265.1 Mesorhizobium sp. M0751
CCGCTGAACGGTTATGTGGCGCGCCACATAATGCAGAGCGTTTTTAGCTTGGCGTCGCGACAATGAGGCGGGTGGGAAGAGCCGCTGCCGTGGATCGCGACGGTGAGCTAAAAACGTGTTGGACTAAGCCGCCGGCACAGGTGGCCGCTATGGGCGTTCAATTGAGGCCGTGCCCATGAACAGGCATGGCGTGGGCGCGGATGCGGTCGTGGACGCGGCGATTGCAGGGGTCGCGTGCGCCGAATGCGGCACGGGTATCGGTTGCGGCAAAGTGAGGACCGGTGCCGCGCCCTGCCGGGAGAGGCTGCCCGGGTGTGACGGCGCGCACCTTTGCGGGACCGGCTCAGTTTGGCTTCCGAGCGGGCCGGTGCGATGTTGATGACAAGGGAGGTGCTGCCCCTGTCTCATGACGTATCCCGGTATGGCGGGGGTGCGGTGACGCCGTCGAAGATTTCGATGATGATCATCTGTCCTTGATGACAGGCCGGGCATTGTCTGAGGGAGTGCCCGGTAAGGTCCTCGTAGCGGTCGCGATAGTCCTTTTCGGGCAGGTCGACCGACGGCTCGGGAACCGGCATGCCGAGCAGGTCGCGGCAGTGGGCAAGCTTTTGCGCGCGATGGCGATTGCCGAGGAAGCCGTAGTAGCGGATACGATGGAAGCCCTCGGGCAGGACGTGAAGCAGGAAGCGGCGGATGAACTCGTCGGCCGAGACGGTCATGACCTTTTGCCGATTACCGTGCCGATAGTCCTTCCAGCGGAAACGAACGGCGCCATCCTCGATGTCGATGAGGCGGTTGTTGGAGATGGCGACGCGGTGCGTGTAGCGGCCGACGTAATCGAGGACCTGTTCGGGTCCGGCGAAGGGCGGCTTGGCATAGACCACCGACTCGGCCTTTCGTAGCGGCGCCAAATAGCGCCGGAAGGCGTCGCGCTCACGCAAGGAATCAAGGACGGCGAAGAACTGCAATTGATCGGCCGCGAAGGCTTTCTCCAGGTGCTCCAGAAACAATCGTCGGAACATGCGTGAGAGCACCCGGACCGGGAGGAAGAAACCGGGCTTGCAGGCGATCCATCGATCGCCGTCGGCAGAAAGGCCACCGCCCGCGACGACGCAATGCAGATGCGGATGATGAAGCAGGTTCTGGCCCCAGGTGTGCAGCACGGCGAAGAAACCGATCTCGGCGCCCAGGTGCTTGAGATCGGCCGCAATGGTGCGCAGGGTCTCGGCGGTTGCGCGGAAGAGAAGGCCGTAGAGGAGTGCCTTGTTCTGATAGGCAATGGCGGCAATGGGCGCCGGCAGCGTGAAGACGACGTGAAAGTATTGTGTGTCGAGGAGTTCGGCGCGACGATCCTCCAGCCATTGCGCGCGGGCCAGCGATTGGCAGCGGGGGCAATGTCTGTCGCGGCAACTGTTGAACGCGATGCGGTTATGGCCGCAGTGATCGCACTGCTCGACATGACCGCCAAGTGCGGCGGTCCGGCACAATTCGATCGCCGTCATGACGCGACGCTGGGCGGTCGACAGATGCGC
>NZ_JAMYPH010000070.1:0-1513 GCF_040320265.1 Mesorhizobium sp. M0751
CATCCATAGAATATATGATGCGACTTAAAGTACTTGGCCTCAGCCTGTTCACCTATGGATCTGACCCTGATTTTGTTTTGCAGGGCGGCCGCGCTGTGGCGAATGATTTCCACAACGCGTTTCTCGCTAAGTAGACCGCTCATTGATCCATCTAGATTGCGAAAGGTTGGGAGATTCTGATTGCTGTGGGCACAAGTGACATCAGCGCAAAACTCCGCGGCTCGCCGAACAGGTGGAAGACCAGGCGACCGCCGGATGGCGTGATGTCGATGTTTCGGTTATGGATCGGAAGCCGACCCGCTCCAGTTCGGTGATGATCTCGATGAGGTGCTTCATCGACCGGCCGAGGCGGTCGAGTTTCCAGACTGTGGGCGTGTCGCCCTCGCGAACGTAGCCGATCGCCTCCGCCAATCCGGTCCGTTCAGTCTTTCAGTCGGATGCCTTATTCTCGAAAACCGCTTTGCGCAGAGCGTCGAGTTGCAGGGCGGTGTCCTGGTCGCCGGTGGAGACCCTTGCATAGAGGCCGAGAGACGTGGCTTGTCCGTTCTCTCCTCCGGTAAATTGTCGGAATCCGCAGATGCCGGGTGTCGAGCCTCGGTCGCATAAGCGATTGAACAACCGGGCGGAGAATGCACCCGTGCCCCTGCGAAAGCGGGAGCGGATGGTGCAGGCTTCCGATCACCAGGAGCCTCATGCGACCTGTCCATAGATCGATTGCTGCCCGTGCTTGCGTGAGAGTGGAGAACAGCGTTCGTTCAAGCCGCTGCGCCAGACATCACGTAGCGCGCGCACTGTCGCCGAAACCCTCCCAGTCGCCTCGGGCCGCCACGGGCGTAGGATTTCTCCCAGTCACAATTCCGCGTGCCGAATTCGGATCGTCCGGATCGCCAGAAATGAAGCCCCGGACTCTCCATTGAAATGGAGGGAACAACGGTCTCAGGTCATTTTTGTCAGGGGCGAGAGTTTTCGGCCGGCCCTTACTCAACTTCGACATTGCGTCCGGATCGTTCGGCTATCGGCGTGGATTTGATGTCTTTGAATGACTGACTTCGTGAATCCTCTTGCGCATGCATAAGATTCTCAGAGGGCGAAGGCGGTGAGGTACATCATCATCTGCGCGTCAGAGCACGTCTTCTTGAGAAATTACGCAACGAGTTCTATCGCGCGATCCATGCTGAAAACCGAAGAAGAGCACTACCGGGCGTGTCGTAGAGCGCCCGGCGGCATCGGCGGCTTCGTCGCTGGATTTGGTCACTGTCGGCTGCTGCACCAGCCGCTCCCCGGCGGACGGAACGGCGCGGCGTGATTGAGATCGGCAGGCCGTGCGCGGGCGGGGTCGAACCCGCAGGTTATTGTGCACGGTGCTGCGCGGGGTGACACCAGCTGCTGCCGTAGCCGGATCTCCGAACGCAGTCTTGGTTACGCCGGCGTCTTCAGGTTCGGTTCTGCTTTCGCGCACCTGTGGTGGTGCATTTTCATCCAATCTGTCTATTCCAAGACAGATAGAGCAAGC
>NZ_JAMYPH010000071.1:0-1480 GCF_040320265.1 Mesorhizobium sp. M0751
AAATCGCGGCGCCAAGCTGTCGCTTCCGCTATAAGGTCCTTGTCAAGCGTGCCGACGATAGCTGGCTCTGCGAGAGAGGGGCTCCTCCGGCTCATTGGTTTTCGCTTTCAAATATCCGGAACGTCTCCGTGAGAAGCTCCATGAAAAGGTCGATTTCCGGCTCGGTTATGATAAGCGGTGGAGCTGCCATGAACCATTCCCCGAACTTTCCGCTAGCGGCGCGGCGTGCGTAGAGGTGCAGTCCGAGTTCGCGGGCGATTTCGGACACGCGATAGGATGCCTGCTTGGTGCCAGGGAAAATCGCCTTGGTCGCCTTGTTCTCGACGATTTCCACCGCGTTCAGAAGGCCCATTCCCCGCACGTCGCCAATGGTGGTGCTCCGATCTTTCAACGCGTTGAGCTTTTGCCGCAGCACGACGCCCATACGCTGGGCGTTGCCCATCAGGTCGCGGTCCAGCATCTCTTTGAGAACCGCGACGCCGATTGCCGAGGAGAGGGGATTGCCGGAATAGGTGTGACCATGCAAAAACCCACCGGACTCAACGACCTTGTCCACGATTCTGTTGGGGGCGATCATGGCGCCTAGCGGCGTGTAGCCAGCGCTCAAGCCTTTGGCGCAGACGACGAGGTCGGGAAGGGCGTCGGGCCAGTGATGGGCGGCCAGAAAGCTTCCGGTTCGGCCGGCGCCACACATCACCTCGTCGAAGATCAACAGAACGCCATAGCGATCGCAAATCTTCCGAACGTTGGAATAGTAACTGTTCGGCGCCACCAATGCGCCGGTGGCGATGCCGCCGACCGGCTCCATGATGAAGGCAAGCACTGTATCCTCACCTTCTGCGAGGATCTGCTGTTCGAGCGCATTCGCACAGTAATCGGCGTGAGATTTGACATCAAAGCCTTCAGGGACCCGGTAGCTCAGTGGCGCCGGCACCTTGGGCATTACTTGCATGATCGGTCCGAACATCTCGTCCCGGTCCGGATCGCCGGTGACCGCCGCGGCACCGAGCGTCGCTCCATGATAGCCTGGCATACGTGCAAGAATTTTAGAGCGCTTCGTTTGGCCGGTCACCACGGCGTATTGGCGTGCGAGCTTTAGTGCGGCTTCGACCGCTTCGGATCCACCCGAAACAAGAAAGGTCTGATCGAACCCTGGGCCTGCCAGGTCCGAGATGACCTTGCAGAGCGTGTCGGTTGATTCGCTGGTGAACGCCGTACGCACCACGTAACTGATACGATTGGCCTGTTCGACCATGGCGTCGCGGATCCGCTCGTTGCCATGGCCAAGATTGGCGGCGACCGCGCCGGACGAGCCGTCGAGATAGCGTTTGCCGTTGGTATCCCAGAAGAAGATTCCCTTGCCATACGACACGTTGAACGTTTCGCTGACTCCGCGCCCGGCGTAGAACGCCTTTCCGGAGGGTTCCCTCTCAACGGGTTTCGGCTGAACGACACTCTGTGTAGACATCTTTGTGACCTG
>NZ_JAMYPH010000072.1:0-1476 GCF_040320265.1 Mesorhizobium sp. M0751
CCTCACTTCTTGGTCACGATGCCCATCGCGCTTTTTGCGCGAGCTCACTTCATCCCGATTGCAGGCACCCGATCCGTAACCGTTTATCCGTCACACAAAGTGAAAGCAAAACGACTGGCTGAGAATCTCGTGATTGCGCTCGGCGCCTCAGGAGGAATCCTCCTTTTGCAATCTGAGCTCCCCGAAGGCAAAGGGCTGGCGAGTTCGTCTGCGGATCTTGTTGCGACGGCACGGTCAATCGCCTGCTGCTTCAAGCGTAGAGTCCGGACATCATTGATGGAGAAGCTAATGGCGGAGATCGAGCCATCCGACGGGGTGATGTACCCAGGAGTGGTCGCATATCAGCAGCGTTCATGTAGCCTTCTCTCCTTCCTTGGGCAAATGCCGCCGCTTGCAATCGTTGGTATCGATGAAGGAGGGACTGTCGAAACTGTCGACTATGATCAACGGCGAGGTGTAATATCCGCCAGTCACAGAGCGGAATATCACCAATTACTCGAACGGGCACGGATCGCAATTCCGCGGGGTGACACGGCCACGATAGGCAGAATAGCTACGACCAGCGCGCTCCTGCATCAGGAGCGGGCTCCAAAGGAGCATCTGAACTCCATGCTGAAAGCATCCGAGGCCACTGACGCTCTCGGGGTCATAGTCGCGCACAGCGGCACAATGATTGGAATCCTGCTTGATCGAATGGCGGCTGACTTTCCACGGAAGCTTCGGGCAGTGCTCGCCCATGTATCGCCGTTCGACAACTCGCCAAAAATATATCTGACCATGACTGGTGGTTGCCGGTAAGGTAAGCAATATGGACGCTGTTCGCAAACGCCTCCCATTCTCCGGCTATTCTGATGCCTATGCTCTCCCCAGCATTATTAGGTGTGAGACAAACCTATATCTTGCGCAGTTCGCGTTCATGAAGCTTCTCCCTGCGAAGTACATCATTGAGCAAGCGCTGGCTCGAGGGGCTTTGACGCACGGCATGAAAGTTCTCGAGACCTCGAGCGGGACCTTCGCGCTCGGTTTGGCCGTGGTTTGCCGGGAACGTGGATTCCAACTCGAAATCTTCACAGACCCAGTGATGGACAAAGGCCTGGAAAACAGGTTGAGCTCCTTGGGAGCCGAAGTCTTCATAATAACTGAAAAGGCGAGGGAGGGTGGTTATCAAAGAAGCCGCCTCGACGCATTACACGCTAGGATGAGAAAGTTGGGCCACTCCTGTTTCTGGCCCCGGCAATACGAAACACCCGACAACCCCGCAGCCTATAAGCTCTTCGCCGATCAGATATCGGGGATGTTGGGCGCCGACGTAACTTTGGTCGGTTCTGTGGGATCAGGCGGCTCTACTTGCGGAACGATAGAGCGCCTCCGCCAAAAAGCCCCTCGCGCGCGCCTGATTGGAGTGGACACCTTCAATAGCGTCATTTTTGGCCAACAGGATGGCGAACGGAAACTGCGGGGGCTGGGGAACAGTCT
>NZ_JAMYPH010000073.1:0-1368 GCF_040320265.1 Mesorhizobium sp. M0751
CCCGGAAAGGGGAGTGCGACCTCGGCAAGTTGCGAGGTCGCGACCTTTACGTACAGCGCCGTTGTGTTGATGCTGCGGTGTCCCAGGAGATCGGCGACCTCGTTGATCGGCCTTCGCTGCTTGACGAGCTGGGTGGCAAGACTGTGGCGCAGGAGATGCGCACCTGCAACCCGCCCGAGTTCAACCCCGCCATGTCGCAACCGCTTCCGCACGATCCTCGAAACAGGCGACGCGCATTTGAACGGTGCCACGGGCGGCGTGAAGGACAGGAACAGATACGGACTATCCACCTTCGGTCGAGCGCGCAGGACGTAGTCGGCGAGCGCGGCGCCAGTCTCCTCGAGCAGCGGCGCCACCCGATCCCGCTTGCCCTTGGTGCGCCGGACAGAAACCTCGCCAGCACGCCAGTCGATATCCTGCAGCTGAATGGCGCGTAGCTCACCGTTGCGAATGCCCGTGGTGGCGAGTAGCAGCAGGACGGCTCGATCGCGGATGTCGACCGGCGTCGTTGCGCCGATCGCATCGATTGCGCGCCGAACGTCATCCCATGCAAGGCGCGGCGGCAAATGCGCCAAACGCCAATGAGGCGTCCTTGGGACGACGCGCGCGAGATCCTGATCGTGGTGGCCAGCCCAATACAAAAACCGAAGAAATGTCCGGATGTGAGAAGTTGCTGCGGTGCGGGTACCGGAGGTCGCCGATAGTGACAACCGATGTTCGACAGCGGCAAGGACATGCTCAGCCGTCAATGCGTCGAGGTCTTGGCCGGAATGGTGGCGATGGAACCAATCCAGAAAGCGGCGGCTGCCCAGGAGAACGCCTTCGCGAGACTTTGACTCCAGTCCGCACACCCTGCTCAGATAGTCCGAAAAGGAGCTCAGAAGCGGAGCATTCGGATCATTATCTACACTGGGAACAGCAGCAAGGAAGCGTTCTGGAGCCACTCGCCGCGCGTGTCCCAGTGCCGACACTGCTCCAATGCGTGGAGTATCCGTAGTAAACGTGCACAAATAGCTGTCGACGACATCTTGAGAGATAGGCATCGGACCACAGCGCGTTGCGGCAAACTGGCTAAAGCGCGCAATCCGGCTCAGGTAAATCGTGGCAGACGCTCGCTTATAACCAAGGGTGAAAAAATGCTCCGCGAGGCGATCCATCTCGCCACCGAGTGCACCGCTACGCAGGCGCTTGAGCACCCCACAATAGGAAAAATAGAACTCGAGCATTCTGCCCCTCCGGCGTTGTGGCACAGGGGAATCCCGCGCCATGAGAGAGGCATGAAATATTATGTGGCGGAGGCAAGCTGGGTTTGGCCAGCCCGAAAGGGGGTCAGGGCGGCTCCGCCACATAATCTCGCCCGACGCATAA
>NZ_JAMYPH010000074.1:0-1322 GCF_040320265.1 Mesorhizobium sp. M0751
TGAACCGCCCCGGGTTTTCCGGAGGCCGTTTCGTTCGAGTCACGCGGCTATGGCTGGTTCATCCAACATGGCGTAGTAGCGTTCCTCGGCTTCGGCCGGCGGGATGTTGCCGATGGGCTCCAGCAGCCGGCGATTGTTGAACCAGTCGACCCATTCGAGCGTGGCGAACTCGACGGCCTCGAATGAGCGCCAGGGTCCGCGTCGATGGATCACCTCGGCCTTGTAAAGACCGTTGATCGTTTCGGCGAGAGCATTGTCGTAAGAGTCGCCGACACTGCCCACCGAAGGTTCGACGCCGGCCTCCGCCAGGCGCTCGATGTATCTGATGGAGACGTATTGGCTGCCTCTATCGCTGTGATGGATGAGCCCGCCTCCCTGCACGGGCCGCCGATCATGGAGAGCCTGTTCCAGAGCGTCCAGAACGAAGCTGGCATGCGCCGTCCGGCTCACCCGCCAGCCGACGATCCTTCGCGCATAGGTGTCGATGACAAAGGCGACATAGACGAAGCCCGTCCAGGTCGCGACGTAGGTGAAGTCGGAGACCCACAGCATGTTCGGCGCCGGGGCATGGAACTGGCGATTGACGTGATCGAGAGGGCATGGTGCCGCCTTGTCGCTCACCGTGGTGCGGATCGGCTTGCCGCGGATGATGCCTTCGAGGCCCATGGCCTTCATCAGGCGGGCAACCGTGCAGCGGGCGACATCGAAGCCCTCGCGTTGCAACTGCCGCCAGATCTTGCGAACGCCGTAGACGCGGAAGTTAGCCTCGAACACGCGTCGGACCTCATCCTTCAAAGCCTCATCCCGCTTCACCCGAGCCGACAGCCGGGAGGGATCGATGCGCTTGGCGACATGGTCGTGGTAGGTCGACGGGGCGATCGGCAGCACCTTGCAGATCGGCTCGACCCCATGCGCCTCGCGGTGATCGTCAATGAACGCGATCATGGCTTGAACCGGCGGTCGAGCTCCGCCTGGGCAAAATACGCGGAAGCCTTGCGAAGGATCTCGTTGGCCTGGCGAAGCTCGCGGTTCTCGCGTTCCAAAGCCTTGAGTTTCGTCGCCACATCCGTAGGCACACCGGCTCGCACGCCACTGTCGCGCTCGGCCTTCTTCACCCACTCATGCAGCGTCTGCGCCGTGCAGCCGATCTTGGCGGCGATCGACGAGACCGCCGCCCACCGCGAGGCATGCTCGCCTTCGTGATCCAGAACCAGCCGCACCGCACGGGCTCGGACCTCGGGAGAGAACTTGTTGGTCGTCTTGCTTGTCATGGCTCCACCTTCTCAGGAGTTGGAGCCTCCGATCAACCCGGGGCGGTTCAC
>NZ_JAMYPH010000075.1:0-1252 GCF_040320265.1 Mesorhizobium sp. M0751
GTCCGTCACCAGGAACACTTCCGCGGTCAGGTCGTTCGCGCGCAAGATCGGCCAGGCATGGTCGGCAAAGTTCTGGAAGCCGTCATCGAACGTGATGAGCACTGGGCGGCCAACGAAAGGCTGACGGTTGGCTATGAACCATTCCAGCTGCTCGGACCTAATCGCGTGAAAGCCATTGGCGCGCAGCCATGCCATTTGGCTGGCGAATAAGGCGGGCGTGAGCCGAAAACGGGCGAGCGCGGCCGGACCTTCATCGGAGACGCTGTGATACATGAGGACAGGGATACGCTGTCGTCGCTCGCTACGTGCGACGTCACGGCGCAGCACGCGTGCCCCGCCCCAGACGATATTTCGCGCGACCCCGATTTCGACGGGTGCGCGGATTGGCACATGATCAATCACCGGTTCCGTCACCACGTCGTCCGGTGACAGGCGGCGGAAGCGGTCTATGCGATAGAGCTCGGTCTGGATCGACCGTTCGAGGATGAGGCCTTCGGTCAGTGCCAGCGTCTCTGAGATCGCTTGTGCACCGAATGTATTCCAGTCGAAGCCGGTCCTTTCAACATTGTCTCGTAGCACGAATGCATGTGCGCTGATGAAACAGCCGCCAGGCGCCAACGCCTCAACGAGTTTTTTGGCAATGCGCCGCAACTCGGTGAGATCATCCAGGTAGTAGAGCGCTTCCGAACAGACGATCAGATCCATTTCGCCCGGCAGGGTGTCCGCAGAGAAATCCAGTACGCCGAACTCAACATTCGGCTGATCGCTGCATCGCGCGCGCGCCCGCCCGATGGCTACGGCGGAGATGTCAGTTGCGGTCAGATGGCCCACGCGCGGCGCCAGCTGCCGCGTGAAGTGGCCCTCCGCGCAGGCCAGCTCAAGCGCCCGTCCGATGGGACCGGCAGGCAGAATTTCGAGCTGCCGCTCATATTTTTCCTGCTCATAGGGCGAACCGTAGTTCCAGGGATCCTCGGTCGCGAAATGGCGATTCCAGAAAGACGTGCGATCATTGTCGAGCCCATCCTCGGCCCGTGCACGGCGCGGCGCTGCAAGAGGCTCTTTAGTTTCGACGCTCGACCGAACCAGCGCTTGCGCTTCCGCGGCCAATCCCGCGAGTTTGCCGAAGTGGCTGTCCCGATCAGACCGGCGTCCCGCCATGGACAACAATGCCTCGGCTGCAAACATGTTTGACTTATCGGCACCGGCGCCCTTTTGCGGTGCATGTACGGGCGATCGCCTCGCAAGCCGCGCG
>NZ_JAMYPH010000076.1:0-1243 GCF_040320265.1 Mesorhizobium sp. M0751
CGCGGCAATGGATTGTGGAACGGACATTTGCGGGGCTCGGACGATGACACCGACTGGCTACGAACATCTAGATAACGAGTGCTCCCGCCGAAATGAATCCTCGTGCCGCCATCCGCCTGCTCACGAGGCCCCTCACAAAACATAAAATCAAACGATCTTTCTGTTGATCAGCCACTAATTGAACTTAACGAGCGGCTTGCGCAGCACGGCGAGCACCTGGGCAGCACCGATGCAGTGAATGCGATTTCGTTTGATAAGCTTGGCGATCGTCGTCTCACGGATATACAATATTATGCCTGCACGGTCTCCCTAGAGGTCGAGCAGCCACTCAGACCCGAAGTCGGTTCGAGCTCGGTGCGCGACCACTCGCGCAATTCGATGACGATAGGATCGACGACCGCGATCAGCCAACAGCGCCGCCGATCGTGCGCAAGTTGGGTCACGTTACGCTCCACTTCGAGCTACCCGCGGCGTGCATCCAAGAACCGCAGGAGAGGGTACCAGGGAAAGTATTTCTCCGATGGTCCGGTGAAAGGCGACTTGCAGGCCGAGGCGAACGTCGCAAGTCCTAGTTCCGTTCTCGGGTCACCAGATCGATCCACAGCGCAACGCCGATCGGCAACGCGCTATCGTTGAAATCGTACTCTGGATGGTGAAGCGGAGCAGTCTCGCCGTTGCCCATGAAGATGAAGGCGCCGGGTCGGGCCTTCAGCATGTAAGAGAAGTCCTCCGCGCCCATTAAAGGCGCCATGTCCCGGCGCACTACGGCGTTTCCAGCTACGCGTGCGGCGGAGTCCCCCAGAATACTCGCCTGGACGGGATGGTTGACTGTCGGCGGGTAGCCACGGCGATAGTCGAGTTCAGCCTCGGCACCGAACGTCTTTGCGACAAAGGTCGCAATGGTGCGGACGCGGCACTCGACTTTGTCGCGGTTGATCTCCGACAAGGTGCGGACACTGCCTTTCAGCACGACCTCGGATGGGATGACGTTGTAAGCCTCGCCAGCATGGATCGAGGTGACCGAAACCACGACCGGGTCGATGGGGTCGACGCTCCGTGAGGCGATCGTCTGGAGTGCGCTAACTAGATGGTTAGCGATCGGGATCGGATCGATGCTTTCGTGCGGCCGGGCCGCGTGTCCACCCTTACCAAGAATTCTAATGTCAAAGCGGTCGGATGCTGCAAGCATGACGCTGTCTGAAAGGGCAAAAGTGCCGACGTCCATACCCGGCATGTTGTGAAG
>NZ_JAMYPH010000077.1:0-1217 GCF_040320265.1 Mesorhizobium sp. M0751
GGATAGCGATACATCGTCCCGGCATGGATACCGACAGGCAACCCATGCTTTTGGGCTGCTTCATAGATCGGCCAAAAATGGCTCCGGCCGAGAAGCATCTCGTTGCCGGCCAGCAGCAGGACCTGAACGAACCTTTTGTCGGAAGCACATCTGTGGATTTCCTCTGCAGCCCGATCGGGAAGCTGTGAGGCCACCACGATCGAACCGCGCAAACGTGGCTCAGCATCCAGCCACTCCCGAGCCAACCATTTGTTGGTCGCAGTGCATACCTCTGCTCCCATCAAACCGCTTGCCGCGACTTGACCGCCATAGAGCGGGTTACAGATTGCGATCTCGCAGTTGAATTTATCCAGCGCCTGTTCCCGACAGCGATCGAGGCTGACGCCTGGCTTTTCCCCATCTTTCCGCCAGTCCGGGCGGCATGACAGCGGTGCGCTCGGCGGATAGCTGGCCAGATCCATCTCGCCGATCCCGCGGCTGATGAATTGTTCCTGCCAATACTCGTCCATATAAGGGATCAGAGCATCATTTCCCGGCACTGCGGGATGAATATCGCAATCGATTACCGATGTCGGCTTGTGGAGCATCAATGCCTCGCTTCCAAGAATCTCTGCCGTCTCAGATAAATGGGGTCGATCGTTCAGAGATCGACGACCAGGTATGAGTCCTCGACACTCACAGGGAAAGTTTCCGCTTTATACGGACCCTCGACCAATTCGGATCCCGCAGTTATCGATACCGGGTATTGTTTCACGGATATTCGCCCCGGATCACACCATGACTGGCCGGTGCGAATATCAAACTCCCAGCCGTGCCAAGGGCAGCGGATGAACTCCCCCCGACGCGAACACTGGACATGTCCGGGCTCATCTGCCGTTGCGATACCTGAGATCAAGCCCATCGACAGTTCAGCACTCTGGTGAGGGCAACGATTGAGGAGGGCGAAGTAGTCGCCGTCGACATTGAAGATGACGATCGGACGGCCACGCACCTCAAAGACCTTGCGCATGCCCGGACCGACATCCTCTGTCTTGCCCACCACGTGCTTAGCCATCTTTCCTCCCTGGCAAAAGCGAGACGGAACTGATCCGAGAAGCGATGTTAAGCGTAATAAGCTTGCTCTATCTGTCTTGGAATAGACAGATTGGATGAAAATGCACCACCACAGGTGCGCGAAAGCAGAACCGAACCTGAAGACGCCGGCGTAACCAAGACTG
>NZ_JAMYPH010000078.1:0-1185 GCF_040320265.1 Mesorhizobium sp. M0751
CGATGTCACGGTCTGCCAATAACAAAAATCTTGCGAGCATAACCGCCACAGAACGTCTTTAGATTTGATTGGCTTAAGCTGAGGCGATCACGCTGAGACCAAAGCGAAGCGTTAGGGAGGTAGGAAGAGTTGATGGACACAAACTCAGATAAGCAACCCGATGTTGTGAAACCCGGCGCGACAGAATTCCTCACATTCATGGGCCTGCCCAGGGTCAGCGACCTGTCGATGGTCGATGCCAAGGTAGCAATCATCGGCGTGCCGTGCGCAGTGCCTTATCCGGGATACGGTGCCTATTGCGCTGGTGGCCCAACGGCCATCCGCGAGGCGTCGGCCACCCGGCAGGGGTTAGCGAGCCCGTCGCACAAGCTCAAGAATTTCGATTTCGATCTCGGCGGGCCAATCTTCGAAGACGGTGAGGTATCGGCGGTGGATTGTGGCGACCTCGGCTATGACGAAAAGGATTCCACCAAGAACCGACTTGCAATCCGCACCGCCATCGAGACGCTGTTGGACAAGGGAACCATCCCAATTGTCATCGGGGGCGACGATTCTAGCCCCATTCCCGTTATGGAGGCTTTTCATGACAAAGGGAAGCTCACCGTCATCCAGATAGACGCCCATATCGACTGGCTCGATGAAGTGGACGGCGAACGTTGGTGTGGATCCTCACCCATGCGGCGGGCCTCGGAGATGTCGCATGTGGACCGCATTATTCAGATCGGCGCGCGAGGTTTGAGCTCCGCTCGTCTCTCAGACGTCGAGGATGCCCGCAGGTGGGGGGTCAATTTCATCCCGGCGCAGGAGGTTTTTGCAAAGGGCATACAACCAGTACTTGACCTCGTGCCCGAAGGCTCAAACGTACTATTCACGTTCGATTGCGACGGTCTCGATCCCTCAATCATGCCCGCCGTCATCTCTCCGGCACCGGGAGGCCTCACCTTTTGGCAGGCGCTCGACATCATGCATGGCGTTGCCGCCAAGGCACGCATCGCGGCGTTCAACCTTGTGGAGCTAATGCCCGAGCGAGACATCGAGAAGCAAGGTGCGCTGCTGGCCGGGCGAATAATCGTCAATGCGATGGGCCTTGCCGTGCGCCAAGCAGCCAGGGGGTGAGGCATCCCATGGGGCATTCAGGATCGTGACTGCAACCGAGAGCATCAGCACGGTAGCGAGGCCGCGCTC
>NZ_JAMYPH010000079.1:0-1171 GCF_040320265.1 Mesorhizobium sp. M0751
TCATGCTGAGCGCGATAGGCTTCGCCGTAGCAGCGGAAGATATCCGCCACTTCCGGCCCCGAGCGGGCCATCGACGCGAGCTCAGAAGTATTGCGGCTTGGCGGGTGGCGGGAGGGTGGGCGCCGGACGCGGTAAGAGCTCGAAGGGGCTCGACGTGGCGCAGACCCTGTTGGTGGCAATCCGCAGGTAATGGGCGGTGGTCGCGAGGCTGCGGTGACCGAGCAGCAGTTGAATGGTACGCACGTCGGCGCCGGCCTCTAATAAATGGACGGCAAAGGCGTGCCGCAAACTGTGCGGCGTGACCGGTTTGGACAATCCAGAGAGGTCGCGCGCTTTCGCGCAGGCTTGTCCCACCGCATCCCTGGTGATCGGCTGGCCGGCACGATCGCCGGGGAAGAGCCACGCCTCTGGCCGGCGCACCTTCCAATAGTTGCGCAGGATCTCCAGGAACTTGGGCGACAGCATCACGTAGCGGTCCTTCTGGCCTTTACCCTGCTCGACGCGGATGACCATTCTCTGGCTGTCGATGTCCGTGGGCTTCAGCTGCACCGCTTCCGAAATGCGCAAGCCGGCGGCATAGCATGTGGTCAGGATGGCATGGTGTTTGACGTCGAGGACGCAGCCGAGGAACCGCTGAACTTCCTCGGGACTGAGGATGATCGGCAGCTTCTGCGGCTTCTTGGGAAGCGGGAGAACCTCTTCAGGCGCCCAGTCCCTTTCGAGCGTCACACTGTAGAGAAAGCGCAGCGCCGCAATGGCGGTGTGGATCGAACCGGGCGACAGCTTCTTCTCGTTGGTCAGATAAACCTGATAGGTCCGAATGTCCTCGCGCCCGAGCAAGTCCGGCGACTTGCCGAAGTAGCGGGCGAACAGCGACACCTGTTGCAAATACGAGAGCTGGGTGTTGAGCGCGAAGTTGCGCACCTGCATGTCCTCGCTCATGCGCTGGCGAAGTTGGGTCATGACAAGCTCCTCCTTTGTCCGATGGAATGGGCTGTAAGCAGCCACCCCATGCTCGCGCAGTTGGAGCTCCTTTTGCACGCATGACCGGCGCCACGGACGACGCCATCAAGACCACGCCGTCGGCGCAGAACCTCCTTCCCGCTCCGCGACTGCGGAGCGGGTTAGTCCAACCGCATTTATGCGTCGGGCGAGATTATGTGGCGGAGCC
>NZ_JAMYPH010000080.1:0-1105 GCF_040320265.1 Mesorhizobium sp. M0751
GAATCGAACGAAAGAGCGGAATTGGCACCGTGTGTTTCTGTCGTAAGTAGCTGATATTGCGTTATTATTTGGGAAAACCGCTGATTATTGCACGATCGCGTGAGGAGCGGCAGATGGGTCACCAAAGGCGTTTGCTGGCAAAAGCATGCGCGGAACCGGATTTGAGATAACGCTCGAATGAGGTCGCCTTGGCTTGGTTCGAGAAGGCGATGCAGGTCACGATCCGCCATGGCAGGAATTTGGAGGTATGGCGGGATTTTCGGCGTTATGCTCGGCGATCCGTCGCTTCAGGTCCGAGGTCACACCGATATAGCGCTCGCCTCCCGCAGTCTTGCTTTCCAGCAGATATACGTACCACACGAACCGGCCCTCCCTCGCCAACGCATTGGAGTGCATCCTCCTTCGCAAGGAGGAATATGCCAACCGCGATTGTGCAAGCGTTCCAAGAGGTTGCGGCCCTCCTTCGCTACGGCTTCGGAGGGCATCCTGCTTCGCGCGGAGAGGGGATTCGCTGGACTTGTCCTGCGAAGCGCACAGCGCGAAGCAGGATGGCCTGCCACCCGAAGCCCGCAGGGTGTAGGGTGGCGGAGAGGATGGGATTCGAACCCACGAGAAGCTTTTGACCTCTACTCCCTTAGCAGGGGAGCGCCTTCGACCACTCGGCCACCTCTCCGTTGCGCCGGTGGATAAAGAAAAGCGCCGGCACAATCAACAAGCCGGCGCTATTATCCTTGAAAAATCGACCCTTTGCCAAGGTGCGGCCCAGCGATGTGTCGATTCTGCGGCAATTCCCTGGTTCGCGACTCGGGCCAAGGTCACATTTCGGGCCGACCGTCGCCGGAATCCGCCGTTTGCAACGGCTTGCGGAGGGCCATTGGTTAACGGGAGCTTTCGGAGTGAGGCCAAATCGTGTCATTTGTGCAACAACGCTGGGGGATAGCGCCAAGACAAACCTTTTGCCGGTACGATCGTGGTTGAACGCCGCCGTCTCATGGGTAATGTCGGATTTGAAGGAGCGGCGCGGTGCGCATCTTTTTCGGTAGTGGGGATGGGGCAGGGAACGCTGTCCTTCAGCAAAGAATACCCAGACCCGTTTTTTAACTTT
>NZ_JAMYPH010000081.1:0-978 GCF_040320265.1 Mesorhizobium sp. M0751
AGGATCGTCAACGGCCACCCCAACAGCCAGATCGACGATCTCCTGCCTTGGGTCTACATCAACAAGCTCGAGCTCAAGGCCGTGGCCCGAGAACACCGCTTACGAACCTTCTTCGGAAGTGGATAAAGAGGCGCGCGGAGACCCTCCCGCCGCCCTCACCATCAGCGTTCATCCCGGTTCAGATTGAAAGCACTTCCGATCGGGCCTTGCTGCAGAGCAGCATGGCTGCGGTGGATTTGCCGGGGACTTGCGATGGGGTGCGTAGGTCGGCATCGAAAAGGACAGCGCATTTTTCCTCTCCAGCCAAGGTGAGCGCGTCGCTGCCGAACGGCGTGAAGTTGACGCTGGAATGCGGTGATGCGGATGCATTGACGGCAACCATCGGAGCGCTGGGTCATGTTCAGACTGGGCGCTGACCTGAAAGTCTACCTGCACCGCGAGCCGATCGACTTCCGGGCCGGCATCAACAGCCTTGCGGTTCTGGTCCAAGAGACGATGGCGCTCGATCCGTTTGCTCCGGCGGTTTTTGCGTTCTGCAATCGCCGTCGCGACCGGATGAAGCTCCTGTTCTTCGATCGGTCGGGCTTTGTGCTGGTAATGAAGCGGCTGACCGAGGACAAGTTCCGGTGGCCGCGCCGGGAGGCAGCGGTGGTCACGCTTACGACCGAGCAATTGCACTGGATCCTCGACGGCATCGACATCGATGCGATGGTCCGCCATCCGGTGCGGCAATATCAGGTTGCCGGTTGAGGGCTCTCGAATTGAGCGGTTGACGCCGCGGCATGCTTTCGATTCAAGAATCTGATGAATCGACCCGGCGAACCGACTGTTGAAGCGTTGATGGCGCGTATTGCTGCGCTGCAGGCGCAGAACCGTCAACTCGCCGAACGCGTCGTCAAACTCGAGGAAGAGCTGGCGCTTGCGCGGCTGCATCGTTTTGCGCCGAAGAGCGAAAAGCACATTGACCGTCTCTTCAAT
>NZ_JAMYPH010000082.1:0-837 GCF_040320265.1 Mesorhizobium sp. M0751
AATCCTGTGGGCCAGGACGAAGAAACAGGCTCACCTGAGCCGAACAAAGAAACGCAACAGGAATCGAAAAAGTCGAAATCAGGCTTGTCGATGTCATCCGTCGTGTAGATGATGCAGCGCCCGCTCTCGTGATAGGCGAAGAGGGGCAGACGTGCTCCCAGGTGCGCCGCCAGCTCTGAGTGATCGCCGGATAGCGCTGCCCCCAGAACCCGGCCTCGAAGTCCTCCAGGGCTTTCATACCGGCGCCGGCCTCCTTGGCCCGGTAGATGGCCCTGAGCGCCGGCACGACGGCTTTGCGATCCTTCCACGACACGAACTCGAGCGAATGGCGGATCAGGTGAACGATGCAGGTCTGGACGGTTGTCTGGGGAAAGACGGCGCCGATCGCTTCTGGAAAGCCCTTGAGGCCGTCGACGACGGCGATCAGGATATCGGCGACGCCGCGGTTCTTCAGCTCATTCATGACGCGCAGCCAGAACTTGGCGCCTTCGGTCTGCTCGATCCAGATGCCGAGGATCTCCTTGGTGCCGTCAGGCAGGATGCCGAGCGCGATGTAGATGGCCTTGTTGCGCACGAAGCCCTCGTCGCGAATTTTGACCCGGATGGCGTCGAAGAAGACCAGGGAAAGCAGGCGTCCAACGGCCTGTTCTGCCATTCGGCGACCTCCTCGAGCACGGCGTCGGTGACGGCCGAGATCAGGTCCGGCGAAACGTCGATGCCGTAGAGTTCCTCCAGGTGACCGCGGATCTCGCGCACGCTCATGCCGCGCGCGTACATCGACACGATCTTGGCGTCGAAATCGGGAAAGCGGCGCTGATACTTTGCGATCAACTTCGG
>NZ_JAMYPH010000083.1:0-778 GCF_040320265.1 Mesorhizobium sp. M0751
CACAACTATAAATACGCTCTGTATAGAATACTTCGCAACCGGAAGCTCTCGCTCGTCTTGGTTGCCGCCGAAGCTTGTTTGAAAGACGGCGGTCGCCGCCGAAAAGATTTTCTAAATGAAAATAGCCCAGATCGCGCCGCTAACCGAATCCGTGCCGCCCCGAACCTACGGTGGAACCGAGCGAATTGTTTCGTATCTGACCGAAGAACTTGTCCGACAGGGCCACGAGGTGACGCTGTTCGCCAGCGCCGATTCTCGTACCTCAGCCGAGTTGGTGGCGTGTTGCGACGTCGCGCTGCGCCTGAACCCCAGGGTCCAGGACGGTGGTCCGCACCACGTTATGATGCTTGAACGGGTGCGCCGGCGAGCCGATGAATTCGACGTTTTGCATTTCCACGTCGATGTTCTGCACTTCCCCATAATTCGGGATTTTGCCAGACGAACGGTTACCACGCTTCACGGCAGGCTCGACCTGCCCGATCTGGCACAGCTTTATGCGATGTTCGACGACGTTCCCCTGGTCTCGATTTCCTTCGACCAGCGCCGGCCCATGCCGCCCGTCAATTGGGTTGGAACCGTGCATCATGGCCTGCCTCGCGATCTTCTACCATTCCACCCGAACACCTCTGGCTATCTTGCGTTTCTCGGTCGCATCTCGCCGGAAAAGGGGCCGGAAGCGGCCATAGAAATAGCAGCGCGGGCCGGGTTTCCTCTGAAAATCGCCGCCAAGATCGACAAGGTGGACCAGTCGTTCTGGAAGGAAAGGGTCGAGCCGCAA
>NZ_JAMYPH010000084.1:0-769 GCF_040320265.1 Mesorhizobium sp. M0751
GAAGGATCACGTTTGGCCTTGAGGATAGCCTCGTCGCCGTTGCGATAGGCGAAGGTGATGTCGATCGAGCCGTCGTCGAGCAGTTCTGCGGAGCCGTCGCCGGTGACTTCGTCCATCTCATCGAAGCCGGCCCATGTGAAGAAGACCATTGAGGGCCCGTACCCGAGATCGAGGCCGGCTTGCAGGGCGCCAAAGGCGATCTCACCGTGGTTGTCGGCCCCAATGGTGATCGTGCTCTTCATCGACGCCCAGGCCTCGATCAGCGTGCCGTCGACCGAGAAGTGATCCGTCGACAGAAGCTTCTTCACCTTGGGTTGCGCCAGCACCGCCGCCAGGAACTTTGCAGCGATGTCGCCCTCCAGCAGCCGGTCACGGTTCTTGGAGAACACCGAATGATCCCAGGCCGCATCGTCGACGCCAATCCCGACGAACCAGCGGAACAGAAGGTCGTATTCCAGCCGCTCCATCAACAGCCGCTCCGAGCGGATCGAATAGAACGCCTGCAAAAGCATCGCCCGCAGCAGCTTCTCCGGCGGGATCGACGGCCGCCCAATCGGCGAGTACAACGCCGCAAACTCCCGCTCCAACGCTGCCAGCGCCTCGTTCACAATCGCCCGAATGCGGCGCAATGGATGATCGCGCCGCACCCGAGCCTCGAGGTCCACGTAGCTGAACAGTTCGCCCGTCTGTCCGTCACCACCCCGCACGATTCACTCCACCTCTTCGTGGTCAGAGTGAATCACGAACCTGAGACTGTCGCGAGCCCTTT
>NZ_JAMYPH010000085.1:0-744 GCF_040320265.1 Mesorhizobium sp. M0751
TTCGCCACAGCGCGGCCGCCCTGCAAAACAAAATCAGGGTCAGATCCATAGGTGAACAGGCTGAGGCCAAGTACTTTAAGTCGCATCATATATTCTATGGATGCCACATCAATGCCAGATGCTATACCGTACTTTTTAGCTGCATTCGCGACGGCTTGACATGCATCCACTAGCTCGGGTGTGAGCTCTCCCGGTTCCATGCCCAAGGAAAGGGCAAGATCTGCCGGTCCGACGAAGAGCGCGTCCACACCAGGCGTTGAAGCTATGTCGTCCAGATTATTGAGAGCCTCTCGCGTTTCAATCTGGAGTACGACGGCCAAACTAGAGTCCGCAGCCTTGCGATACTCCGCATTGTTTTGGTAATAGTTCGATGCTCTCCACGCTCCAGATCCACGCTTTCCCGTGGGCGGATATTTTGCGGACGACACAGCTTCAATGGCTTCGGCACCGGAGTTTACCATTGGCACCATGATGCCGTTCGCACCATGATCTAGCGCGGCTTTAATGAGTTCAATCCTGTTCCAAGCTACTCTGTAGAGTACAGGCATGCCGTACCGTTCAGTCGCAGGAAGAATCTGCAGGAGCGCGTTGGGCGGAATGGGCGAATGCTCGCCATCAACCAGAAGAAAATCTAGGTTTGTCTGCGCCAATGTCTCTGCGACTATCACATGCGGAATTTGCATCCAGACGCCAATTTGCGGTTTTCCCGACCTGATCGTTTCAGCGAACGAATTTTTTGCCATT
>NZ_JAMYPH010000086.1:0-740 GCF_040320265.1 Mesorhizobium sp. M0751
GAGCATGGTGAAGTTGTTGCGGCCGCCATCGCCCCAGGGCGGGCCGTTGTCGGTGGCGATGCGCCACGGCAGGCCATAGCGCCGGAAGGCCGCAATCAGGCGGGTTTTGACAGTTTCGGTGGTCTGGTCGGGGCAAGCTTCCAGCACCAGCGAGAACCGCGAATGATCGTCGAGCACGGTCAGCGGATGCAGCCGCCCGGCGCGCCACGGCACATGGCCCTTGAAGTCCATCTGCCACAGGTCGTTGGGCGCGGCGTGCTCGAAGCGGATGAACGCTTTGGCGCCGCCGCCCAGCGCGCCCAGTTCGACACCGTTGCGGCGCAGGATACCAGTCACCGTCGAGGCAGCCGGATGGCCAAGTCCCTGACGCGCCAGCACCCGGGCGATCTTGCGCCCGCCCCAGGCCGGATGCGTCGTGCGCACCGAAAGCGCTGCCGCCTCGACCTCGGGCGCGCTGCGCGTCGGGCTCGACTGCGGCCGGCGCGAACCCTCCAAAAGCCCGGCTGCGCCAAAAGCCCGCCAGCGTGCGAGCAACTTGTAAGCGCATGTTCGACCAATCCCAAAGCGTCGGCACAAGGCGCTCACATTCGCCCCCTCGGCCGTAGCCAGCCGCACAAACTCCAGCTTCTGTTTCATCGCGCTCGTGTCCTCGAATGGCATCCCGAACCCCCCAGCGCAAAACGCGCCAAACTGTTCGCGATGTCCTCGCACACCTGTTCGCGATGTCCCCGGTCCAAACA
>NZ_JAMYPH010000087.1:0-707 GCF_040320265.1 Mesorhizobium sp. M0751
TCGGCTATGGGCTTGAGATGGAAGCAGGCCCGGCCTGCCCAGTTGCCCAGTGTCGCCCGATCCAGCTGGATGCCCTGGCGGGCGTAGATCTCGGCCTGCCGGTAGAACGGCAAATGATCACCGAACTTGGCGACGATGACCTGGGCGATCAGCGCCTCGGTCGGCAGGCCACCAGGCACGATATGCTCGGGCGCATGCGCCTGCACGACGGCGCCCGAGCAGCGCCGGCAAGCGTATTTCGGGCGGCGCGTGACCAGCACGCGCAGTTGCGCCGGGATTGCGTCGAGCCGCTCGCTGACATCCTCGCCGATCCTGGCCATCTCGCCGCAGCCGCACGGACACAGCGTGCTCCTGGGCTCGATGATCCGCTCCACCCGCGGCAGATGGGCAGGCAAGTGGCCACGATTGCGCTGGCGCGAACCGGACGAGCCGTCCGAACGCCCCCGGATGACCCGCTGCGCCTTTTCCTGCGCGGCATCGAGCACGCCCTGCGCGATCTCCACGTCTTCGAGCGGCAGGTGGTATTGATCGGGATGCAGCTTCTCGGACTTGGCGCCGAACTTCTCGTGGTTGAGCTGGCTGACGACGCTCTCCAGGCGGCGGCGCGCCTCCTCGGACTCTGCCAAAGCTGCCTGCGCCTCGGCGAGGAGCGCCTTCAAACGCTCGTTCTCTTCCTGGAGAACCGTCAGATTCATGCACTAAATCAA
>NZ_JAMYPH010000088.1:0-699 GCF_040320265.1 Mesorhizobium sp. M0751
CCCGCCGGCCGAAGCCGAGGAACGCTACTACGCCATGTTGGATGAACCAGCCATAGCCGCGTGACTCGAACGAAACGGCCTCCGGAAAACCCGGGGCGGTTCAAGGCACCGGAATGGCGCGGTTCTACTCCGCTTCTACCGAGCTCAACAACATTCGCGGGCAATTGGCGTAGTGTGCGGAGTAATGGTGATGTTTGTCTGTCGACGCCAGCCTGCGTATTGCTGCTTATGCACGCTGGCCGAAGAACTGCGTGCCAGCGGCGGGGCGGTCGCCACTATGAACGGGATATTCGAGTTCGTGGTTGCCGTTGCCGGCGTAAGCGTATTGGCTAGCCTGGTCCAAAACTTGGAGTTCGCGCAGCTCTATGACGCCGGCGAAGCGTTGCGAGTCGCCGCATCTGACGGCGCCTCGCGCCATAGGTGAGCCAGTGGGGGAGGCTACGGCCAGCGGGAAAACCCGCGCATAGTGGTCGGCCCTGACGCTCGCGCCTTGGTCACCGCGGTGTCAACCCACCATAGAGTTCGACCGTATGGACTCGGAGATGCCGAACACTGTGTCCACGCCACGCTTCGAGCAGCGATCTTGGTGCCTCGCCCCTCGCGAGATCGCTGCCGGCTTGGGCCGCCATCGATGGTGTTCCGTGCTGCTGAAAGCTTAAGCAGAAACTGCTTTGTTCACTCTACGGGAAGTCGCAGCAG
>NZ_JAMYPH010000089.1:0-633 GCF_040320265.1 Mesorhizobium sp. M0751
GAAAACCAATGAGCCGGAGGAGCCCCTCTCTCGCAGAGCCAGCTATCGTCGGCACGCTTGACAAGGACCTTATAGCGGAAGCGACAGCTTGGCGCCGCGATTTCCATCGCCATCCGGAACTTTTGTTTGATGTCGACCGCACCGCAGAACGCGTTGCGGACCTCCTCCGCAGCTTCGGGTGCGACGAGGTGGCGACTGGCGTCGGTCGAAATGGTGTCGTTGCAGTTATCCGGGGCGGGATTGCACCGGGGAGCCGGACCATCGGCATCCGCGCTGACATGGACGCATTACCCATCCTTGAGGCGACGGGCCTGCCTCACGCCTCGGCCGTTCACGGACGGATGCATGCCTGCGGGCATGACGGCCATATGGCGATCCTGCTTGGAGCCGCGAAACACCTCGCCGCAACGCGCGCCTTTCCCGGCACATTGGTCGCAATCTTCCAGCCCGCTGAGGAGGGTGGTGGCGGCGCCAAGGTAATGGCCGAGGATGGCCTCTTCGAGCGTTTCGGCATCGAGGAGGTCTATGCACTTCACAACATGCCGGGTATGGACGTCGGCACTTTTGCCCTTTCAGACAGCGTCATGCTTGCAGCATCCGACCGCTTTGACATTAGAATTCTTGGTAAGGGTG
>NZ_JAMYPH010000090.1:0-599 GCF_040320265.1 Mesorhizobium sp. M0751
TGGCTGCTCGTCCATTGCTGGAGCCACCTGCGCCGACGTTTTGTGAAGCTGGCGCGCAACACCAAGTCCCCGATCGCCGAAGCCGCCGTGCGCCAGATCGCTACGCTCTACGCCGTCGAGGCGACGGTGCGCGGCATGACGCCACAAGCTCGGCTCGCCGCCCGACAGCAGTACTCCACCCCGATCATCGCCGCCTTGAAGCCGTGGTTTGAAAAGCAATTGTCGATGATCTCCTCGGGCTCAAAGCTGGCCGAAGACATCCGCTATGGTCTTGCCCATTGGGAAGGGCTCACCCGCTTCCTCGGCGACGGCCGGCTCGAGCTCGACACCAACCCGGTCGAAAACGCCATCCGGCCCGTATGCTTGACCAGAAAAAATGCTCTCTTTGCTGGCCATGAGATCGGGGCCGAAAACTGGGCGCTGCTCTCATCCGTCGTGGCCACCTGCAGGCTCAACGACGTCAATCCCGTTGCCTACCTCGCCGAAACCCTCGAGGCCATCATCAACGGCCATCCACAGAGCCAGATCGAGGAACTCATGCCCTGGCGATTCCGGAAAACATCAAGCCCAAACCCATAGGTGATCGGCGAGGCGCTTAC
>NZ_JAMYPH010000091.1:0-583 GCF_040320265.1 Mesorhizobium sp. M0751
CACAAGGAGGCCTTTGCAGAGAAGGCGCATAGATATGCGATTTGAGAGATATATGCTTTTTTGAGCGCCGAGAGCGCTGCCTGGGCGTTCAGCGAGGCAATTTTTCAGGATAATCGGCTCATCCGGCCGATTATGGACGGACTCCTGCTTATGCCGGCTTCTCGCCAGGCGGATGGAGGGTGCTGACCGTGCGGCGCAGGTTGTAGGCGCAGGCGGCCAGCATGCACTGCGTGCGGTTGGCGGCGAGGTTGAAGAAGCGCAGGCGCCGCATGGCGTAGCTCTCCTTGAACACGGCGAAGGGCCGCTCGACCGCCGCTCGCACCTTGGCGATCAGCTGGTTGCGCCGCTTCTGGCGCGGCGGCAACTCGGGATGATGTTTGTTGGGCCGCCGCATCAGGCGGTCCTTGATGCCTGCCTCGACCAGCCGGGCATGTCTGGCGTGGGTATAATAAGCCTGATCGCCATAGACCGCCTTTTCATCGCCGCTGATCAGTGCGTCGGCCGGCTCGGTATCGGTGACCGAGGCGTCGCTCACCTCGACGCGCCGGATCAGCGTATGATCCTGGTCGACGCCGATGTGCAT
>NZ_JAMYPH010000092.1:0-506 GCF_040320265.1 Mesorhizobium sp. M0751
GCGGGCGACCTGGCGCGCAAGCATGGGATCTCCGAGGCGACGCTGTATAACTGGAAGGCGAAGTATGGCGGGATGGACGTCTCCGATGCCAAACGGCTGAAAGGCTTGGAAGACGAGAACGCGAAGCTGAAGAAGCTGCTCGCCGACCAGATGCTGGAAGCGTCGGCCCTGCGCGAGCTTCTTTCAAAAAAATGGTAGGGCCCGCCGCCAAGCGCGAAGCCGTCGCGCATCTGCAGGCCGCCATGGGCGTGTCGGAGCGTCGGGCCTGTTCCTTCGTCGGTGCTGATCGCAAGATGGTCCGCTATCGGTCCCGGCGTCCGCCGGAGACGGAGCTGCGCACAAGGTTACGCGACCTCGCCAACGAGCGCCGCCGCTTCGGCTATCGACGCCTGTTCATTCTGCTCAGGCGCGAAGGCGAGGCATCGGGTATCAACCGCATCTACCGGCTATACCGCGAAGAAGGACTGGCCGTGCGCAAGCGACGCTCCAGGCGCCGAGCGGTAGGA